>DAKN01000022.1 GCA_002499185.1 Candidatus Pacearchaeota archaeon UBA284 | reverse complement strand
AAAATGTCAGTTTATATCAAAATTTATGAAGCGTACAGAAGAATTGTTGCTGTTTGCGACTCTGATTTAATTGGAAAAAAAATTGAAGAAGGAAATTTCCAGCTAGATATTAATGAAAAATTTTACAAGGGTGATTTGTTTGAAGATAAAGACGAAATAATGGAGATTCTTAAGGAAGAACAAAGCGAAGATTCTTGCTTTAATTTTGTTGGAGAAGAATCGTGCAATTTAGGCATTAAGACAGGAATAATAGAAGAAAATAGCGTTATTGAAATTCAAGGGGTAAAGCATGCGCTATCTTTGTTATAAACTAAAATAAAAAAGAATAAAAAGATTTAAAATTTATTTTTTATCTCGGTTATAGCATCCTAATGCTTCGCACACCATTCTTGCAATGCAATCTGGAACACAAGCAAATGGATCTAAAATTATCCCATCTTCAAGGGATCTATTTCCGATTTTTGTTCCTTTTGGTAAAGCTATTTTTCCAAGTCCTTCGTAGGATACTTTTTGTGTATAAACAATTTTGCCTTTTCCTTCAGTTATTTCAACAATTCCTTGACAGAAAATAGAATAACTTTCCCCATCAGGGAAATATACTGGAATACTTCCTTTTACTTTTTTTGTTTGTTTTGCCATTTTATCTAAAATTAAAATTTAAAGCAAAAAACAAACGATTTGGAACATTTATATAGCTTTTGATTTTTCAAATTTTTCAGAATTAGTTTTTTTATTATATTCTTGTAATAGCTCGGGATATGAAGAATCTGGCAAATATTGATTTGGACAAACGGGAAGATTATATTTTTCCCATAAGATTGTTTTATTGCCTAAACTGCTTCCAAGAAACAGCCAATAAATTTTATTTTTTCCTTTTTCAATTGTTTTCTCATCTCTCCTAAAATATAATTTTCTTTTTTCTCCCCTTGTGATCTCTATTAAAGAAATAATATTATTCTCAATTTCTTCCATATTAGAAAGCATTCTTTCAAAAGAAATAGCAGAATCTGATTCTTCCCCGGGCAAAAATTTATCTTCAATCTGCATGAAGAAGAAAAGAACAGGAATATATAAGGATTATTATATTTTTTTATATAATTTTATAGAAGCTGTATTCTTCCGGGTCTTGGTTCATAAATTATTCCCTCTTCTATAAAACTCAAAATTAACTTGTTTATATCTTCAACAGGGGCAGTTAAATCCATAATCAATCTGTCAATATCTATACCACCATATATGTCGTTGTCTTTTAATTTCTGGAGAATTGTGCTTTTTAAAGAAGTATCCTCATTTTTTTCTTGATTTTCTAAAGCACCCCCAATATTTTTCTCTGAAGAAAAATCAATCTTTTCAATTTCAACATCTGGCTGTTCTATTTTTGGTTTGTTTGTAGAGGATAATGAACTTTGCAAGAATTCATTTGGATTTATTTTGCTTTTTTCATCTTTATTTTTTAAATAACTATTATAATTCTCCTGTTCGATCTGCTGGTCGAGCTCTTTTTCTTCCCGTTCTTCTTTTATTATTTCTTGAGCTTTTGTATTTTCATAAGCTTCTTGCCCGAATTGTTTGATTAATTCAAGTTTTCTTACAATCAACCATTGCGGGTCAACATTTGTTATTAATTCCGGGACAACATATATTTCATCATTATAAAATCTGATAAGACCAATAATTTTTATACAATCTCCAATTTCAAAAGGCATTAAAGTTTGGGCATTATCTGCAAATGCCTTAATTCTTATATTGCCAGTACCATCATCAAGAGTTAAATTACTATATGGTTTTTGATCACTTACATATTTGTCAACAACATTTCCGACGATGTTTGTTCGTAAAACACCAATTCCATTTATTTCCTGAAATTGAAATTTATTGTCAACTATTTTTGGAGTTCCATTTAAGATCATTCCAATGCTATACTTGAATGCTGTTCTTCTTTTTTTGAATTCGTTTGCCATATTTATACAATTAAACAGGATTTTATAAAGATTATTGAAGTAAAATAAACAGAAGAACTTGAGATTTTAATTTCATCTTTGTGGAAATTTCATTTGGGCGGACAATTAAATCATATCAACAAGATATCTTTCTAGTTTTCTAGCAGATTTTGCCCCAAGAGGATAAAGGAGATATAATTTAGTGATAATGGGCTTTCTACCCCAATAATCATTAATGGACATAGCTATTTGGTTAATTGGCGGTTCGTAAATCATTTTCGGCTCTTTATCTTTTTTGTACCAAGGTTCTTGGGCTGAAAATTTATTTCCATTTACTAAAAAATCAGCTATTTCTCTTAATGGAACATCTACAAAAAATAAGGAATCTAAATTAAATACAACAAAACAGCTTTCAACTTTAGGTTTAGGAATATTTGTTCTATAACCCCAATCTAAATATTTTGCCCTACAAATAAAAACTTCTTTTTGTTTAGGTACTCGGTTAATCTTCTTATTTTTGTTCATGATTTTTCCCCTATAATTTTTAAACTCTTTGCACAAATCCTTTTTTTGGTTCAAAAATATCGCCTTCTCGTTTTAATTTATCTATTACTTCTTCAAGCTGATCTTCTGTGACTTTTTCTTCCAGTTCTAATCTTAAATCTTGCATGGGAATTAATTTTCCGAGTTTTGTTTCGAGTTTGGATAATGCTTCTTTAACAGCTAATATTCTTGATCTTTCACTCGCACTTATCCCTGTAGCAATTCTATCAATATCAAAAACCCCTTTTTCCATATCAAAACCAACCTGGTATAATGAGTGTTTTAAAATTTGTATTGCTCTTTCTGTATCTTCTTTTGTAACTTTCTTGCTCAATCTTGCTTTAGCACTTGCCTCACTCAATCTTATCAATGCTTCTAGTTGTCTTGCGCTAATCGCAATTCTTCCTTCATTTGGACCACCTTTTGGATTTCTTATATCAACATAAAATTTTTTGATTTCATCTGCTGCAGCAGGTGTCAGCGTTGGCTTGATGTTTTGTCTAGCATATGCAATGTATTTCCTTAATAATGCTGCATCGATAATTTCTTTGTAATGCAATACCGGTTCTCCATGTTCCAATAAAACATGGCTTGCAATTAATTCGTCTCTTTCTCTTTGAGGAACATCTTTTAAAGTAAATATTAAATCAAATCTGTTAAGTAAACTTGGACTCATATTAATCTGATTGGCAATTGGATCTTCAAAATTAAATCTTCCAAGTTTTGGATTTGCTGCACCCAAAACAGCTGTTTCTGCTCTAAGTGTTGCCTGAATTGTTGCCTTTGTAATCGTTACTGTCTGCTGTTCCATTGCCTCATGCATTGCACTTCTATCTTCTTCATCCATTTTTTCTATTTCATCAATACAAGCAATTCCCTTATTGGCTAAAACCATGACTCCTGCTTCCAAACTCCAGCTTTTTAAAATATCGTCTTTGACAACAGCTGCAGTTAATCCTGCTTTTGAAGCAGATTTTCCGACAACATATCTTCCTTTCGGAGCATTTGATGAAACGAATTTTAGCATAATTGATTTAGCAACACCAGGATCACCAACTAAAAGAATATGCATGTCGCCCCTGGTTGATGTTTTATCTCCTTTTATTTTTTTTACTCCACCAAACAATTGCAGAACCATCGCTAATTTTTCTACATCATGTCCATAAATGCTCGGAGCAAGGCTTGCGCTTAATTTTTTGTAAAGGCTTTCATCAGCCGCTATTTCTTTAATTTGTAATTCTTCTTCATCATTTATTTCAATTTCTTCAAATGATTCTTCTTTTGGAATAATATTATTTGCATCAATCGCAATATCAAAGGTTGTTCCTAAATTTCCCCCACGCAAATAAATTGGAACTTCTTGCAAAACACCTATAACTTTAACCTTGCTTCCCGGGGTTGTTCGCTCTTCCATTCTAGTATCAACTAAATCTTCTTTTAAAAAAATATTAACTCTTCTTGGCTGTTCTCCACCTGTCAGGGATTCTGGGGTTTCTTCTACAACAAGTCTTTGGGCATCAACCATATCTTTTTTTAATTCTTTAAAGCCAGCTTTTCTTCCACAGCCATTGCATTGGCTTGGAGATCTAAAATTAGAATCAATCTGCAATACTGTAATAATTGCTCCACATGTTGGGCATTCAAATTTAGCATTAACAACTTTCGGTCTTACTTCAGAAGCCTGTCTTACAATTCCTTCAACCTCTATAATTTTCCCAAGATGTTGGGCTCTGATTTCTCTAATTTTTAATCTAGATGATTCAGGCAAGCCAATTAATCTTAATCTTGCATCTTTAATTAGGCCAAGTTCTTCCAAGGCTAATGAAAGCAAGGAAAATATTTCTTCTGGCCTTTCAAGCAGTTTATCAGATAATTCAATGGAAAAAGCACTTAATTCTTCAAAAGATAACGGGATTATCTTGTTGCCTTTTTTAGCATATTTACCAATTTCCTGTTTATGACTATTAAAAAATTCTTTTGCCTCTATAATTAAATCTTCATTCATCACCATATTATAAGCTCTTATTGTTTATTTTTATAGTTTATTATAGTCTTAAATATACTATTGTTAATTACATAATCTCTTTTATTCTTTGCTGGAGTCCAATCACCCTAGAAAATTTGATAATTTTCTTGGCCCAGAAAACGAAGTTTTCTCAAGTGGATGAATAATTTCTTAAAGAAATTAGCATCTTGTCTGTTGAAAACCTTTAAATTCTGATTGTTTTATGCTTTCTTATGATAACTTACAAAGAGGATGAAAAACTAATTGAAATTATGCACGATATTGTTAGTGTTCTTAATATGAAACATGTAAATAAATCAAGGGTTTTTTGTCTGAGGAGCAAAGGTTCTGCGAGCAGACATACAATCGCAAGATGTCATGCCTTGCCTAAAGTAATGCAACTTTCATTAAGAACAGATCCGGTTTATGTTCTTGAATTTATATCTGAAACTTTTGATAAATTAAGCGAAGAAGATAAAATCCGAACAATAATTCATGAATTGATGCATATTCCAAAGGCATTTGGCGGTGGCTTTAGGCATCACGATTATGTTTGCAAAAGAAATGTTGACAAGCTTTATGAAACTTACAGGGTTGCTAGGAAAGAACCGATAAAAGAGCAAAATTCTAATTTATCGACGGAAAAACAGGATTCCGATAAGCCTTTTGACAGCATCAGAAATTTCTTATTTGGGAGTTAAAACATCGTCGAGGGAAATGTTTAAAAAGAAGACATTCTTAATAAATAAAACTTCTAAATAAAAAAGGAGGACAAAAATGGGAAGTGTAATTTTGAAAAACGCCATAAAAAGAAAACCAGGATATCTTTACTATGTTGACGGAAAAGGAAACGTATGTGAAGCAAAAATGGCTAGAGGCGGAAAAAAGAAAAAGAAGAAGAAATAAGAATAATTTCTTCTAGTTAGCATTTTTATTTTTATTTTTTTATATTTTTATTAGAATTCTTTTATATTTCTTATACTAAAAATATATCTACCCTCGTCCCGAGACCATTCAATCTCCTTTCTTTTTCAATCATCTCTTTAAATAATTGATCAGTTTCACTTAATCTAGAAAGTCCACCCGCACTAATATATAGTGGATCAACATACCGAAATTTCTTTTTTAAGATAATTGATGGATTTTCTTCATTTATTCGATAATTTAATTTTCCAGAAAGAGCATTTAATCTTTTTTGTATTTCATTATCCTTACTTTTTTTTAATTTTTCAATTATTGATGTTTCTGTTCTAGAGAAATCACTATTTGAAATTATTCTATCATTTAATGCTATTTTTAATATTTCTGAAAATAAATGATATCTTACCGTTGTTTCCGCACTTGCATAATGTTCTGATTGAACCTTTAAAAAATGTTTTCCAAAATCCAAGGCAGAATCCTTATCGGAAAAAACTATTTTTCCATTATAAATCCTTATGCTTTTTATAAAATCTCTAACTATGCTTTCCGGAGTTAGCGGATCTCTAACCATATAATCAAATCTATCTGCACAAATTTCAGGAATTTCTAAATCTAGAAGTCTAAAATTTTCGAGATTGGAAATTCTTTCAGGATTTAAATTATATTTGCTTAAAATTCTTGGAATATTAGAATTCAGTAGAATTTTTTTATGCTCATTATCTTGCGAATCTTCCCTTTCATTTCTTCCAATAACCCAGTCATAAACATGTGAAAAAGCAGTATGGGAAACATCATGAAGCAAACCAGCCACCTGTTCTTCTAAACTAGCTCTGCAACGTCTAAGTAAAAGGAAAACACCAATAGAATGTTCATATCTGCTAAAACCCCTAAAATGATAAAATTCATCCGGAACGCCGAGTTGTGAAATATCTTTCAATCTTTGAATTTCTGGAGAGCTTATTAACTCTAAAATTACTGGATTTTCTACTTCTGTAGAACCATATATTCTATCTTCTAATATCATTTTCCCCTCGCTTAAAAAAAACTCAAATTAGATTTAAATATTTATATAGTATTTATTATATAGTATAAAATGAAGAAAACAAAAAAAATAATTTGTCTTGGGGTTGAAAGCACAGCACATACTTTTGGAATTGGAATTATTGATGAGAAAGGTAAAATTTTATCAAATGTTAAAGACATGTATACTTCTGTTAAAGGGGGAATAATTCCAACAGAAGCAGCTAAACATCATCATGAAATTAAAGAAAAAATTCTTGAAAAAGCACTTGAAGAAGCTAAAATTGAATTAAAAGACATAAACTTAATTGCTTATTCGCATGCTCCAGGATTATCTCCTTGCTTGAAGGAAGGAACAATTTTTGCAAGAGATTTAGCAAAAAAAATAAATGTTCCTCTAATTCCTGTTAACCATTGTATTGCACATCTTGAAATAGGTAAACTTGTTACAAAAGCAAAAAATCCGGTTTTCCTTTTTTGTTCAGGAGCAAATACACAGATAATTGGATATGCTTCTGGAAAATATAGGATATTTGGGGAAACTCTTGATACAGGAGTAGGAAATTTTATTGATAATTTTGCTAGATTAATCGGAGTCGGTTTTCCTGGTGGAGCAAAAATAGAAGAGTTAGCAAAAAAAAGTAAAAATTTCATTGAATTGCCTTATAGTGTAAAGGGAATGGATGTTGCTTTTTCTGGTTTGTTGACAAATTTAAGACAAAAATATGAATCCGGAAAGTATAATGTTGAAGATTTATCTTATTCGCTGCAGGAAACTGCTTTTGCAATGCTTGGAGAAGTAAGCGAAAGAGCAATGGCTCATCTGCAAAAAAAAGAATTGCTTTTGATTGGGGGGGTTGGCGCAAACAAAAGATTTTGTGAAATGCTTGATATAATGTGTAAAGAAAGAAATGCAAAATTTTATTCTGTTCCATTAAGTTTGGCAGGAGACCAGGGAGCAATGATTGCATGGCTTGGTATAATTATGTTTAAATCAGGGCATAAAATCTCCATGAAAGATTTAGATAAAGCAGATTTTGATCCATTAGAAAGAGTAGATGATGTTGAAATTAATTGGATAAAATAAAATCCAAATTTATTTCATTTTCTGTTGTGACTTGTAAAGAGTAACAAAACACAAGATTTAAATATTAGAAATTTATCTTTGATTCTATGAAACAATCAATTCCACCAAAAGATAAAAGTCTGGTTAAAATAGATTATGAACAATTAAAAAGAAAAATAGGAAGAAAACCAGAATTATACAGGGGAACCTTACAGGGATTCTTTGAAAGAAATATTTTACAAAGCATGGTAAACGGTGAAGAACCATCTTATTTTGGATATTATGATCAAAATACAGGAGATAGATTAACTTTTTTTGATTGGACGCCATATGTTGCTGAAGGATATATAGAAAGATTATTAGTAAATGATAGACATACACATGAAGCATTTTATAGCGGACAAGATCCATTTACTATTCATGGAATTATTTTAAAATTAGATTCAGAAAAATATAGAGATAGGTTATATTCTTCAAAACAAGGAGAAGGGGTAGTTGTAATAGGAAATATATTATTAAGAGATTTGGAAATTATTTATTCTAAAAAAAGAGATTCTTTAGTTAATGAAAGAATTAATTTTTTTACAAATCGGAATGGGAAGACTCCGACAAAGGAGATGATAATGAGATGGGAAAAAACACAAAAAGAATTTCCACAAAAGTATGGTTTCTTGGAAGAGGATATATTTTCTGCTTTGAAGAAAAACCCAGATAGGATAGAGTCAATTTGTGATTATGTATTTGGAATGAGACATTATCCCCATCCAGAAGAGCAAAAGAGAATTATAATGCAAGGATTACAGGTTCTTGAAGCAAAATTAAACTAATTATTTATTTAATTTAAACCGAATAACTTAAATATTTCTATTGTTTAGGTTATACGTCTATAAAAAAGATGTTGTTACTTGTTGTAGGTTACAAAAAACAGGAAAACAAAAGGTTTATAAATATGCCTTTACTATGAAATAGTAACAGGTTTTAGTTCTTAGGGGCTAAAATCACAAAAATTAAATTTAAACAAAAAAACAAAGACCAAAATGAACGCAAAATTTTTCGGAATTTTAGCAACAATGGTTTTCTTAGCAGTTTCTTTATTTGCGATGTCAGCTGTTTCAGCTGAAACATGGCATGAAGACAATGTTGACATAAACACATTAAGAGTTTATGTTGATGGCAACTTAGTTTGGAGCGGTAGATGCTATACTGGCATTTCACCAAGTTATTACAATTGTATAACCTCACAAACAGCAACTCCTGCTTTAATCAGGGGAGAAACATTGCCAGTTAAAGTTGTTTTCACATCCAACAAGGATTTAGGAAACATTAAGCTAAGAATTCACATAAACAGCTATAGAAATGAGCTTGTTGACAAAACTGTTGAATTTGATGTATTTAAAGACAATCAATACAGCAAAGAACTTTTCATAAGACTTCCAGAAGATATGGATGCAAGAGACATATATACATTATATGTAAAACTTGAAAGCAGACATGAATTGACTGGTGTCGATGAAGCAAGAATTGACACAGCTATACAAAGAGTTGCAAACAAACTTGATGTATTAGGTGTTGAACTTTTGTCAAACACTGTTTACCATCCAGGAAATAACATCTACGCAGATGTTATTGTAAAAAACACTGGTAACCATGATGCAGATGATGTGTTTGTTAAATTATCTATCAAAGAACTTGGAATAAGCAGAACAGTTTACCTTGGAGATTTAGTCCCAACAGATTGTTCAAGATGTACTAAAGAAGATACACAAAGAGTATCTGTTACATTAAGCTTGCCAAGAGACAAGATAGGAACATATACATTAGAAGCAGAAGCATACAACAGTGAATTGAGTACAAAAACAGTAAAAACAATTGTTGTGCAAAATCCAGCATACGTAACCGTATTACCTCAGAACACATATGCAGAAGCATCAAAAGGATCTGCTGCAACATACAAAATTGTTGTATCAAACCTTGGAAGCAATGCAGAAACTTTCAGTGTTGAGACAATTGGATTGAATGGATGGGCTTTAAGCCAAATTACTCCATCAGTCTTCACATTAGGCGCTGGAGAAAGCAGAATTGTTTCAGTTGTTGTAAATGTTGATGAAGATGCAACTACAGGAAGATATCCTTTTATTACAAAGGTAAGTTATTCTGGAAGTGCTAAGGAAATGCAATTCAACACACAAGTTAACAACAAATCATTCGATTGGGGCACAGCATTATTAATTTTAGGAATAATTTTAGCTGTTGCAATAATTGCATTGCTAGTTGTTGCTTTAATGAAAAACAAGAAACAAGAAACAGAAGAGGAAACACCTGAAGCTTACTATTAAATTTTATTTTATTTTTTATTTTATTTAAGCTTCTCTCTTCTTTTTTTCTTTTAAATTTAAAATGAAAATAAAAACAAACCATATTCAAGAGTATCTAAGAGATTATATTAAATGTATTTATGAAAATAAGTTTACATTAGCAGGATATTCTTTGTTGGCTGGAGGATTGACCTCATTAAAATTAGGGCAATTAGTTCAATCAAATAGTCTTGAAGAATTTATTACTTCAATTGGAGCAATAAGTATTGGAGCAGGGATAACCTCGCTATTGACTTCTGGCCTGGGAATAGTAACTTTTTATGATTATAAACGTACTAAAGAATGTTTAAATAAAAAAGATAGATTAAAGATAAAACAAATTGCTGATGGAGCATTTTATTGTAATTCTGTTGGAATAAAATTAGCTATTAGAGAACATAATCAAGAAATGAGAAAAAATTTATGGAAGAATTAATTAAAATCCTTTTTAATTTTTGTTTTTTTTCTTTTTAATGATGATTTTATTATCTGGCGTGCTTTTTTTTCTAAAGAAATTCTTGCTCGGTTATATGCCCTGTTTTTTCCCACTTCTAAATTATAATCAAACCAAGAACAACCATTATTCTTGCAGTTTTCTTCATTAATTTTTAAATATCTAAAATAGTTTTTTCTTATATTATCTAAAAGAGCATCTAAAATAGGGTCTTTAAAATGAACTGTTCTTCCCTCACATACCTCTGCTGAATAAAAAATATTACTTACTAATTTTGTCAAATCATTCAAATTATGCGAAAATCCCGCACAATCCGCATAATCATCTAGCTTAATATTAAGGTAAAAATAACGCGCTTTTTGAACTTTATCTTCTATTTTTTTAGGTTTTGGATAGTGCATATAAAGATAAGATATTTTACATGGCTTGCAAAAATTATAATCCTCGCACCCAATACAGCTTTTTCTCATCACTCTTTTTTTTCTCACCATTTTTTTATCCTAATTTATTAATTAAAATTCTTGAGTTTAAAAATAAAGTTGCAAAATAAAATATATATTCATGAGCACAATACTCTTTTATAAAAAATGAATCTAACCATAACCTTTTTAAATCGATTTTTTCTTTAAATCAGATAACCAAATGACTGATAAAAATATGAAGGAGGGTTAAGAAATGGTTTCAGCTTATGATATTATTGAAACAGCAAGAAAAACTGGAAAAATAGAAAAAGGAATAAATGAAGTAACAAAGGCTATTGAAAGAGGGACTGCAAAGTTTGTTGCAATAGCAGGTGATGTTTCTCCGAAGGAAATAATACAACATATTCCAGTATTATGTAATGAAAAAGGCATTCCGTGTGAGACAGTTGACAGCAAGAAAAAACTTGGAGCCGCAGCAGGAATTAATGTTGGCGCTTCAGCAGTTGCTGTAATTGAATCTGGGAGTGCATCTGCTCACATAACCGCTGCTAAAAAATAAAAATAAATTTTATTAAGTAATAATAAAATAATAAAAAATGGCAAAAGGTAAACAAACTAAAGAATCAAAACCCCAAGAGAAAAGAGAGGGAACAAAATTCTATTCAACAACAGCTGTGCCAGCAATAGTGGAAGAGTTATCTGGAAGAACCGGCACAAGAGGAGAATTAACACAAGTAAGAGTTAAAATTATTGACGGTTATGATAAAGGCAAGCCATTAAGAAGAAATGTTAGAGGCCCAGTAAGAATTGGGGATGTTTTAATGTTAAGAGAGACACAAATTGAAGCAAGAAGAATAAAAGGAAAAATAATGAAGGGAGCATTTAGTTAATAAAAGGATAAACAATGGCAAAGTGTAATATCTGTTTAAAAGAGATTGAAGAAGGAATAGGAATTACTTATGTTCTTAACGATGGAAAAATCCTGCATTTTTGTTCAAGCAAATGCAGAAAAACACATCAAAACAAGAGAAAACTTAAAAGACTTAAGTGGACAAAACCAGAAAAGAAGAAATAATTTTTAACGTCTTTTTCTTTTTTCTAAAATTATTAAGAGAATAATTAATACAATAAAAAATAACGCTGTTCCTAAATATGCCAAAAAATTAGTTTCTGGTTCTGGAAAGAAAAACAAAACAATAAGCCCAATTGCTATAATAAATGGGATAAAATTTATTGGTTTCATTTTAAGGCAAAAACCTGGGACTATATAAAAGTTATTTTTATTGAAAATTCAATTTAAGATTAAATTTAAATACCTCTTTAAACTATAATTATTATCGATAATTATCGATAAATAAAAGTGAGGTGAATATGGTTTTAGGACTTCCTATATTTAATAAAAATAAAGATAAGAGTATTTCTAGTGAATATCCAAAGATAGATATAAATCCAGAAATTCCACCATTGCCTACTTTTTCAAATAAAACACAAATTGATGTTAGGTATGTTTTAATAGCGCCTTTTGTGACAGCACATATTCATTGGGATGATGAGCGTGGTGAATTAATGTATGAAATTGAAGAGCCAATATTAAATGAAAACGAAAAAAAAATGCTCGAACAAATTTCTTCTGGTATGACTGAGGTTGTCAATTTGGGGGTTGTCGAAGAGAAATCTCAGGAAGCTTTGCTTGCTTATTTAGATAAATTAGCAAAAATCCTTATTTCAGAGTTAGGGTTTAATGTAAGTTATGAAAATTATTCAAGAATGTTCTACTATCTATACAGAGATTTCATTGGTTTTGACCAAACAGAACCGCTATTGAGGGATTTTTTCATAGAAGACATTGAATGTAATGGAATTAAAACACCAGTTTATGTAGTTCATAGGCTCTATAGAAATTTAAAAACAAATCTTTCCTTCAATGATCTAAGTACTCTGGCTAGTTTTGTTGAAAAATTATCCCAAAGATGTGGAAGATACATAAGTTATGCTTCCCCTTTGCTTGATGGAACATTGCCAGATGGTTCAAGAGTAAACGCCACATACACAACAGATATCTCGAGCAAAGGACCAACATTTACTATAAGAAAATTCACAACAATTCCTTGGACACCAATACAACTAATCAGCATGAATACTTTAAGTCCAGAAATGGTTGCATATTTCTGGCTTTTGATGCAATATAAAACCAATTTATTAATTGTTGGAGGTACGGGTTCTGGAAAAACATCTTTGTTAAATGCAATTGCTTTTTTTATTCCACCAGAAGCAAGAGTTGTTTCAATAGAAGATACAAGAGAAATTAATTTACCAAGGGAAAATTGGTTGCCAAGTGTCGCAAGAACCGGGTTGGGAGGAATTGGCGAAATAGATTTATTTACATTATTAAGAGAATCATTCAGACAAAATCCAGATTATGTTATAGTCGGTGAAGTTCGTGGTAAAGAGGCTTTTGTTTTATTTCAAGGTATGGCTTCGGGGCATCCAAGTTTAAGCACAATACATGCAGATTCTGTAGAATCAGTAATAAGAAGATTAGAAACACCACCAATAAACCTAAGTCCAAGTTTAGTTAATTCTCTTGATGCTGTTGCAGTTATGACTCATGCGATGATAAAAAACCACGAAGCAAGAAGATTGAGAGAAATAGTAGAGATTGTTGATGTAACTTCTGAAGGGGTTGCAGTTACGAATACTCCTTTTTCATGGGATCCAAGCGAGGATACTTTTTATTTCAAGACAGAAAGTAAGGTGTTTGAAAAAATTGCGAAAAAATATGGACTAAACATACAAGAAGTATTACATGAATTTGAAATAAGAACGAGAATTATTTATGAATTATATCAAAGAAAAATTTTCGAATTTGAAAAAGTTCAAAAAATAGTCAACGAATATTACAAAAACCCAAAAGCAGTAATTAAGGAATATCTTGGAACCAAGATATAAAACACAGTAATTGTTAATTCAAATTTAATAATGCACCATATTCATAAGAACATTTTGATTAAATGATTGTGGAATAAAAGATATAATAAATCAAATAATGGGTTAATAAACAAAAGATGATTTCAAAAGATAAAATAATAGTTTTGATGCACCTTATTTCTAGTTTTGAAGATTTTTTAAAAGAGTTAGATATTGCACAAGATGCAGGCGATTATAATAATTTCAATTCATTAAAGAAACATTTAATGGAAATACAGAAAGAAATTGCAAAGAATCTCAGAAAATAATTGGAAAATAAACATAAAGATAAAATGGCAAACGAAGAATTTACAAAAAACATTCAAACGGCAAAAGATATAATCCAAGAGATTTTAATGCTTGAAGATTATTATTCTCAAGAAAATATAAAAGATAAAGACGTAATAGAAAAAGCATCCGCTTCCTTAATTCAACAATTATTTCTGATAAATAATTCTTTTGAAAATTCAATAAATGATATTCAATTCAAGAAAGAAACAGATATGAAAAAGAAAAATATTAAAGAAATAGAAAAAGAATCTAAAAAATCAGAGATAAAAAGAGTAGAAGCCCTCGGAAAAGAAGTTTTTTTGAAAAAAATAGATAAAGATGCTTTTTTAAGAGAAGTAAAACTCGAAAAAGAATTGCTTGGAAAAATAAAAAGAATCAAAGGAAAACCAGAAGAACAAAAGATTATACAAAGAAAAGAATTTGAAATTGAACCAAGTTCTTTTTGGTTTAGAATATCAAATCAGCTTTTTAGAGATCTTTCGGCAAAATTATCAAAAACCACTATGTTTTCATCAATCGAAAAAGATTTGAAAAAAGCTAATTTATATTATAGAGTTATATCTTATATTTCTCTAACAATATTTCTAACTTTGCTATCCCTAATTTTTGCATCTGGATTTTCTTTCTTTCTTGGAATTGAAAATTTACTAAGAAATTTTCTTTTAATGATGCTTATTCCAATAACTGTTTTGATAACCATGCTATTATATCCTAAGCAAAAAGCAGAATCTTTAAGGAAAAAAATAGAGAATGAACTGCCTTTTGCTGTTTCAAATATGGCTGCTATTGCTTCAAGCAATCTTGAACCAACAAAAATTTTTCTAATAATGGCAAATTCAGAAGAATTTCAGGCATTTTCAAAAGAAGCAAAAAAAGTTGTAAATCAGGTAAATTTTTATGGTGCAGATATGAGCATTGCTTTAAGAAATGTAGCTAAAAATACTGCAAGTCAAAAACTTACAGATTTATTTAATGGGATATCTTCAAATATTACTACCGGTGGAAGCTTATCTGTTTATCTTAATGAAAAAGCAAAGGATTATTTATTTGAATATAAATTAGCCAGAGAAAAATATGCTAATACTATAGGAATATACTCTGATGTTTATACCGCATTATTAATCGCTGCACCATTGTTATTTATGTTATTGCTGGTCGTTATAAGCATAATCGGAACAACAATAGCTGGGATGTCGTTGCAAAATCTTTCAATAATCGGAACAATATCTATTGCGATACTGAATGTTTTATTTTTAATATTTTTAAGCTTCGCACAGCCAGAATTATAATTAACAAAGAAATAAAAAATAAATAGAAAACAAAAATGGAAAAAACAGTAAAATATTGGGCATTGGCATCTGGAATATTGGTTATTATACTTGATCTAATATTTTTAAGAACATCAAAAGCATTTTTCTTTTTGCTTGGTTTAGGTGCATTTATTGCGATATTTCCATTCTTAATTAATTTAATAATAGAATCATCTACAGAAAAAAGGAAAGAAGAGATTTTTCTAGATTTTGTAAGAGACATAGCAGAAGCAGTAAATACTGGACTTCCAATATCAAAAGGCATAATGAATTTATCAAAAAAAGATTACGGGGTGTTGACACAAAATGTTCGAAAACTTTCAAATCAGATAAGTTTTGGAATTCCCTTAAAGACTGCCTTTAGGACATTTGCTAAAGACGCTAATAACAAAATTATCGGGAGGGCAGTAGAATTAATAATACAGGCAGAACTTTCTGGAGGTAAGATAGACCTTATTTTAGAAAATGTTGCAAAAAGCATTTCCGAATTACAAATTTTAAGAAAAGAAAGACAAGGTAGAGTATATGGGATGATAGTCCAAGGATATGTTTTATTTTTAATATTTATAGCAATAATGCTTTTTGTTGATCTTAAATTTATCCCAATGATTGCGTCAACAATTTCTACCGGCGAAGGAATTGGCGTATTTGGCAATATAAGCATAACAGCATCAACAAGTGTAATAAGAGATGCATTTTTTGTTTTGTTATTAATACAGGCATTTTTTGCAGGTTTAGTAACAGGCAAGCTTTCAGAAGGAAAAATTATAGCAGGATTAAAACACTCAATCATATTGTTATTTGTAACCTATTTAATGGTCACTGCAGCAAGAACATTATTTGGTTAAATGGGTATAAATCAACAATTATACACTTTTCTTCATATATCTTTAAAAAACATAAAGATTTTTTCAATAGATGTTATTGCTCTCATTTGCAGTATATTTGACAGCGTATTTTGGTTTGCTTACTGCGGGATTTTTTCTTTTGACATATTTTGCTAATAGATATAAGTTAACAGACCCCATATCTAAAAAATTCCCATTTGTTTCTTTCGTTGTTCCAGTTTTTAATGAACAAGAAGCAATTAAAGAAACCATAAAATCTTTGCTTAATGTTGATTATCCAAAAAATAAGATGGAAATTATAGTAATAGATGATGGTTCTACAGATAAAACATATAATGCTGCAAAAAGATTCCAATCAGATTATCCGAATATAGTAAAAGTTTATACAAAGGAAAATGGTGGATGTGCAAACGCACTTAATTTTGGAATTAAAAAAGCGAGAGGGGAAATTATAGTAAGATTCGATGCAGATACGCTTATTGCAAGAAATGCCTTAAAAAAAATGGTCGGATATTTTGAAAATCCAAGAGTTATGGCTGTAACTTCATCGCTAAATGTAAATAATCATAAGGGCTTTTTACAAAAAATACAGTGGTCTGAATATATATTTGGAATATTTTTGAGAAAAGTTTTTTGCCTTAATAATGCAATCCATGTTATTCCAGGCCCGTTGTCTATTTATCGAGCAGAATTTTTTAGAAAATACGGGGGATTTGATGAGAAAAATATAACAGAAGATACTGAAATGGCTATGAGGATTCAAAGTCATGGTTATGAAATAAGAAATAGCATAAGTGCAAATGTTTATACTAATGTTCCCACTAAGTTTGGAGCACTATTAAAACAAAGAATAAGGTGGTATAGTGGATTTTTCCACAACTCTTGGGACTATAGGCATTTATACCGAGCCAAAAGGAGGACAAATCTCTCTTCTTTTATTATGCCATGTGCTTTAATTTCAATATTTCTTACTTTTTTCACTTTTTTTATATTAGCTTATTACACCCTCAAAGATTTATCTAATGAAATAATAAAAATATCTGTTACGGGCTTTAGTTTGTCTCAAACCCTAAACAAAATAAATTGGTATAATATTTCAGAGCTTATTTCCAATTATGCAACAAGCCAGTACATCTTCTTTTTAATTCTTGGGGGGTTGCTTATGATAGTTGGATTTTTAATTTCAAAATATTACTCTGGAGAAAAAAGAGGTATTGGATTAGCGATATTATCTTATTTTTTATTTTATATTTTCTTTTTTGTTATATGGTGGGGTGGAGCAATAATTTATTTCATTACTGGAATAAAACAAAAATGGGGCAAAAGAACATATTGCAGGGGGAAAATGATTTAATGTAATCATGTTATAAAAATCAACAATGCTTATAAAGTCAAAAAAGATTTAAGAAAAATCATAAAACTAAAAAATGGTAAGAATAGGAAAAATAAACCGTAGATTTCCGAAAAAAGTGAAAAAAAACATAGAATTTAACAAATATGTAGCAACTTTTGCAATAGCTACATTATTACTTTTAGTTGGAATAATAATAGGGAACTATCTTTCTAATCAAAAAATATCAGCAATAAAGGAAATGGAAAATAATATCCAATTAGATATTATGTCTTTAGAGATACAGAGTTTATTATTCGAGCAAAATCCTTGTCTAACATCCTTATCTCCAATTTCCGACAAATTATCAGAAACATCTGATAAAATTTCATACATGGAAGACCAATTGGGAAAACAAAATAGCCAGGTTATCAATTTAAAAAAGTACTATTCTATGATACAAATTAAACATTATCTTCTTATGGAAAAAAGAAAAGAAGAATGTAAAACAGATTATAATATTATAATTTTCTTTTATTCTAATGATAGAAATAAAATTTCTGAAAGTGAAAAACAAGGTTATGTTCTAGATAGTTTAAGACAAGAATATGGTTCAGAAAAATTAAAGGTTTATTCAATAGACTTGGATTTAGATTTAGCAATAATCAAAGACATAACTAAAATTTATAGTGTGGTTGAAGTCCCGAGTACAGTAATTAATGGAAAGACTTTTGTCGGATTTCACGGAAAAGAAGAATTAAGGCAATATCTTGAATAATAAAATTTTATTTCCGCAATTATCT
>DAKN01000093.1:14678-29315 GCA_002499185.1 Candidatus Pacearchaeota archaeon UBA284 | reverse complement strand
TCCATATTATCATTTAAAGTATCTACTGTTTCTTTAATAGGAGGTAGTGATTCGTTTACCTGCTTAAAATTATTTTCAATTATGCTTATTCTGTCAGATATATCTCTCATTTTATCAAATAACTCTTCTATATCTTTTTCATTTTTTATTGGCAAATCATTTATTTTTATTATAAATTCCATAACCATTTTTTTAACTTCTAACAATTCTTCATTATTTCTATCATATGAAGATTGGGTTTGTCCAATAAGGTTAGAAATTTTATTGATATTAGTAATCAATTGGTTAACTATTGGAACAATAGTTGAATTACTGGAATTTTCATTGATGGGGGTCATGTCTTCCATCATTAATTGTGATTTCCTTTTAGTTTAATTGTTCTTGCTTTCTCGTTTTGAGTATAAATCAATAATAGATTGCAAAGTGGCTTTGAGTTCACCCATTTCTCTTAATACCCATTGTTGTTTTACATTGGTTTGCTTCAACCCGTCTAATCTTTCCTCAAACTCTTTTTCACTTGCTTCTATCTGGTCTATTGCAACATTCATAATATTTTTATAGGTTAAATTTTTTATTTGTTTGTGACCACGCAATTCTTGCTGATTTTGCTTTTGCACTTGAATCCTCTTCGGATTGCTTTCCAAGAACTGCATCATAGACTTTAGCCCAGTAATTAGCCTGTTTGAGAGAAAGATTTTTTAAAGAACTTGGGACATCTTTTTTGGACTCATATTCTTCTGCAAAAAACTCTTTTTTAACGCTTTCTTTAATTTCATTATTCATTCTTTAATCCTCAACTAATAGATTTACAAAATCTTTGTAACTTTTGTTATACTTTTTTCCAACTATCTGAAATATTATAAGTAAAATCCATTTGGTTTGAATCTATCCAAGTCTCATACTCTTTATTTGCCTTGACAACAGATAATAAATGCTCTTTTACTATCTCTGAAAACATAATTGGAAGGTTTTTCATACCTATTCTATGATTAAATGCTATACCAGTATTAAATAATTTTCCAAGCCCCTCCGCTATAAACTCATCACTTAAAAAAGACACCCCATTAAAATCTACAACAACATTATGTCCCTCTTTTAAATAATACAAAATACTTGTAGCCAATCTTTGACCTTGCTCTATTGAAGATAAAACTTCATCTGAAAAAACAATCTGTATGGTTTTTCTTTTCATATAAATTATCCAATAAGTAACTCTTCTGGTAGCCTTATTATAAAATCTTCATTAGTTACAGAAACAAGTATCCACATTGTATTATTTGATAGAAACGATTCTGAATCTATTATTTCATCCACTTCATTATCTTGTTCATAGGAATGCTCTGAACTTACTATCTCAGACTCAATATAACAGTCTACCAACTGCCAATATCCATTACACATTAACGACACAATCTCATTTATGTCTCCTGTAAAATTAATTGGTAGCACATCTAAAAGTTCTATATCTATTCCCAAAAGATTAGGGTCGGATATAATCTTTAAGTATGCTAAAAGTAAATCTTTGTTAATTTTTACTTTTTTACCAATCTCTAATGACACTGTATGCCTCCTATTGATTTACAGTCCACCAAAATTCTTCTTCTTTTGTTTTATATACTAAAAGCAGTTCAACCACATCTAACATTTTTCTTAAATCATTTAAATCTTCATTTGAATCATATCTTATCTGGTTTATATTTAGTATGCCACGCTCTTTTGCAATTTTACCCTTTTTAATTGCAATTAAATCTTTCATAGTTTCCACTTCTTTTCGTATATATTCATTGGATTCATCTATAAGAGATTTAACATAATTTATTACGAGGGTTTTGTCACTTTCCGAAACTCTATTATTATAGGTTAACAAATAATTATAAATTGTTTCACCTATGCTTATTTTCTCTTCACTTGACTTAAATGCATCTTCCCATTTTCCAACTCTGTGTTCGTCAAAATAACTAACAGTAGTGTTTTTTATTTCATTTCCAAGAATATCTTTTATATGTTGATTGCCCATTATAAAAGAAACTATTTCTGGATTATGATAAAAAGGATGAGATGTAGGCATTGATATTGTTACACTTATAATATCCTTCCCCATATATTCTAAAAGCAAAGTGTTCATAAATGATAATCCAAATTGTTTTACAATATCGCTGTGTAAAACTTCTCCACCATACTTAAATACTAAAACATCATTTGCCTTTAATTCTTTTCCATCTGGTGTTATGTGGTCTTCCATAACGATTATAAACCTACACAATAATTTACTGGATATTTCTTTTATTATTTCTTCTCTTGTAGGGTTAATATGTAATGGAGTTGTAACGCCATACTTTGATTTGCCATAAGTTAAAAATCTTTCCAATAACTTTAATTCATCATTGGAAAGATTTTTTATTTGTTCAACAAGAATATTTAATTTGCTACTCATTTACCTTTTGGATAATTCATTTATTTTTTTATTAATTGCATCTACAAATGCAAAATACTCTTTATCAGGATACCAACCATCAAATGCTATTTTGCCATTGGGATATTTAATCCAACTATCAGTAACATCCTCGTTATTTTTAAACTCTATCTCTATATAACCAGATTTAACTCCCTCTTCCTTACCATCAAAAACGGTTATATCTACTATCTTATAATCAGCATAACTATCTTCAATCTCTTCGTCAGTTAATTCTTTATACCCACTTGTTCCTATTAGGTCTTCATTCAATAAAGATAAAAATTCTTTCATTTCACTCTCACTTAACTTTTTTATCTCATTTACTAAACCACCTATTTTCATATCACTTATTTCTCTTGGATTTCTTACTATGGCAGATTGCATTGCTTTCCAAGAATAACCATACTCTTTCCAAGTTTCCAAATCTTCCTTTGATAATTGTTTTGGAGTTCCTGGTTGGATTCTTGGTGTTTTGTTTTTATGTTCTAAACCGTCATAATCTACTCCCTCATTTACCTTCGCATTAAACTTTCTTTTAAAGTCATGTGCATATCTCTGGGATTCCATCCATAATATCTCTGAATCATTTATTTTTTCAAGAGCATCAATAACATCTTGCGGGAAATCTTCCCAACTTGTGAAAACACCTGATATTCTACCATCTATCACTGCCTTCTCAATAATGTGTTTTTGTTTCTGTGTTAAACCCCTTGACTCCAGTATGGAATTCTTTTCATAAGTAGCCTTTTCTTTTGGATTTGCATCTTCCTCTAAATATGACCATAACATAATTCGTATCTTTTCTCCATTTTGTGTTGCTACTAAAATACCATTTGGCATAGAAATACCATCCTCAATATAATCATATTCTGGTAATATTACAGGTTCTTGTGATTCTATTCTTCTTACACCAACCTTGTCATTCTCTTCAAAAGTCTCAAGTCCTAAATCTTCTAATGGTTTCCACCCGTATGCTGGTTTTTCATTCTCCATTTCCTTATCTTCTTTGCTTTGTATTTCCTCTTGTATTGATTCTGTTGGTTGTTCGGTGTTGTCTGTTGAGTCTATTTTATCTTCCATTCTTTTTAATGTTACATAATAATCATTTCCATGTTGCTCAATATGGTCTTTTGCTATTCGTGCCATATCAATTAAATTCCACCCCAAAGAAATATTGTGTTCGATTTCAATATAAATACCATCTCTTAATACATCTTTATCCCCAAAATAGTCTATCTCTGTTGCAATATCCTCAATATATTTATCATCTATTTCTTTTATTTTTTCCTCATCAAAATAGATAGAATACTCCTCATAGTAATCATCGCTTTCTTCAAGGTGTGCTTTTGCTATCATTGCAATATCAAATAAATTGTATGCTATTGTTCCACCAAGAGCATGCTCAAACTCAACATATATCCCCATAATAAGAGAATCTATGTCTCCTGTGTATTCAATATCTTTTGCAAGTTTTTCAATAATTTCTTTCTTAAACATATTTAATCTCCTTTTACATTTACATACTTGTCATACCAAACATTATTATTAACATTAACCTTAAAGTTGAACCAGTAAGTCTATATCTAAATTCACTGTATGTCATAGTATCAATTATGGTGGCGAACTTCCCCTTTGTATCCCCAAACGATAAAAAGTCAGAAGCCATTTTGTTTTCCCGTAAAAATG
Source organism: Candidatus Pacearchaeota archaeon UBA284 (assembly GCA_002499185.1). Classification (GTDB taxonomy): domain Archaea; phylum Nanobdellota; class Nanobdellia; order Pacearchaeales; family UBA284; genus UBA284. The sequence continues at coordinate 25,174 of DAKN01000093.1, read as the reverse complement.
CTTTTTTGGGCTCTGCATATAAAACCAAGCACAAAAGTAAAACAATAAAAAGTAATTTATGTTTCATTGTTACTCCTGAGCCTTTGTTCCTTGATATCCTTTTGCAATAACACACGCTTTATCAAAAGTAAATCCTTCCTCCGATGTCCCAGCAAAAACCTTAAATACCAATTTAAAACACATTGGATTTATTATTTTTAAAGTATCTGCTGGAGTTGTAAAGTTTGATAATCCCAACCAAGTGCTTTGCCACGAATCATCACCTGGTATTGTAAGTTTATAGTTGTTTATAAGTGTATCAAAAGTAAAGTCTTTATTCATAACTCCAAATGATACTTTTACAGAATCTATCGCACTATATCGTTTCCAATGAATCAAAAACACCGAGTCATGATTTGCTCTGAATATTCTACAGGTAGAGTCATTCAATGCAGAAAACAGCGGGTTAACTGGTGCTGTTGAGTAAAATCTTGTTATGGCACTACCAGTTCCATACCCAATCACTAAATTGTAATCCATATTATTAGTATCTGGTAACCATGCCCCCCTTGAATTTTCCATATAAAAGTCTTTCCCTGGACATGTCCAAGACGATAAATATGTTTGAAATGTATTCCATATTGTATCTGTAATAATATTATCAGTTTCTGCCCGCTTAATAAAGGTTCGTGTGCTATCCTTTGGAAATACTATATCAACAACTGCTTTGCGTGTTCTGATTGAGTCATCAATAAATGCATATCCAGTTGCCTTCAGATTTCCATTGCTAATACGAACCGTATCAGTAGAAGTCAATGAAAATAAAGTATCATGTTTTAGTTTTAATTGATTAGGGGATGTTCCAACTAAAATAGAATCAAGAAACTTTGCATCACGCCCTTCCACTATGTGGTCTATAACCAATCTTGCTATGTTTGCACTATCCAACTCTATGTCGTTACCATATGCTATACCCGACCAATACAAGTCTCCATTGTTTTTTGCAACAACAGAGTCTTCAAGGTCAACACTTTGCAATCTCATTATATCTGATGCATATGTCCCTGTATGTTGTTGTGATGCCCAATCATAAAAATATAGTCCATCAGTCAATAAATCAAACCACCCACTATCCCCAGCAAAATTATATAGATTAACCTCTCCATTATATAAGTATAATGTAGTATTGTTATCATAGTCTGAAATTATAAATCCGAGTGAATCCACTAGGATTCCTGTTTCATTCTGAGTAAGTGGATTATGGAAGAATGCAAATTCGCTTCCATTCTTTGAACGAATAATATCTACTTTACTTGTATCTGATGTTACAATTGGAGTAGAAATTCCATGTGTTGTGACCTGTGTCAAAATAGACTGATTTGAGTAATTGTATAGATATAACCCAGATGTGTCTAACACAACCCTATTGCTATCAGCAAACAAATTCATAATTCTATAATACCCTGTATTTATCCTTGAATTTAAGTTTGTAAGAGTATCATAAATCTCCATATGTGTTCCACTGAATAAATACAAATTTCCATTGAATGTCCCAGTTCCATTAACTCTTAAATTTCCATATAAAGTATTATTGCCTACACCAGTGACAGAAATGTTCCCATTCACCAACGATAAGTATTTTGTTGTATCTGACATTGACATTAACTTTACAGAATTACCTTTGTACTCAAATCTTGTTGTATCTACACTCCATGTTCGGCTTTGATTATCATATCTATATAATGTGAGTTTATCCTTTTCAAATAAAATAAATAATGAATCCAAATCCCTACTTGAAGATGATGTGTATATTTTTGACAGCCTAATATTTCCAGGTCTGAGTTGAGTATGCATACTATCAGTTATATTTATCAACCCTAAATATGATTGATTATTACTATTGGTATCACCAATAAGAGTAATATCATCATAGAAGGTAGTATTTCCATGTTTAAATATATTCTGCAATCCCCATAGCCAAGGTGTTGTTGCCGAATCAACCCATTCCTGTGCAACATATAAACCTGCACCTATATAAGCATTTTGTGTAGTATATACACTTCCACCATCAAATTGAACTTTTTCAGAGGTATCACTAAACTCTGAAAATACATAACTTGATGCTTTATGCCATTCCTTTGGTGTTAGACCTGGATATGTGTAATAAAGAATTGAATCACCAATCACAATATCCTGCACCCTTGCAATACCACCTGTCTTAAAACTATCAATAGCATATATATAGTTTGCCTTTACATATAAAGAATCCAAAGCAGATATATAATTTACTTTTAACTTGTTAGTTGCAACAGAATCAGTGACATTTGCGAATGGGGTTTTTATTCTTAAAGCATATAAAGAATCTCCAATATAAATATCCCCTGTCGTGTAAAAGTTTCCAGCAGTCATCCTGTCTTGTGTAGATAAATCCCCATGGGTTAGATTTAATTCGTTTGTCCCCGCTCCCGAACTTACAGCAACAGTAAAATTTGTTCCCTCATACTTAAAATACTTTGAAGCATCAGTAGGGTTTAGGTTCCACAAAGTATCTAATTTCATAAATACAACATTGCTTTGTGTTGTGCTATCAATTATAGAAATTGATGTATTGTTAAAATATGACCATGCATTTCCATAATTATCATCGTATATGTAATACCCATCATCTCCCATGTACTGATAGAATGTTCCATTGTGAACTACCAGTGGAACATTACTATAAAATCCACCAATAGTATTTGGTGAATACAAAAACATTTCCCCTTCTCCCCCAACAATCATCGTGCTATCCGAAAACTTTATAAGTTTTTTATATTCAACACTATCTCCATAAAGAAAACCAAACGAATCGTTGGAGTTTTCCAAATACCCCTCTAATATTTCATATAAAGGAAGTATTATCGTGTCATTTTCAATATTTACAAAAATTAAGAATTGACCTGATGTATCAATTGTGCTTATTATATAATCACTTCCTACACTTAAGCGTGAAGGGGTGGAGTAATCCACCCTCTCATCACTGTGCAGTGTAAAAATAGATATTACAATTGAAACTATTAAAAGTAATATTTTCCACTTCTGACACATATAAAAACTCCTTTATGCAAAAATCTTTTCTACTAAATTATTTGTAATCTACATTAACACCTATGTTGTATACATATACGGTATCAGATAATCCAGTCACAAATATACTGTCTTGAAATATAAATGATTCATTATTCAGCACTGTTGAAAGTGTATCATAAAAATCAGCAAGTGAAATATACATTGTAGTAGTTGTTAGTGAGTTTGTAATAGGTAACTTTTTAACAAGAGTATCACCAGACAATGTATATAAACTTAAAAACATTGCACACTCTGCCGTATTTGTTGAAGACATTTTATATCGTATGTATATTACAGAGTCCCTTACATCTCCAAAATATTTATATACCGCTGAGGATGGTGCGTATGATGTGTTGTTAAAAAATATTAACTGATTATGAGAAGCATCCGCTGTAGCATTGTTGCTTGTGTAAGCATAATATAAACCATTAAATGCATTTGTTGCTGGTGTCATTGTTGCTCTTACCGCACTGGATGTATAATTTATTGATACATTTCTACTATATGGTATCTGCTCATAATAATTTGTTCTTCCTATATTATAGAAATATTTTAACATTGTATTTCCATTAAAAGTGTTGCTGTCTGTAAAAACATTAACACCAGTGAAGAATGGAACACTGTCCCTTGTCATTGCTGTATCCATATAACTATTTAAGGAATCTTCTAAAATTCTGTCAGTCACAAAACTATCAAGAACAGTTGTTCTTACTAACACAGCAAGTGTATCATTAAACATGGCTGAATCAACATATCCACCAAGCAATGTCTTTATATCAAGACTATCAAAGTAAAAACTTAAACTATCAAGCCTTACAAACAATGCTAATGTATCATTTATTTTTGATGAGTCTAAATATGCTCCAAGACTATCAAGCCTTACAAACAATGCCAAAGTATCATTCAATTTTGTAGTGTCAAGATAGAATCCTAATGTTTCCCCTAACTCTGCTTCACTAATTAAAGTGTCAATCAATGACTTTATGCTTGTTGTATCATAATAACTTAACAAAGCAGTTGAAATTGTAGATACTGTCCAAGTAGAATCCCTAAACCCAAAATTGTAAATATCAAGACTGTCGGTTGTTTCTGTATGATTTTGGATAAATGTCAATAATCCTGTTATGGTTGAAGTATCCTGTGTGTGGTCTCTATTCGCAATAATAAATGTATCCGCAAGGTCTGTTGAGATAAACATTATATTGCCATTTGTCGTATCCATTATGGATATGATAACATCACTACCCAACGAGAATTCCGATGGATTTGAGTAATCGATTCTTATATCAGCAAACAAACTTATGGTTGCTAATAAGACAATTAAAAACGCAAAAAACTTTTTCATTTACAATCTCTTTTTTTTATTCGCTATATTTTATTTTTAATTCTGTATCATATAAAAACACTGAATCACTTGTGGTTGCAATAAAAATACTATCTTTTACAATAAAGGTTGTTCCTTTATTTATTGTTATTAAACTATCCTCTAAATCATCAATTCCAAAACTAATACTTGTTTGTGTCAGAGAATTCGGCAATACTTTATTTAAAAAAAGCGTGTCAAAATCTTCTGTAAATAAACTTATTACAATCTTGCAATTTGCAGGATTTATGTTTTTCATTTTATAAGAAATTGAAAGGATTGAATCCCTTACACCATTAAAATATTTGTGTGCTTGTGATGTTGGTGCATTTGAATAATTATTAATATAACATAGTTGAGAAACATAATTACTTCCATTTGCAATTGTATAAAATGAAAAGTATGCAGATTTATAATCATATAAATTTTGAACCATTGTTGTTCTTAAAATATCAGTAGTGTATTTGATGTTTAACTCTCTTGAATAAGGAACATATTCTGATATATCATATCTAATTGTATCCATATTCAAAACGCCACCAAGTTTATTAATGACCCACATACTATCAACATAATCTCCATAGATGGTATCTACTCTCAACGCACTTATAAATGCTGAATCCCCCGTCAATATTGCAAAACTGTCATTGAGATTATTTAAGTAGTAATTTGCAGGTTGGTGTCCCAAACTGTCCGCATTTGAAGAGGACGCACCACTCCCAACATTTATAATTTGCCACCCAGTTGTAGTTTTTAAATACAAACTTCCAGTTGAAGGCATATACACGACAGTTCCTGCTTTCTGCGGAGCAGTAATAGTATCTTTCTGTCCAGTCCAAACAAGAAATGGAACATAGAAATCATTCTGCCACCCGCCAGAATATTGAGCAGACAATTGAATGCCTACTAAAAACAAAAGAAATAATAGGATTCCCCTTTTTAACATATACCTTTCTCCTTAATATCGGCTTTCAATATATTCCGCAAGATTTACATCCTCATATCCGACCTCAATTTGAGTCCTCAATCCACAAATTGGTATGTTTACTACAATTGTAGTATTTGCATCTACACTTACTACAAAATTTCCATTTTCGTCAGTTGTTGTTATGCTTCCAATTCCAGAATAAACTCTACCTAATGAGTAATTTCCCTGTGGTATTCTTGGCATTACTTGAACCATAACTCCCTCTTGTATTTCACCAATAATATCTCTTATATTACCATACACATTAACCTTTGCAACACTTTCCTCTTCTGAATTATCCGTATAAAAAACAGAAACTCGGTTTATGAAAATGTTATTATCATCACTTATAACCTTCATCTTTATTTTTATTTTATTTGATTCTGTGAAAGTTCCAATATATCTATTCAATGTTTCTAAACTTTGATATATTGTTGTTCCCGCTGGAAATTCACTTGATACTTGCCCAACATATTGCCATTCGTTATAAGAAACACTATACATCCATTCCCTACCTTCCTCGTCAACTATTCTAAATCCGATTGAATTATTTGCTGTTTGATTCTCAATAAAATAATCCAAAACTATTCTATCTATTGAAAACGATTCTGGTAGTATTAAAAAGTTTAATGGGAGAATGTGAACTGAGTTGTCCTTATCTATATTTATTTTTAATTGATTGTTCAACAAAGAAAAATTACTTCCGTAGGTTTCAAGATTAAGATAGGTTTTAGTTGAAGTTTCATAATTAAATAAATATATTTCATACTTGGAAACACATTCGCTATAGTAATCACTTGTTTCAACAAATTGCTGATTCCAATATTGCAGATTGCTAAAATCTTTTTCTGGAAACCCCTCTGATACTTTTCTATACTCCAAATCATTTAACATATACCCATTAAATGAAGTTCCATTCCAAATGAATGAAATATATCCATTTATTTTTAAAACCTTTCCTCTATTTGTGACAAAACCAACCTTGTAATCAGTTCCAACTATATTCAAATCAAATAAAGCATCGTTTGTTTCCGTAAACTGCTTCCAAGAACTGTCTGAAAAATCATAATAGTATAAATCTTGAATTATTAACGGAAAAGTGTATAACAAATCCCCTGTGTAGTCTTTTGTAAATGGATAAAATGGAGTATTTGAAATGACCGTGTATTCTTCTGAAGTGTCTACTGGCATATACTTTATAGCCCCATAAACACTATTAAACCCATCATATATGAATTGAGTGTTCCTCAATCCAAGATAATATGTATTTTTAAAGTCAAAATTAAAGACTTGCATTAGTTTCTCCTTTTAATTTAATCAGTAATAGATTTACAAAAACCATACAACTTTTCCAATTATCCAAAAGAACTTTCAGAATCTCTTTGATTTATATTTTTTGTAACAGTTTTTTCAATAGATGAACTTAAAGTTTCCTCGGAAACAATATAAGGTCTTTGCATTAAGGTAAGCATATAAGTTTCAAAAAAATCCCACCCACTATTGTAAACAGAAGTTATTTCAAAAAACTGATTTCCACTCTTTGGATATCTTAAATAATCTCCGACTTTTGGGATTACTTTCAAAAACAAATCTGATTCTTCAAATTCATTGGGAAGAATTGTATTCTCTCCAAAATCATCAGCCCATTTATCTTGTGGGGTTAAATAATATATTTCTGCTGTTATCAAATCTGATGTTTCTTTTTGAACCGTTTCTATACCCCATTTTTTGTTTTTCAATTCAGCATTTCCAGTTTGAATTGTTCCTTTTATTTCAAATCTATTATAAAAATGATATTCTTGGGGAGATTCGTTATAAAGAGACGAATATTCAGAAGTATTTTTTGTTTTATCAATGTCAAGAGAGTAATAGTAAAACACATACCCCCTTAGGTTTATGGCTTCCTTGATAAACTTTCGTCTTAACCTTATTTCTTTTTCAGAGAATTTTTTAATTGCCATTAATTATTTAATCCCAAATATTTTTTCATAGTAGTTAAAAATACCATCTACAACTGTTTGTGCAAGTTTTTTAGAATTTCCTTCTAAATCACTAAAAATCCAAGACATATCTTTTTTACTCGATACAAATAAATTCTCAACAATAATTGCTTTTATTTTTGTATCAGATATAAATCCAAGGTCTCTTTTTAATATAGCCAAATCGGAATCAGTAGTATATTCATTTTTCCAATATTCTTCAATTACATAAATATCATTGTTTTTTATTTCAGGAATATTAAAAGCACTTTTAAAGATTTTTCCAGCCTCAATAGCAGAACCAACAATCACACTTCTTCCATTTGCATTCTGGTTTGAAACAAAGTCAAAGTGAATCTCAATCGCAAGGTCTTTTTCTTTATCAGAATAAGTATAGTTTATAGCCTGAACTTTTCTGAAAAGACTTTCATTTAAGTTTTTATTATCAACATTAAAATAAATTATATCAAATAAAGGTTTTCTTGAACTATTGTTTATAAGTTCATATATTTTATTACTTACAACTCTAACTAATTTAGCCTCATTCCAAAGATTGTTCCATTCAGGGTAGGGTAATTGAGCCCCATAATCTTTTGGTAAAGTGTGCCCGTCAATAAGATATATTTTTGGTTTCATAAATACTCATTTTTGTTAGTAAAGATAAATTTTACTTACCTGAATATAGATTTACTTGTTTGAGTAAAATTTTTGATATAAAATTTTTGAAAATAACAAGGGGGGCTTTATGGGGGGTTTAAAAAAATAAATAAAATATATTCTAGGTTAAAAGTAATTTAAAATATAAAATAGGTCCAAAAATATTAAATTATTTAATTAAATTTAATCTAGTACTTTTAATTAAATAAACTAGTTTAATATATTATATATAATATTATATCCTATTCCCCCCTTATATCCCCCCTTTCCCTTAAAAAACCACCCCCTTGACAAAACATAAAAAATAATTATATTATTAAAATAATTTTATCAAGTAAAGTAAATCTACTTGTAATTCGCAGTAGGAGGAATTAATGTCTTGTAAAAACCATCCTGATTATCTTGGAAAAAATCCACCAATAGATGCTAAGTGTAAAGATTGTTGGAAGTTATACTTAAAAAATAATCCAAATGAGTTTAAGAATTATCCCGAAGTAGTTAAAAAATTTAAGATAAAACCAAAAACAGCAATGGTAGGATGCACAATTCATAAGTCATACTCTGGAAAGAAGATACCTGTTTCAAATTGTAAAGAATGTTGGGAGTTTTATAAAAAAGTTCATGGTTTAAACGACAAGGACATCCTGAGTTTGCAGGCAGATAGAGAAAGAAAATTAAAGGATAGGCAAAATCATACAAATGAATTATATGAAAAAGTTGAAAAATATAAAGAAAAACTTGATAACCTGAAAAGCAATGTTGATGATAATAAAATAATAAATGTTTTGTTATTTGTGGATACCATAGGAAGTCCAAAATCATTTTCTGCGATTGAAAGGGCTTCTAAAAGATTGGGATTAAAATTATACTTAAATGTGCAAGATATGAGAGAGGGGAAAGAGTTTTTATTTGCATTTACGGATTTAGACTCAATACATAAATTATTTTATCCTTATTTATCTACTCAAAATGAAAAATATAATTTTTTATTTGTAAATCTTTTTGGAGATGGTAAGAAACAGCCAAAAAAGTATAGTCATAATTTTTATAACCCAGATTCTGGTCATTTCAACGCATACTATTTTGAGATTAACACTATGACCCCTCAATCTTTTGAATTGTGGGCTGAACGACTTATGAAAGAAACTTATGTAAATCAAATGCATATTAAGCAGAAGTTAGCAATTCTACACAAAAAGAAAAAAGAGGAATGATGTTTAATTTTGATTCCTCAATGGAAGTAAAAGAAAAAGACCAACAGAAGAAAATAATACGGGTGTTTCTTCAAAAAAACAAGACAAGTAAGTTCAATATTTTGATTGATGGTTCAAACCTGTATATGAGAGCAATGATGGTTAAAAGTTATGAGCAGTCAAATTTTGTTGGACAAGACATTTCAATTCTAAAGCGTTCTGTATACAGTTTCTTGTATGTCTTAAAAAACATATACTCCTCCATTGATAAAACACAAATAGACAATATTTTTATTTCGTTTGATAGAGGTGGTTCTGTAAGGCACAGGGAATTATTACCTACCTATAAAAACAAACAAGTAAATATATTTGCAGGGCTGTCACCATCAGACAGAGACGAAGAAGGTAGACAATTTTCCATTTTATTAAATTGGTTGTCAACAATTCCGAAGGTAAAGATATTCCACATTACTTACGCCGAAGGTGACCTTGTTTTATCCTATTTAATTACCAAACACTTATTAAAAAATAGAAATGTTCTTGTATCTGGCGATAGGGACTTCTTGCAATTACTGACCTATTATCCGTCTCTTTTATTTTATTATGTCAATAACAAACGAAATGAGTTTTATGATATTTTTACTTTTAACGATGTTTTAAAATTTGATGAAAAATTAAGCACAAAAGAATACTTGATTTTTAAGGTTTTGGTTGGGGATACCTCAGATAATATTCCTGGGATAAAGGGGGTTGGGGAAAAGACTGCAATAGAAATAATAAAAAATATTAGAGAAAAAAGCAAATCTATATCAGAAGGGCAAAAAATAGATGCTACTTCTGTGCTTATAGAATCCATAAAGGAGTTTAAGTCACAGAAAGAAACAGATGAGGAGTTGAAAAATATTTTAGTTAGAAATTTCAAGTTAATGAGCCTTACAAATTTTGATTTACTTTCTTTTGAACAGAAAAAGGAAATAGATTTTATTTTTGAAAAACAACCAATAAAGTATTCAGTATCTGAATCATTGCAACAAATGAGCCATGTTTTAGATAAAGAGAACATCAAATTATCAGTTGAAAATTTTTTGTTCTTGCAAAGCATTCTATCTCCGAGTAAGGAGTAGGTAAATGCCATTAATATTCAATTCTCCAAATGATAAACGCATTGTATCAAAAAATGGATACTCATATATTCCAAAAAATTTATTAACTACTGAAGAATTTGAAGAATATACTCGTTGCAAGTTGGA
>DAKN01000093.1:0-14670 GCA_002499185.1 Candidatus Pacearchaeota archaeon UBA284 | reverse complement strand
GAAATGGCGAATAAGATAATAAGGGATTATCACTACCTAATAGTATCAAAGTCAAGGCAAACAGGAATTACGACTGATTTGGGGGGTGTGTGCTTATATGGAATGAACTTTCATGACAATTGGGGTAGTGCTATAATGTCAAGAACTGGAAAAGTTGCACAAGACTTTATTGGTAAAATAAAATTTGCAATGACGCAGTTAAGTTTGAAGCATCCATTTTTAATGCAAGAGGTTCAAAAAGCAAATGAGAAGACTGTATTACTTGCAAATTTTAGTGTGGTGGAGGCATCAACAACAACTGCAGATGGTATCCGAAGCACTACGGCTTGCTTTTTTATTGTTGATGAAGCCGCATTTGCAAGACAAATTGCAGAAGGATTTTCTTCTTCCCTACATACATTAAACCTTGTTCTTGCAAGTTATATGGATGACTTGAAAAAGGGTAAAAAAACATTAAGACCATGGGGTATAGCAGTAGTATCTTCTCCAAATGGAAAAACTGGGAAAGGTTATTGGTTTTGGAATATGTGGGATAAGTCAAAGCATCCTCATTCAAAATATCCTGAAGAAGAACAGAACGCATATATTCCATTACGATACCACTGGTCAGAAGTTCCAGAGTATGATGATGCTTGGTATTCACAAGAATGTAAAAATTTGAACTTTGATATAGCACGAATAAGGCAGGAGTTGGACTTGGTATTTTTGGATTCAGTTTCAAACCTCATACCTGCACGACTTGTGTCTGCAATTAAAGTGTCAAATAAGCCCATTAAAAAATATTTTGCAGACAATTTTCATATTTATATGCCACCCAGTCCTACCAAACAATACCTAATTGGAGCAGATTGTGCCACAGGAGAAACGATTAATGATGACCCCGACGAATCTGCATTTGTAGTGCTTGATGTTGATACTGGGATTATTCAGGCAGATTTTTCAGCATATGTAAGATATGATACATTTGCTAAAATTTTATATAAGGCTGGTGTTTTATATAATAATGCATTGGTTGCGGTTGAACGAAATCATGTTGGAATATCAGTGATTCAAAAATTAAGAGATGATTTACAATATCAAAATATGTATATACATAAAGGGGACGGTCTTGATGAAAGCGGAAAAGTTATTTATGGATATCCTACGGTTGGAACAAATAGAAATAGAATTGTAAATGTTGCGATTGCTTCGTTATATGAAAACCCTTATTTGAATTCAATACGATTATTGAATCAGTATTTAGGATTGGAGAATAGAAAAGGTAAAATTGCTGGATATGGGTCAAATCACGATGATATTGTTATGGCTCATGCAATTTCAATTGAAATAAGAAGATTGTCCTATGGATACACCATTGGGGATGATTCTTTAATGAGTGTTGATAAGGAGTATTCAGATACTCTTACGATAAAGGGGGAAGTTGATTTAATTAAATCTGTAAACGAGAAAAATATGACTGAAAAAGAAAGAGTATTGTCTAAACAAGAAGAATCATTTGATGATAGATTCTTTCAAAAAGTAGAAGAAATTGAAGAAAAAATAGGGGAGTCTTTCTCATATGACGAAATTGATTCTATACTTCGTAAATTTAAGGGAAGAAATTTTACAAGTTTTGGTAAATCTATAAGAAAATAGTTTTAGGAGTAATTTTTATGGCAGATACAAAACAAACAAATGTATTTAATAATGTTAAAGACTTATTATCACGAGTAAATACTGACATTATGAACTTTTCGGGTCAAGGAGTTTTGTCTGATTATAAGGCACAACAACTTGTTGATATGAAAAACTTTGTTCAAAGCAGGGAACAATATTTGACCTCACAAGATTCACGATATGGGATGATGGATTCGTGGTCAAATTTATATTCTCAAGATACAAAGTCTGCATTAAAAACATTCCACGGAATAGTAAATATTGAATTTACAAGACATATTAGGTATTTAGATTATGATATGATGGAAGTTACTATGCCTGAAATATCTACAGCACTTGATATATATGCAAACTACATTGTAAGAAAAGACCAAAATACTGGTAATTATTTAACAGTTGTTCCTCAATATAATCAGATTGAAGTTGACCCAACAAAATTACAACTTCTCCAATTAGAAATTAATGTTTTATCGGATAAGTGGGGAATAAGTGATTCAAACTTTTGGTGGAAAGCAGTAAGAGATTGTTTAAAATATGGGGATTCATTTTTATATAATACTTTATCTATGGATGGAAATAAAAAACCAACTGGAATACAAAATGTAGAACTTATACTTCCATATGCTGTTGATTTGATAGCAAACCCAGATAGGTCAAGCAAAATATTAGGATATAATTACAAACCAAAAGCCATAAAGACATTATACAATAGGCATATGGCTTCGGGTGGATTATATACAAATGAAGTTGCAATGCATGTCAAAGATACAGAACATAGTGCGTTGGTAGAAGAGAATGAGAAGTTTTTAACTCCATTAGAAATGATACATCTTGCTGTAAATAAAGGAGTGTTCGCACCTTATGGAACAAGTTTGTTGGAAGGTGCAAGAAAGAATTGGAAACAATTATTGATGATGGAAGATGCTCTTGCTTTTTGGACAATTCAAAAGGGTGTTCAGCGTAGAGTATTTTTTATAGATACAGGAAACTTGCCACCTAATAAAGCCGAACAAGTAGTTAGAAGAATTAGAGATATGGTTCGTAAAAAGCCATATGTTGAGCCAAGCGCAGGGGATGAGTTTAATGATAAGTCAAATTGGTCATTTAATATTCTTGCACAAGATGAAGACCTTTGGATTCCAATAAGACCAGGCTCTTCTACAAAGGTAGATACCCTACCTGAATTGATGATGCCAGGATTACTTGAAAATATAAAATATGTTCAAGATAAAGTGTTTGCAAAGTTAGGAGTACCAAAAGCGTTTTTAACATACGATAGCGATATAAATGCGAAAGGAACTTTATTGGTAGAAGATTCAGCATTTGCAGATACTATTTTCAGATTGCAAACTGTATTTGCTGAAATGATTTGGTCAGTATATAAGGTTCATTATTATTTGGCTGGCAGGTTAAATGATATTCTTGATGTTAAGGCAACTTTCTTATCTCTTGATTCAATTATTGAACAGAAATTTTTAGAGGTGTTCCAACAAAGAGTAAGCATTGCTTCTTCTGCGATGTCTCTTGTTGACCCAGAAACAAGCGTTGCATTGATTCCAATTGATTATGTATTAAGAACAATAGTAAAACTTCCTGAAAATAGCATTTCTGTTGTATTGGATTTAATTGAAAAGAAAAAAACAATATTATACAATCAATCATTATCTGGTGGAAAGGATTCACAGCCTACACAGATAACCCCAAACCCAAAACCATTTGAGATTGGTGGTGTTGGTGGGGTTGAAATGCCACAGCCAAGTTTTGAAGTAAATGAGACACCTATTGAGGAACAAGAGCCAAAAATTATTGGTGGGGAAGAGGTATTTACCGCTGGGGAAGAACCTGAAACTCCAACCGAAGAAGTTCCTGCTTTTGAGTCAAGCAATAAATTGTTTAAAACAAAACTTACAAAGAATCAAAAAGCATTATATGAGAGCAGAATATCAGAGCAAGTATCTTCCTTTGATGAATTCAGAAAAGCATTGAATACAAATAAATTATCTGAATCTATACAATATGTTGGAAATTCAGACATAGATACCACAATATTTGGTAATAATAAGCCATTTTCTTCTCTTCCATAATTCCTCCTTCAGAGAAGAGGGTAGTGGGGGTTTAATTCCCCCACTTACCTAAATACTTGACAAACCCATTTTTTTAATTATATTGTTTCTATTATGTTAAAAGACTTTTTAATAAAAACATTAAAGCATAATTCAATTTCGTTCAGATTAACCTCTGATGATAAGTGGATTAGGTTAGATGAGTGCCCCTATTGTTTTGGCAGGGGGCATACAAAAAACGATGGATACACAATGTGCATTCCAACAACTACCCCATATTATTATTGTCATAGATGCCACGCCACAGGTTATCTATTAAAATTATTTGAGCATTGGGGGTTGGATGGTGTGTGGAATAAATATGTTCTCGAAAATATAGACACTACAAACTTTATTTTGTCAAAGAATATGTTTGAAAATTCTGATTCGTCTGATATACAAACAGAGAAACTCACCTACAATGACTTTAAAGAGTTTAGAAGTAAATATGAAAAAAATAATATGTTTTTTACTATTGCTAAGAACTATCTAATAAATAGAGGTTTTTCATGGGGGTTTATACATCCAAAGTCAATTATAATTTCAGAAAAAATAGATGTATTCAGTAAAAGATATTTTGGTAGGATTCTTTTACCCGACATTTCATATACAGGATTTACAGCGAGAGATTATATAAACTCATGGAAAAAGGAATATAAATTAAGGTATCTATCGTCAGGGAGTGCTTCTGTATTTGGTGGAATTGTAAATAAAGAAGATAAGAATATTTATATTGTAGAGGGACCCCTTGATGCTATAAAACTAAATCAATTTGGGTATAATTCATTAGCAATAGGTGGTAAATCAAAAGCAGAAGGATTCTTTTTACGAAATAAGAAATTGCTTTCCCCTTTCAATATAATTTATGTAATAGAAAGTGATGTTTCTATGTTTGAAAAAGATTTGTTGAGAGTATTTCATGTTGCCGAGAAAAATTATCAAAATGTATTTTATTTGGATATGCAATATACTGGATTTAAGGATACAGCAGATATAAATGACCCAAAAATATTTGAAGAAATTGTGGAAGAAAAAAAAGTTAAAATATCAAAAAATGGTTCAATGGAGGGTTTGTTGTTACGGGCATTGAATAAATTGCAAACGAATAGTTCGGATAAACTGTGAAGAAAGGAGAGAAAGATGAGCATGTTCTTTAAGGAAGAAGTAGGGGGTAAAACATTTGTTCCGTCCTTTACACCAAATCAACAAAAGGTAGTTGACTTTTTAAAAGGGAATGCAATTGTAAATGCAAGTGCTGGGTCTGGAAAAACAACCGTTGCAATACATAGAATTAAAAATTTAATAGATAGTGGTGTTCCAGAAAATAAAATACTTTTCATTACTTTTACTGTTAATGCAAGTAAGGAAATGAAGAAAAGGTTATCTGATTTAATAGGTTCAGATAACAATGTTTTTATGGGAACAATTCATTCGGTTTCATTGAAGATGTTAAATAAGTTTTCTGATAGACCATATGGTATTATTGATAACTTCAAGCAGAATATGCTGTTCCGTAATTTTGCTAAAGAAGCAGGAATAATAATTGATGAAGAATTTCCTCTGAGTGATTTATTGAATGATTATGGTTATTGTAGAAACTGTGAAATGGATACTACAAAAATACAAGAATATTTTAGTAAAGTGTATAAAGATGAAATTTTTGAGCAATTTTTAGAATTAGTTTCTATATATGAAGAGTATAAAACAGACAATCATATGGTTGATTTTGATGATATGACAATTAAATTTGTAAATCTTATGGAAGAAAATTCGTCGGTTCTTGAGTCTATAAAAAAGATGTTTCCTTATGTGCTTATAGATGAGGCACAAGATTGTAATATTGTTCAGCATCATTTTATTGATTTAATTACACAGAAAAATACTATGTTGATTGGGGATATTTGGCAGAGCATTTATGCGTTTCGTGGTGCAAATGTAGATTTATATATTGAGTTCTATAAAAAACACGATGCAAAAATTTTGTTTCTTGACACAAATTTTAGAAGTTCCAAAGAAATTGTAGATATGTCTAATAATTTTACAACACATGCTGAATTTATTCCAGATTTCTTAAAAAAAGACACTGTTTACTTTAAGACAAATGCTGGAAAAATGGAAACAATGACTTCATTAGATAATTCAGAACAGGCACATAATGTCGTATCAAAAATAAAGACATTACTATCTTCTGGCAAGGAGGTATCAGATATTGCAGTATTAAGTAGAACAAATTTTTATCTTTTGTTTATACAAAAAGAATTGTTGCGGAATAAGATTCCATTTATAGCAAAAGAAAGTATTTCATCAAGAGAGATTTTGCTCATTCTTAATTTTATAAAGTTACTTGGAAAAATAAAAAGCAAGGAGTTTGATTCTATTGATTTCACATCAGTAAAAAAACTTATGAAAATGCAGAAATATACAAAGGCAACTCTTATAAAAGATGTATTTGAGTTGTTGTGCCAAGGAGAGTTGGATTCTATTTTAGGTATATTACCATCAAAGTCAACTTTGCTTATTGATATTTTTGATGTTATTGTATCCTCTGCTTCTGATTATGATAAAATATTAAAATTTATTCACATTGTTTCACATCAATATTTGCCACAAATATATAAAAATTCAGCACGAAAAGACCATGTGATAGAAATGATTTTAATATTTAAGCAGTTTTTAAGTGAGTACGAGAAAGAAACATTGGAAGTTATGCTTTCGGAATTGAATTATATTTTCAATAACAAGTCACAAGAAGGAGTTGTTTTATCCAGCGTTCATGGAGCGAAAGGATTAGAGTGGGACATAGTGTTTGTTATAAATTGTAATGATACAATGTTTCCGCATTCAAAGGGTGACTATAACGAAGAAATGAGAATCTTCTATGTGGCTATAACAAGACCAAAAACTACTCTATATCTGTCTTCAATTTCAATGGTTAACTCTGTTATGTCAGTTGGGATAAGCCCGTTTATAAATTATATGAGAACACCCTTGACAAATCAAGGAAGTTAATTATATTAAATATAAAGTATAGGAGATATTAAATGGAATTGTCACAAGGTTTTTTATTAAAAATAATAACTTTTTTAACATTCAAAGCGAATAGCAATGATGACACGGCATTTCTTATAAAGAAAGCAATTGAACTTAAAGTATTTCGGGATGTAACAGATGAAGATGTAAGTTGGTTGCATAAGGTTTTAGAAATTGTTGTGGATATGGTATTTAAGGGATGCGATTATATTTCTATTTCACAAGAATTGAAAACACACTTTGGGGAAAAATATACAACTACAATACGCCCATTTTTGAAGCAACATAAAGAAAATGTTAGTATGACAAAGGATGATAACGATATTGTCCTAAAATATATTCAGGATAAATTGACACAAAATGCAATACAGGAAATGCTAAAGGTTTTTCAAGAAAAAAAGGATGCAAAACATATTGAATATGATAAAATAAGAACAAAATTATTTGAATATTTTGATAGGGTTTCATCTATAACTTCTGAACATAAAGTTATAATGGCAGAAGATTTAGATGCAATATTGGAAACGGTAAGATTGATAAATTCTGATGGAAAAGAAAATGCAAGAAAATTAAACTTATTTACTACTGGATTGGATAAATTGGATTCATATTTGCAATTAAAGGGTATAGAAGAGGGAAGATTAATGTTTTGGGCATCCCCACCTGGTGTAGGAAAGTCTATAACGATGCTACGAACCGCAATGAGAAACTATATGAAAAACAAGAGGGTAATATATATAACACTTGAAAATTCAAAAGAAGAAACTGTGTTTAGATTACTTTCAATGACAACAGGAACACCAACAGACGAATTGGCAAACAATATTGACTCTGTTGTTGAAAAATATAAAACAGAGTTTGTTGAGAAATATAAAACAGAACATAACTTTTTTGAAATAAAAGAAATGCAACATGGAACATCACTTGATGAGATTCTATTTTACATTAGAAGTCGTTCTATAAAGCCTGAAGTAGTAATTATAGATTATTTTGATATAATTGGATGCCCCAGTCAATTTTTGAATTTGAAAGATTATTTGCAACTTGGTAAAATGGCATTTATGTTAAAATCATTTGCAAGTGAAAATCACATGTTTGTTATGACTGCATCCCAGTTAAATAGAGAAAGTATTGATGATGAGTATGCAGATATAGATAAAATAGCAGGGTCAATGAAAAAAATGGAGATAGCAGACCTTGCTGTATTTTTAAGACAAAGCCCAGAAATGTATGCAAACAACATTATGGATTATTATATCGCAAAAAGTAGAATATCAAAAAAGAAAATAGTAGTGCAATGCACATTTGATACTGAAACATTACAAATCATAGAAAATTCAAGTTTTAGTGCAAAGGCAAAGCCAAGAAAAAATCAAGGGTCGTCTAATGGATTTAGTAGTTATGAATAAATTATTCAGGAGGATATTATGAAAGATGAAAAAACTAATTTTGACGAATTTGATGGTGGGGATGAGTTAGCACCAGAATTGCCAGAGAAGGTTCAAGAGCAAACTACCACTGAACAAAAAAAGGTGGATAAGGTAGATACAGAATCGTTAGAATATTTACCTATTATGGTTTTGAAATTGTTTCGTTCAAGGACTGGCACAATTATGTTTACTGTTCCCAAGCGTAATGAGGGGGTAGTGTTTGTAAAGGGTGCAAAATTAAAAGAGGAATACAAGAACATGCAAAGCATTCCTCGTGGAGAAAAAGTATGTGATTGGGATAATTCTGAATCAATAGCATTAAATAAATTGGAAGTGAGTTTTCTTTTGTCAGAAATAGAGAGAGTATTAATGTTTAGACATTTGAAAAACTCAAGTGTTTCAGATGGATTTAGCGTTTTCTTTGAGCATTTTCCAAAAGATATGGCTACAACTACAGAGTTTAAGTTATTGATAAGCGAAAAACCAGGATATTTATTCTCACTATCTTTAAAGTATAAAACATTTAGTATGCTTGTTGGTATTACAACAGAAGAAGCCTGCGAATTAAAAGAAGGTCTTCGTGCTGTAATGTATTCCTTGTGTGTTGGAAGTGGGGAGCGTGGGTATATAAGAAAAAGTAAAGGAACTTATGGTGGGAAGAAAAATAACGCATATAAAGAATTTGAGTCAAGTGAGGGAGATTTAGAATAATGTTTGGTAAAAAAAACAAAAACAATGTATCAGACATAAAGTCTAAAATAGACAATTTTATTGCTGACAATATTAACAAAAAACTTTGGGAGTCTATAAAAAGTAATATGCAGGTTATTGGTGGTGAAAAAGTCCCAATAACATCTTTGTTTGTAGACTCTGTTATTGATGATACAGATTTAATAGAAAAAATATCTACATTTTCTACTTTATATGCTATATTGTCTTTTTTAGACAAGACAGCCCTTGAAATGAATGTTGCACATTTGCGGGCATATCACTCTGGTGTCTTGTCTGGGAGTTTTCAAGCCAAAATAGCAATTGATTTTAGAAATAGAATGTCAGAATCTTCATCAAAAACATTTGGACATTTCTTTGTAACCTCTTTCTTCAGTATGGTAGAAAATGTTTTACAAGAGAATATACCACTATCCAAAGAAGAAGAATCCATAATTACTAATTTAGGAAGTGAAAAAGATGTTTTTTATGTGGTAAATTTAATTTTTGTGTTTATTGTTGTGTATACAAATTTAAGATTCTTGCCTCAGCCTATTGACAAACCTAAAAATTAAATTATATTATGGAGTATTATGAAAAATATTATTGAAGATTATAAGAAAGTAAAAAGTGGAGAGAGTATATCTTTGGAAGAAAAAATAGAGATAAGTAAAAAACTTACTTTGTTTAAAAAGTATTATAACTCTCTACCAAAGATTTTACAAAATCTTTCAATCATTGAAGAAAAATTAAACAAAATAGACAAGGAGGAATCATGTTAGGAATGATAATTCAAGGTCAGTCAATAATTGTTGGGGAACTGGAAGTAGGTGCTGAGTTTATTACTCTTGAAAATCCAATTATAAATGTTTTAGTTCCTTATAAGGACAAAAAAGGGTTGCAAATAGTTCCACAAATACCAATAGATATTACTTTCACAAAAGAAAAAAAGATTAAAATCTCAAAAAATGCAGTATATTATCCAGAGGAAGAGATGTCTGCTGATTTTGTGAAAGAGTATGTAAAAAACAAGGCTGAATTGTATAGTGGGATAGTGCTCGCAGGTTCTGGTTCACCAGAAAAGTCTAAAAACATATTACACGGATAGGAGGAGAAAGATGAGAAAAATGAGTAAACAGGATTATCTTGATAGGCTTAATCAGGCTAATAGTAAAAGTAAGGGTGGAGACCAAGCGAGACTAAAAACATTTATACCTGAAAAGGATAAAAAGGATGGTGAGGGATATATGTTCAAGTTGCTTTCTCCATATATGGAAGGAAGTAGGAACTATGAGTTGTTTGGTGTGCACCGTAGTTTGGCAGAGTTGAATGGTGGAAGGTGGGTTTTCTGTAAAAATGTATCTACAGATACTCCTTATGAAAACAACGGATGTCCTATATGTGAGTATGCCGAATCATCTATTGCGAAAACTGATGGCAAAACATTGAAAGAAAATGGGGCAACAAAAGAACATTGGAAGAAGTTTTTTGGATTGAAGTTAAATACAAGGTTATCTACCATAATATCATTATATTCTGCATCAACTGGGCATATAAGTGAGCCAATGGTTTATACCTTGTTTCAAGACGATATCAATTCGTTTGTAGGGTTTATTCTTGAATGCGAAGAAAAGGGCATTGACTTAAAGTCTGCAAATATAATAATGAAGAAAAAAACAATTACAATTGGAATAGAAAAAGATGCTCGTAAAGTAATAACTTGGGAATACTCAATATCAAAAACCACAAAGTTATTTACACAAGAGGAAGTATCTCCAATGCTTGAAAAAATTGGTTCTGCAACCTTAGAAGAATATCTTGCAATAAAATATTTAAATGATGTGGATGCAATAGCACTTATTGAACAATTTAGAAATGGTATGTCAATAGATGGGAGAAAAGTTTTGATGAGTGATGCGGATAAAGCAAAAGCAACTAAAATAGAATCAGCAAGTAAACTTACATCTCCACAAGCAGATGAAGATTCTGAGTATGCTTCTATTGAAACTATTTCAGAAGAAGACGAGTTGCTTGATGAACCACCTAAGAACAAAGTTGAAGAAAAGTCAACTGTTCCTGCATCAAAAGAAACAGCAAGAAATAAGGTCGCATCTGCTGTAAATAACAATGTTGCAGATGACCTTGATGACCTTGCTTAATTGGAGGATATATGCCTAAAGGAAAACAAATGGATGTAAATAAAGATAAAAGTGTGCAACCACAAAAACCAAAAAAGGTTGTTGTTGAAAAATCAGCACTATTTGAATCAATTATAGAGTCTTTTGAGAACGATAAAGAGTTAAAGGAAATTGTAAATAAAGTTCATGCCCATGTAGATATAATACCCACAGGAATAACGCCCCTTGACCTTGCCTCTGGAGGTGGAATTGGGGTTGGTGTTTTTACACAGATTGCTGGTGATGAGGGTGTAAGCAAAACTTCAACCGTATTGCAGATAATTGGTAATTTACAAAAGAGGTATGGGGATAAGTTGGTTGTGGTTTACTTGGATACAGAATACTCTCT
Source organism: Candidatus Pacearchaeota archaeon UBA284 (assembly GCA_002499185.1). GTDB lineage: Archaea > Nanobdellota > Nanobdellia > Pacearchaeales > UBA284 > UBA284. The sequence continues at coordinate 3,218 of DAKN01000093.1, read as the reverse complement.
TGATGAAAAGAGAGTTGCTCAACTTAGAGCAGATTATGGTTCTATGATTTATTCAACCCCAAATACAATTGAAAAGGTTTTTGGTTATGTAAGTAAAATAATAAATATTGCAAAAGAGCAGGAATTCAAGAAAAAGGGAATTATAACTCTTATTGTGTGGGATTCTCTTGCTTCTACAGATACTGAAAAGGTAAATGTAGCGGAATCGTTGTCTGGTGTGGCTTCCGAAATGGGAGCAAGAGCAAGACTTCTTGGGGTTGCTTTAAGAAAATATTTGGGTGACTTGAAAGATAACAATATTTCTATGATTATAATAAATCAGAATAGAGATGTTCTTAATGTTGGGAATCCTTTTTTAGCAAAATTTGGAAAAAAGGTTACACAGCCTGGTGGGAAAGCACCAAAGTTTGCATTTTATCAAATGATAAATCTTTCAGTTGTTGAAAGAGATAAGGAAAATGGAAAACAGAATGTTTCATTTGAGTTAGAAAAAAATAAAAATTTTGTTCCCTTTGTTAAGAGTGTTGGAGTATTCGATTATACTGCTGGATTTGTGGAGCCATTGTCATTCCTTTATTTTGCAAAGAAAAATAATTTTATGAAATTTTCTGGTGGGTTTGAATTTTCATTGAAGAAATATGCTGAAGAATTTGAGCAATTATACGGCTCACCCTATGAAAAAATAAAGAGTGAGCGTGAGTTTGCAAGTAAATATATCAAAGATGCAAAGTTCAAAGATGCAATAGATTCTTTTTGGAAAAACCATTTTAAAGAGACTATAAAAGTTGGGGACAATTTTTATAGTAACTTATTATCTGGTATAGATGTTTCACAAGAAGATATTGAGCAATCAACAGAAAATGAGGAAGAAAAATCTGAAACAGGTACAAACTCAGACCTTGAGTAATATATGAATTCAGAAACCTCAATGAAAGATACTGTCCATGCTGAAGATGTGGAAAGATTATCTAAATTAAATAAAGAAAAGAAAAAAGTATCATATGATAGGTATTGGGATGAGGCACGAATGGTGTCTCTTTACCATGAATTATTAAACAACCCCCAAAATGCAAAGGCACAAAGAGAATTTTGGGGGGTTGTTTCAATTCTTGTAGAAAAGATATATTTTTCTTATTCTTCAATACAGAGTTATTATAAGAAGTATAATGACCCAACAGAAGAGGTTTTGTCGGCACAATCAAAAATAGTAGAAGAAATATTTAAATCATTATTCATTAAAAAGATATGGGACCCAAAAAGAGGGGCTATGTTCTCTCTTGTTTCAACAATCACAAGAGAATGGTATATGTTTTACCTTAAAAAAAGAATTGGTCAGGAAATACATATGGAGTTTATGGGGGATATGTGTGATGAATTGTTTGATTCTGTTGATATAAGTCAGGAGGACACTTTTCAGGTTCAAAAACTTATTGAGGAGGAGTTTTTGTGCTCAATGGAGAAGTATAAAAATATTATGTTTGATTTGTTTTCAGAAGAGCCACATAGAACATTTGTTAGGAAATTGTTTATTTTAATAGAAGATGATAAGAATATACCATATCAAAAGTATAAAAGAAATATTTATAATTTTTTACATAAAAGAAAAGATACTTTAAAAACAAATCACTTTGACAATGCCATTGTATATGTTGGTAGATATATGAAGAATAATGTTTCAGTTGCATTTATGCATGAGTTTAACCTTTCCAAAACAGAGGATTTTATAAAATTGACAGAAGATATATTAACAAAAATGAGGGATTTGTATGTTAGAGACACTGGGAATTAAGAAGCAATATTATGGTGTTCAAGAGTATGGTATATTTCAAGGGACACCATCTCTTTTTGTAGAGTTAAATGAAAGAGCGAGTAGAACAAATATTATTGATTTTAAGGATAGTTTGCAATTTGACGATACAAGAAACATTGTTTTTTATGGAGAATGTCATAGGTTTCAAAATAGACTTGAGGATATGTATCAAAGCAATAAGGTTATTTCTATAACTTATTCAATACAAACTCCTGTTGTATATCCATTATATAATATTCGAGGAATGTATTTCAATGTATTGATAGATAAAACAAGTTCATTAAAAAAACTTCCACTTATTGCAGATTTATTAAACTATGCAAATGTTAATTTTATAATATATTTAGAAGACTTTGATATGATTTCACTTGACAAATTAGTAAATAATGATTATATTAAGAAAATACCTTTATATAGAAAAGAGGTATTTGTAAATAAGAATATTATGAAAAATGATAAGGTCTGTAATAAAAAGTTTGAGGAGTTTATGTTAAGTTGTAAGAAAGATGGTTTAGTATTGAGAACAAAAACAAATATAATACAAGTTTCTACAAATGGAAGTGAGTCATTATCGTTTGTTGACAAACTTACTCATCTAATTAGAAAACCATTTCAATGGATTAGGAGATAGAGATGAAAACATTGATTTTTACAGATTTGCATTTTAACAGGTCTTTTTTCTCACGAGAATCATTAACATCAAATGAAATTGATAAAGCACAAAGATTCTTAATAGAGACTGTAAAGGCGGAGAAGCCTGACTTAATAGTAAATATTGGAGATAGTTTTCATAATGTAACAAAGGAATATGTTATAATGCATATGGTTGCATTACGAAATTTATATAAAGAAATGCTATCCTATGCTCCAATGATTGTTGTATCTGGAAACCATGATTATATTGATTTTAAGAAAGGAGAGTATGACCTCAATACATTTTATGAAAACCTGCACAATGATAAAAATGGCATATCAGTTATAGCCGAGAATAAGGTTGTGTTTAAAACCTATGATGCTTTAAGTGCTGTATTTATTTTCATTCCTGCAATCTATAAAAGAGATTTTTTACTTAATACTTTTAATGTAATAAAGGAATCAATAGAGGATAGTTTTGGGCACTATAAGCACAAGTTTGTGTTTGGTCATTTCAATATAGAAGAGGCGTTTGGTGCAAGGGCGATGGTAAGTGATGCTGTTAGTTTAGTAAACATATCCTTTTTAAGTATGGTAAACAGGATGTATCTTGGGCATTACCATTTGCGAAAATCACTAAATAAAAACAAAGTTCAATATATTGGGGCTGTTCGTGCAACTCAATTTGATGAATTAGAAGATACTAACCGTGGATGTCTTATACTTGACTTGAAAAATGAATCATTTTCAGAAAAGTATATAGATAACCCATATA
>DAKN01000112.1:491-3009 GCA_002499185.1 Candidatus Pacearchaeota archaeon UBA284 | reverse complement strand
TCAAATTTTCCCGGTTTTGTAACTCTAATGGATTCTAAATCAAGAATTATTGGTTTTGTTTTATCAACATGCTGTCCAATTGCCTCATCTATGTCTTTAACAATTTCTTCTCTTTCTAATCTTGTTAATTGTTCTGTCTCTTCTTTTAATTTTATGTCGTCTTCTTTAAAGAAAAAGAAGAAATGGCTTCCACAATTGCTGCATCCACTTAATAATTCAGGAGCAGCATTTCCATATATTTTTCCGCACCTAACACATTGATGTGACATATTTAATAAAATAAGAATTACTTTATAAATATTTTCTATATATTACTAGAATGGATTAAAAAATATCCTAAATTAACCCATATATCCCAAGTTTTTTTCTTTTTGTTCTTTTGTTACTTTTGCTCCTTCTACTTGAGAAATTATTTGTTTGATTTTTGTTTCAAATTCTTTTGCTTTTTGTAATAATGGTTTTGGATCAATCTTTAAGCCAAGGTAATCATCAAGTATTTGGATTATCTTGCTTGCGGCCTTATTATCTGGCAAATTAGAAGCAGCCTCAACAAAAAATGCTGTAAAAGATAAATCTTTTGATTTTATAAGTAATGCTGCTGTTGGTCCAAGAATAATTCCTTCATCAAGGCTTTCTATTTTTTTAGCTTTTAGTGCTTTTTCTTTTTCTATCTTGTTCGTATAGAAGAAAACTTTTGGTTCCTGTATTGTTACATTACTATGAACTCCTTCTAATCCAATTATCTCTTTTGCCTTAACTTGTTTAGCCAGCTCAATTACTGCTCCGGCAATTTCCCATTCTAATCCCTCTATTGGAGTAACTGCTTGTAAAATCATGATATTTGTTTTTTCATCGTAAAAAATTTCCAAAGGATAGATAAGTTTAGAATTATGAATTGCTATAACTGGTGAAAGTTTGTCAGAAGTTATTCTTCCTATGGATTTTGCATTAAGATGTTTTACAAGATATTCTGTAACAATTGTACTTACAAATCCAAATCCCGGAAATCCTTCAATAATTATTGGTTTTATTGGTCTTTTGTCAAGATCTATACTTATCATATTTTAATTTTCCTCTCTTTTGATAATAGAATAAGAAATATTATGTTTATAAATGTTTTTTGTTAATCGTTAAGATATTGAATTAATAATGTTTTTAAAATCAATCTTCTTAATTAAAACATGGATTATGAAAGAATAATAAAGGGGGCATTGAGCAAGGCAGTTAATCTTAATAAAAACAAGATTTTATTAGAAAAGCCGAAAAATTCAGATTTCGGAGATTATGCATTTCCTTGTTTCTCATTAGCAGGTATCTATAAGAAAAACCCTAGTCAAATTGCTCAGGAAATTTCTGAAAAACTTAATAAAAGTAAGATAAGGGGCATTTCTAAAATAAATCCTGCCGGACCTTATGTCAATTTCATTATTGATAAAAATGCCTTGACAAATGAAATAATTTCTGAAATTTTAGTTAAAAAAGGAAAAAAACCTAAATTAAAAAAAGAAAAAATCATATTGGAACATACAAGCATTAATCCAAACGCATCACCACATGTTGGGCGTTCTAGAAATTCTCTGATTGGGGATTCTATTAGAAGAATTTTAGAATTTCTTGGCCATAACGTTGAAACACATTATTACATAAACGATATAAGTAAACAGATAGCAATGCTTGCTCTTAATTTCAAATCAAAAGATACATTTGATAGTCTCTTAAAAAAATATATAGAAATAAGTAAAAAAATAAAAGAAAATCCGGAATTGGAAAAAAAAGTATTTGAACTGTTGAATAAATTTGAAAATAAAGATAGAAAAACGGTTGATTTGTTCAAAAAAATAGTTGACACGGCAATTAAAGGACAGAAAAAAATATTTTCATCAATTGGAATAACTTTTGATTATTTTGATTATGAATCCAAATATATTGAACCGGGCAAGAACATTCTTAAGGAATTGGAAAAAACAGGGAAATTGTTCAAGGATGATCAGGGAAGGCTTGTTTTAAATCAATCTGGAACTGGTTTGGATAACAAAATGAAATCTCCTGTTTTAGTATTAACAAGAAATGATGGAACAGGATTATATCCCTTAAGAGATTTAGCATATAGTATTGAAAAATGCAAGAAAGGAAAAAATCTTGTCGTTCTTGGAGAAGATCAAAAATTATATTTTGAACAATTTAAACAAGCGCTTATATTATTAAAAAAACCATATCCTGAAGTGATTCATTATTCTTTTATATTATTAAAAGATATAGGAAAAATGTCGACGCGAAGTGGAGATGTTGTATTGCTTGAAGATTTTATTTCTGAATGCATTAAAAAGGCACAGCAAGAAATAAATAAAAGAAAAACAAAAGGAGATGCAAAAAAAATTGCAATTGCTGCGATAAAATATTCTATCTTAAAAAACAACAACAACAGAAATATAACTTTTGACCTAGAAGAAGCAATGAATTTCGAAGGCAATACTGGTCCATATTTGCTTTATAGTTATGCAAGAGCATCTAGTATCAT
>DAKN01000112.1:0-443 GCA_002499185.1 Candidatus Pacearchaeota archaeon UBA284 | reverse complement strand
AAAGAAATTAATTTAATCAAAAAATTAGGAGATTTTAATGAGACTGTTGAAAATGCAAGGAAAAATCTTGATCCGAGTATAATTGCAAATTATTCTTTTGAATTATGCCAATTATTCAATGAATTTTATCATTTTTATCCTGTAATAAACGCAGAAAAAGACAAAAAATTGCAAAGATTAGCAATAGTCGAAGGATTTAGGATTATTTTAAGGCAATCTGTTGATTTGCTTGGAATTGAAGTTTTAGAAGAGATGTGAATAGTTTTTTATATTCTTTTTATTAGTTCTTTATATGGTTGGAATGCAAAAAATAATCTATTTGGAAAGCTACGGCTGTTCTGCCAATCAAAATAATGCTGAAATTATTTCTGGAATGCTTGAAAGAAAAGGATTTATTGTTGTAAAAAATCCAGATATTAAAGCAGATATCGCAATAATTAATA
>DAKN01000038.1 GCA_002499185.1 Candidatus Pacearchaeota archaeon UBA284 | reverse complement strand
TGGATTACGTTCTTAAGATATCGGAAAAAGAATCTCACTTATCGGATTTAGATGTTAAAATCAAAGAGTCTGAGCAAAAAGTAAAAAAATTGGATGAAGAGGAAAAACAAAAAACAGAAAATCTGAAAGAGACAAAAAAACAATTATCAGAAACCGAAGAATGGCTAAAATATAAAGAGAATGAACAGAATAAGATAGTTGGCCAAATGGTAAAGATAAACGAATTTGAATCTACATTAAAACGGTATAATTTAACTTTAGATGATCTTATGCAGATTCGTAGCTGTGTTATCCCTGATATTCTTGAGTATAAGAAGAGGATTGATGCGGAAATTCGGAACGCACAAGCCACTTATCAATGGACAATTAATGAAATAAATAGGCTGACAGCCGAGAAAGAAAAGTTGGAATCGGAGATTCGTAGCAAAGAGGAAGAACTGCGTAATCTTATGAGAGATTTTACTTTGGAAAAAGGATTAACGGATCTTGCTTCGGAGATTAACAAATATAGCAAAAACCAACAAAAGTAAAAAGAAGATCTGAAAAAGGTTATTTGGTAATATGCAAAGGGTGGCATTTTTAATTTTGATTATGCTTTATAGTGGAGAACTTCTATTGTATGTCCTATATGTAAATCTCTTTATTGGAATAAACGATTAAATAAAAATAATGGTGAAGGTGAATAATATGTTACAATATAAGAAAATAGAAATAGAATTGAATGAGGGGAATGAAGATATAACCAAGGCAGTTTTAGAACTTAATAATGCTTTTCCTAAAGAGGAAATTTTATTAGACGTTGACAAAAATAAAATAATAGTTAATCTTAGATTGTTAGATTTAGAAAAGTTTAAAGAAAAATTAAATGAAATTACTGAAAAACATAACTTATCTTTTCAAAATCCTTTTACTCAAATAATTTATGAGATAGAGAGTATCAAAAGTTATGGAATAAAATCTGGAAAAAGGTTATATGTAGATTATGATAAAGAAAGAAAAGTAAAAAATAGAAAACAAAAAATTGAGGATAGAGGTAAATATTTTTATGCAAGAGACAACAACTTTTCAAAAATAAATAATGAATTACCGAAAGATTTTGAAAATAAAATAATTTGTGCGGATTCTGAAGAATTCTTAAAAAGATTACCTGATAATTGTATAGACTTGATTTTTACATCACCTCCGTACAATTTTGGGTTAGATTATGAAAACCATAAAGATGGAATAAATTGGAATGCCTATTTTGATAAACTATTTGGAATTTTTAAAGAATGTATTAGAATATTAAAATATGGTGGCAGGATTATTGTTAATGTTCAGCCATTATTTTCAGATTACATTCCAATACATCACATAATTTCAAACTTTTTTATGGAAAATAAAATGATATGGAGAGCCGAAATTCTATGGGATAAGCATAATTACAATGCTAAATATACAGCATGGGGTTCTTGGAAAAGTCCCAGCAACCCATATCTAAAATACACATGGGAATTTTTAGAAGTTTTTTCTAAAGGGGATTTAAAACATGAAGGGGATAGCAAAAATGCTGATATTACAGATGAAGAATTCAAAAAATGGGTTTATGCAAAATGGGATATATCTCCAGAGAGAAATATGAAAGAGTTTGGGCATCCCGCTATGTTTCCAGAAGAGTTAGTAAAACGGGTATTAAAATTGTTTAGTTTTGAAAATGATATTGTTTTAGATCCGTTTAATGGTGTTGGCACTACCACCAAAGTGGCAAAACAATTAAACCGAAGATTTTTAGGAATTGATATATCGGAAGAATATACTAAAAAAGCTATTGAACGATTAAAGGGAATATCTTATCAAAAAAAACTTTAAAGATTAAATATATTCTTTTAGTATGTTAGATATAGTATCTATTGCCTTTTCTATACTTTCTCTTGTTAATGGTTTGAAAAATTCTGGCGTATGAATTGGTTTATTTACCAATCTTTCTCCTTTTAACAATGTGATAATGTGTAAATCAATATCAAAATAAGACAAAAGAGTATGTGTTGATGTGCTACCATATGTTACATCTTTTAATTCAGAAAAATCTCCACCTAATTGACTTTCTAATTGTAATAAAATAAATTGGATATCAGGAAATTGCGTTTTTAATAATGTTGCATCAACCAATATTCTTTTAAACATTGCATTTTCAGTATAATTCTTGCATTCAATTGCTAAAACTTCTTTGTTGTCAATTTCTACTAAAACATCGGGTTTATAGGAATAAAAATACTTATTTATGTTTTGTTTAATATATTTCTTAACATCTTCATTTTTTAATTTATCGATATATTCCTGCTTTATTGGTATTCTTATTTGTTTTCCAATAATTTTTAGCCTATCCGGATTTTGTTTTAAGTTTTGCCAGGCAAGCCGAACAAGAATTTTTGCGATATTCTCAACAAGTTTTCCTTTTTCAGATCTTATAATTCCTCCATATGCCCTACTTTTTTGATTAGTTCTTGCTTTCTTTTCTATGTTAGACATAAGAGTATTATATTCATCAATTATTTCTTGAATTTTGTCAATTTGGGACATTATATAGAATAGATTGTATGAGA
>DAKN01000066.1 GCA_002499185.1 Candidatus Pacearchaeota archaeon UBA284 | reverse complement strand
TAATTCTTTTTGTTGAAATTCTCAAAGGCAAAATTTTTTCTATTTGTTTTATTATTGCTAATGCTTGTTCTTCAACATCCTTATTTTCATCGATTTTAGCTCCAGTTTGTTTTATTGTCGTTGAAATTCTTTCAAGAGTATATGGGGCTCCTGTTCTGGGATCTGCACAGTTTCTTGCTAAAAAAACTATTATCTGTTTTAGTTTAAGTTCGCGCTGTGTATTCCTATATTCTTGTGTTACTTCAACATCTCCATCATTAATTATTTTTTGAGTTATTTGATAAACATCGAGTGTATTAAAATTATTCATTAAATCTGTTTCAGAAGCTTTAAGCCCTTTTTTATAGTCGTAGAAAACACCATCAAATTGAAGAACATCACGCAAGGCAGGTGTGTTTTGCGCTGGTCTGTTCTTTTTGAACTCCATCGCTTTTTCACAATCTACAATTACTTCAAATTGTTTTCCATTAATTTTTATTCTTGCTGGAACCTGTTGTACCATGTAATCTTAAATCAATAATTGATTTCTGTTTTGTAATTTATTTTGTTTTTATTTTATATTTCTACAAACTAAAGAAAAAATGAACCTTTATAAGCCTTTGTATTTTTCCGGTTTTTTATGCCCTTGTTATTTTTCTTTTGTCTGTTTCAACAAGGAATCTCCAAAAATTCTTTTTGTCTTTTCTCCGGGTTTTATATATGCTGCTTCAAATCTAGAAACATCAAAATCTTTTCCGAGAATTTTTTTGAATATTCCCAAGGACATTTTTATTCCCTGCTCTATTGTTATTTTTTCAAAGTATTCCTTTCTTAATTCTTCCCTTATTTTTTCGTCATTTTCTCCAATAGCTGTTGCCTTATAACCAAGATAATTTCCTGTAACATCGGTTATGAAAAGTTTTCCCCCATCATCTGGATTAATTCCTGTAACCATTATCTCAACACCATATGGACGTGCCCCGCTATATTGGGTAAATGCCTGTTTTATATTTGCAATTTCTTTTATTATAGATTCTACATCAATTGCAGAATCATAAGTCACCTTGTGTTGCTGTGCTAAAAGTTGTGCCTTTTCAATTAATGCTCTGGCATCTGATAAAATTCCTGCGCTTGTCGCAATTATATGATCATCAATTTCCTGTATTTTTCTTGAATATTCAGGGATAACTAGTGAATCCGTTATTCTTTTATCTGCAATTATGACTACGCCATCTGAACAAATTATTCCAACACTTGCACTACCAAGCCTTACTGTTTTTTCAGCATACTCAACCTGCAGTAATCTTCCATCGGGAGAAAACATTGTTGCTGCTCTGTCATAACCCATTATTTGATGTTGCATTTCCATTTCCATTTTTATCTCCTAGCATAATAAAAATTTTTCAATTTATAAACTTTGTCCAATTACCAAACTAAGTAAAATCACTAAATCTTTTTTGATTTCTATAGATTACATTTTCTGGCATAAGGAGAATATTTTTAAGCATGACAATATTATTTAATTTATGAAAAAGAGGATTAATAAAAAAGGTTTTGAAATGTCGTTTGGAGTTATTTTTTCAATAATAATTATCGCAGTAACTATTTTTGTTGCAGTATATGTAATTGGAATTTTTTTAGATAGGGTAGAGCAAATGAAATTTATTGATAATATAAAAAAAATAGATGTTGAAGTAGATTCAGCTGCAGAAACAACACAATCGAGCAAGGTTATTAGTTTAGATGCTCCAAAAGGCACGACTCATTTATGCTTTGCAAATTTATCAAGACAAGGAATAAGTAGTGTAATGTTTACAGATATAAATAATTTTTATGGAAACACAGATAATAATGTTTTCTTTTATCCNNAACAACAATGGAAGAGATTGTATATTTACGCAAACAAACCCATTATGCATAAGAAATATAGATGGAAAATTCACATTTAGAATAGAAAATCCAGGAGATTATTCTGGAAAAATAAATGTAAAAACTGCTTAAATTCTAATGAGAAAAATTAAAATTAATAAGAAAGGCGCACTGGAATTCGGATGGATATTCTCAATAATCATTGGAGCAATAATCTTATTTTTTGCATTTTATTTTGTTTATAGCCAAGTTATGCAGCAGCAATTATTTGAGCAAAAAGTCCAGACTCAGGGAATAGATGTTTTGTTAACGCCTTTTTCATATCTTGGAAGTATCGGCAGCGCAAGTGCCAAAATTGCAGATCTTGACAGAGAATCAAGAATTTCTGTCAGTTGTACATCCCCGGATAGTTCTGATGCCCTGGGTTATAATCGGTTGGTAACGCAGTCAATTTACAAAGGAGAAACCGTTCCTGGGGGATTAAAAAATGCGTATGACAAATATATATTTGCTGATGAAATGCAATCCAAAAAATTATTTGTTCTGTCCAAACCATTTGAAGCTCCTTGGAGAATTGGTGATTTGATTTATTTTTTTCCAAACAATAGAACATATTATTTTTCCAATGCTCCGACAAGAATAAAGGAAGAATTAGAAATAATTGAAGCAAATTTTGACAACAAGCATTTTTTCTTCACCATAGCAAACATTCCTGAAAATTCAATAAAGGTATGTTTCAGACAAGAAAGCAATTGCAATATTACGGTTTATAATGAAGGAGAAAATTATGAACTTGGAAGAGTAACTAAAAAAAATTCTAAGAATGAAATTGAAACAATTTACTATTACAATGACGCATTAATGTATGCTGCTATTTTTTCAAACAAGGAATTATATGAGTGCAATGTCCAAAGATTATTTTCCAGGGCATTGATTCAATTGGATTTATATCAGCAGAAAAATACGCTTATAATACAGAAGGGCTGTGTTGCAAACATAAATTT
>DAKN01000065.1 GCA_002499185.1 Candidatus Pacearchaeota archaeon UBA284 | reverse complement strand
ATTATTTATATTATTATTATTTATATCCGTTAAATTTTTGTCATCGTTTAAAAATTTTTGTTCGACACTTAAAAATTTTATAATCTGTCTATAATTTATTTTAAAGAATGGAATTTTAACTTTATACTCCGCGAATTTATGCTTTACCTCTCTTAATTCTACAGATAATAAATTATGTTCTGACAGTATTTTTTCTGCCTTAACTTGCTTGTATTGAGATAAAAATGAATTATCTTCTATATCATTTCTTGCAAACCAAAACCATCCATTATCATCAACAGATAAAATTCTATGCTTGAATTGCAAAGTAGCCAATAAAATAGCAGCATCAAAATCTTTCAATTCTTTTGCAATGGTCTTATTAACCAATATATAATTATCTGACGATGTCATATTCCAACAAAGATTTTTATAATAATTATCATCCATATTATTCTCCATTTAAAAATTGTACTGCTTTATTTACATCTTCAATAGTCAATCCTTTATCTGTATCTGTTTGGATTAAATGATTCATAAAGGGTTCCATATCTGAATCATCATCTAATATAATAAAATTATCTATTATTGGATTAGGGAATTTATTATTTCTTGTAAACCATCCAAATATTTCTCTTCCTCTTTCTTCTCCCGCTAATCTTGGGGTTTTATCAATTACTAATTCTGGATATTTAAATCCCCATTTTGCCATTATACTTTTTAATTTATCTAAAGAGCGTAAAATTCTCCATGTCGAAGAAATTACAATTTTTATATCTGAAACTCTCTCAACTAATATATTAAGATTTTCAATACATTTCCTATCAAGCTCTTCAAATCCACCTTGCCAATCGCCGCCAAAAGAATTAATAACGCCATCAAAATCTAAAAATATTATTTTCATCTAATTCTCCTCCTCATCTTGGTACTTGATAAGAAAGTCTGGATTTATAATCTTAAATGAAATATCTTTATTATAGTTTCTAACTACAATTCCTTCTCGATATGTTTTATAATTCAATGATGAATATCCTTTTGCTAGCTCAATACATTTATGGATATCGCTATCTAAAATAAAGTTATTAGATAATAAAGGAACACATTTAATATTTTGTTGAGACAGATAATAACGCATTTCAAAATCATTTAATTTTAAATATGTATGAATGAAATTAAAAGCATAAAAATCATAGCCCTTAATTTCATATTTATTCTTCTGTATCCCTTCGCCAATAATTTCTCCTTGTAATATAATATATTCGTCATTACTCAATATTAATTTTTTTAATATCTGCTCAATATTGTATTGTTTGGCAATAGTCCAATATGAATTATTATCCGGCTTGCTTAGATGAATATTTCTGCTACAAACAATAAACTTAAATTTGTCTTTTAATAACCATCTTTTTATTCTTAATAAAGCAAATGTTACTGAGCACCCATCAAGTTTTTCTGTTGCTGTAAATATTGTATTTTTTTCTGTTTCGCAAATCCAAGGTAATTTCTGTATTCGTTCTTCATCTGTTTTCTTAATGAACTTTGGCCAGCCTTTTGATTTTTCTTTTGTAAAAAATCTTCTATACCATTTATTTCTTAATAAAAATTTTTCAATACGGCTTTTCTTTATCGTATTTAATTGATCGAGTAATCTCTGTTCTTTTACAGCTTCTGGGTCATATTTAGTAATACCTAATTTTTCTGTTATATCATAACCTTCGTCGCAAGAACAAGGGGTAAAACAAGGCAAATAAGATAAAGGCAAACAAAGTCCTTGGCTCAATTGTCCGCGAAGTTTTATTGTGCGAACTCGGTATTTTCTTTCTTTGAGAAATTCAAATTGCGGCAATGGAGGCACAATAGAATCGACTTCAATATAAATACATAAATCTCCAATATTAAATTCACCTTTTCTGATTACTACTTCCCAGCCTAATACTTCTGCAACTTCAATTTTATCTGCTCCTTTAATTTCTCTAATATTTGTTATTTTTTGAATCGATGCAAGTGCCCTCATTTAATTATTCTCCTTTAATTTCTAAATTAGGCTTAATTTCTAATAATCTTTTAAGTTGTTTAAAAGATTTTAATTTTACATTTTGATTTTTCTCTGTAAGCCAACACCAAATTAATCCAAGATGTTTTTCTTTAGGTGTTTTTTCTAAAATATTTATTCTATGTAAAAAATAATCTTTGCTCATCTCTTATCTCCTTTATGATAATTTAATAATTTCTACCAGCTGCTTTATAGCCATAATATTTATCCGCCATTTTTACAAACTCTTCTTTTGCTTCTTTTATAGTTTTGAAAAATTTACACATATCTATTGGCCAATATTTTTCTCCATTTTCATCTTTATAAAGATGGTCGAATTTACTATCTTCCAACACCTTTAAATAAATTCTTGTTTTTGTTTCTTTAATGAAAGTTCCAATATTTATTGGTTGCTTATCATTTTCATTAAAATAAAATGTATATGTGATAATGTATTTCTTTCTCATATTATTCCTATCTCCTTTTTAATATTTTCTACTTCTGAATAAGTCAAATCCCCAGGGTCGCCATGAGGCAATTCTAAAATTTCCACTTTCTTAATTAGACTATATAAAGAATGTGCTAGTTTTTCGGCTTGTATTAGTGCCTGAGGGTCTTTTTCTTTAGAATCGTATAGAATATATGCCTCTGAACAATAATCGCTTAGAAGCTGAATTTGAGCGTTTGTGAATTTAGTTCCCATAGTAGCTACTGCGCAATCGCCCATTTTCCATACGTCGGTAAACCCTTCAACTATTATTGCTTTTCTATTTTTAATATTATCTATATTATATAGTAACGAATCTCTTTGAATAACAACTTTTTCATTTGGGCAATTTTTGATTTTTAGATTTGCTGAATCATCAATTGCCTTAGCTGCAAAATTAACTAATCTGCCTTTAAAAAAAATAGGGATTATAATTCTAAATTTATAGTCCCCTAAAATATCACAAGCCATTATTCCATATTTCTTTTGAATATAATCAGGGTCAAATCCTCTACCAATTAAATATTGCCTATGTTTCTCTGGCAATATATTTGTAGCTTCTTTAGGTAATATTAATTCAGTATTTGAAACAACTCTTTTTTCTTTTTTGACTTCAATAAAATCTTCTCTATATTTTTTAATTAGCTTTTTGGATTTATATTCTTCAATAGAAAGAAGCTCAGAAATTAAAAAAGACAACTCGCCAGAAGAAGAACATTTCCAGCAATTATATGCTCCGGTATTGATGTTTACTCCAAGATGATTCGATTTATCGTTGCAAAAAGGGCACTGGATATTTGTCCAGCCTTTCGAAACATTTTTTCCTTTTGTCCAGTATTCAATATCGTGATCATCAAAGAGCCTTTCTAAATCATACATTGTTTAATAGCCCTTCTACTTCTTGATTAAATTTAACTAACTTTTTATTACAGCCATATTGGCATTCTGCCACTTTAGAATTATGGTTTTTAATTCCGTCTCTAAATAAATGAGAGCATCTATATTCATTTCCATCGCAATCAAAAACTCTTTCAGATAAAGATAAATAACATTTTTCATTTAGTTTATTTTCTGGGAATCTTATTCCTTGTAATACTCTTTTCTTTTCATCTAATGTTTCATTTAATAGCCATAATGATTCAGCGTTAAGCTTTTCTTTTAATTGAGGCATAATAGTTTTAAAGAAATAATTAATGTCTGCTTCTCCCATCATAAATCTTTTATCTATTCCTTTATATACAGAAAAAAATAAAGCATATAATTTAGGAAATTCCTTATTGCAAAAATCAACCATTTTTGGAAGTTCTAAATATGTTTCTCTTGATAATACACAAGTGATAGACGTTGTCGTATATTCACTTGCCAATTTTATATTATCTGCAATTTTGCCAAAAGCATCTTTAACCCCAACCAAATTATTAATATAATTTTCGCTAGGAGAATCTAAAGATACCTTTAATCGTTTTATATTTTTAGGAGGAGTTAAATAACAATTGCTATTTAAATGAAATCTTGCCTCTGTATTATCAATATAATTATATAACCATTTTACCATGGAAGGCTCTCCGCCTGTTATATGTAAAATAGCGTCATCTTTATATTTTAAAACAATATCATTAAAAACATTTTGGCTCATTTCTTTTTTATCAAAATTAACCCGGCAATACCCACATCTAAAATTGCATTTATTAGTGATGAATATTGCCACCCTTCTGACTTTGGGTTCTTCATTATTTTTAATAGCTATAACTGTTTCGTTTATTCTTCGTTCAAAATCATCCCAATATAAGTTGCTCATTTTATAATATCCTCTCCAATAGAAATCATATAAATATTGTATGATAAAAATAAAACAACTAAAAACCAGAAAGCCATTTTTAATCTTGCAATGATAATATACTTTGTTAAGTATTTCATTTTATTTCCTTATATATTCTTCTAATCCTACAAATCTTAAATGGCAATCATTGGAACAAAAACAATAATTGCCATCAATATCAGCTTCTTCTTCTTTTATTTCTTTACCGCATTCTGAACAATTAACAAAACCATTAAAAGGAATATATTCGCCAAATCCTTTAGACGGAAATTGCAAAACAGTTGGGTCAATAATATTATTTTTATCATCAATAAGCCACCAATGCGGTTCTTCTTTATTCCATATAGGGCAATAATAATAACCACGAACCAATATTAAAAGAGGATTTTTTTCAATTTCTTTTTCGCAAAACTCTTTACATTTTCCTCTGTATTTTTTATAATTGCTTTCTTCTTCCATAATTCAATCTCCTTTAAATATATTATATATTATTATCTCAAAATTTTAACATCTATTTACTACATCCATCCATTTTCAAAATACAAACAAATTCTTTCTCCAAAATGTTTAATCAGTGAAGAATGAGAAGGATTGAAGAAATCTACATATATCAATCTATCTTTACCTTCGCAAGTTCTAACCCCTCTCCCCCTTAGTTGTCGAATAATTCTTTCTGACTTTCCGCCAGCTGCATTAATTATTACATCAAGTGACGGAATATTTATTCCCTGAACCCAAATTGTTGAACAGATAACACATTTAAGTTTTTTAGTTTTTAAGTCCGCTTTTACTTTTTCTCGAATGTCTGACTTTGTATCTCCATAAACAAATTCACATTCAATATTATTTTCTTTTGCAAATTTCTGTAATAATCTTCCTTGGTCGGTTTCAATAATAAATATCAATACTGATTTATCTTGTTCGACCCAATATTTTGCTTCCTTAATAATCTGTAAATTATAGGATTGATTATTTACCACGCCCAGATTATATACTCTTTTATATGCCGATAAATCTGCAACATCAGAATCAAAAGATGTTTTACGAATTATTACTTTTGTATCTGCAATGATATCTTTTTCTCTTGCTTCTTCTTCTGTAAATTCTCCAACCACCTCTCCCAAATACGCTTCAATAACTATTTGACTTTCTATTTTAGACGGGAAAGTGGCGGTCAATCCAATACGAATTGGAGCCAATAATTTTGATAATATTTCTGCATATTGAGTTTTTTTTTCTGTTAATTCATGGCATTCATCAAGAAGTACGATATCAAATAAATCTGCTACAATATTAAAATCCCATTTGATAAATGATTGCCGAGTTGAGACTACGATATCGCCAGATAAATCTTTTTGAGTATCGCCAATCATTGTTATATTTTTTAATCCATATTCCTTAAAATCATCTGCCGCTTGTTTTAATAAAGATTTTGTTGACACTAAAAATAATGTTTTCTTATTTTTAAAACAAGAAATAATAGAACCGGCTATTAATGTTTTTCCACTTCCTGTCGGCGAAATTAAAACACCCCTTTGATTTTTAATTGCGGCTTCAACTAATCGTTTTTGATCTTCTCTTAAAATCTTACCTTTTATTATTGGTTCATTATCAGGCTTTAATCGTTCTGAATTATTTTCTATTTCGTATGGGATATTTTTTTCTGATAAATATTTTTTAACTCTTGCAATATAACCGGTAAAGAATTTACCGTTCTTATCTATTAGAGATTCTATTTTATCTTCATAACTGCTTTTATTTTTATGCGCATAAGGATTGAATTTATGTTTCTGATATTTGTATTGCAAACATTCTTCTAATACAGCAATATCTTGTTTCTTAATATGTGAGTAAACAACATTATCAATAGTGATTTTTAACATTTTTTCTCCTTTGGATTGAATATATAATATTCAATTATACTATATTTTTAAGAAATTTTAACAATTATTTTTTAAGTTATTATAATCATTAACTTTTATTTTTTACTAAAATGAAAGAAAAAGCTTTACTTTTTATTTTATTTAATTTATAATGAAATCAAAAAAGAGGTTAATTATGAAAAGTATTAATATTCAAGTAACAAAAAACAAACGTCATTGTCATTCTTGTCTAAAAGAAATTAAAGCAAAAACACCTATCTTAGTCGCAACATTAATGAAAAGAAAATATATGAATATTTGCCCGGATTGTATTAAACAATTTGCATCTAATTTATAAAAATAAAGCTTTACATTTAAGCAAAAATAATATATTAAGAAATTAATGGAGGGAATTGCATTGAATAAGCAAATAGAAAAAACAGAATTAGAGATTGAAAATGAATTGACGGAAAAATTATGTGGGTTCATTTTTGGATGGGCAATGATTTTAGTTGCTCTTGGTTTAATAATTGCGACTTATAAATACTTATAAAAGGAGAAAATAAAAATGGCTAAAGTCAAAATAAAAAGAAAAGAAAAACAATCTCCTTTTAAATGTTTTTTATGTAAACATTTTTTTGATTCAGAATTAATAAATAGACAAGGAGAAAGATACTGCAAAATCATTAAAAAAAATATCGATATCAATTCTATAGGTTGTGAAGATTTTGCAAAGGCAATTTATTTTTATTGCAATAAAAGAAATATGCAGGTTGCAATATCCGCTTGCTATTCTATTCGTAAAACCAAACAATTAAATTATGGTTCAAAAATTCATTCTCCTGAATCATATGCAAAAGTATATGATTGCTGCCATATCAGGTGCGAGCAAGGGAGAGCAATAGAAAAAACAATTGAGCTTCTCGATTTAAAAAATGGCACGATTTCATATATTCCATTTGTCAAGAAAATTCCTTTAAAAGAGCATCAAAAAGAAATGATAAAAAATATAATTAAAATTAAAAGAAGAATAACTATTAAAAGGAGAATTAAATAAATGGAGACATACAACAAAAATGAAATTAAGGAAGATGATTTGGTCAGTGCTGTTATTGCTTTCCCGCAAGAAAACTATATCTCCTACCTAGGAATAGATTTGGCCTTCCATGAGGAAGAAGGCATAAAAGAAATTCGATTAGAATCAGATGTAAACATTGAAAAAGAATTAATTAAAAAAAATTTAAAAGAAAACTTAAATACAGACTGCCAATTTATTTTAGAAATTATTATAGAAAGCCCTGAAAGATTAGAAACTCCAAAAACAGGAAATATCACAATCAGAAGTATCACTCTATTTTTAACAAAAAACAAATGGAATAGAATAAGAATTAACAGGGCATTTAAAGAAATAAAAAACTATGTAAAAAATTTATAAAATAATATATAATAGAAAAGGAGAAATAAAATGTCAGAATATATGGATAGATTTTTAAGTCTTAAATGCTCAGGAGATGTTTTAAATGCTGTCGGCTCTATGCATAAACCAGAAAAAGAAATAACAGAGAGTATGGGAATTATAAAACATTTAAAATCGATAACTTTAAAAGAAAAAATGAAATATAGTGTTATTGATTTATGCGCTGGCAATGCCTTAACATCTATCTTGGCCATTCATATGTTGCCAATTAAAAATGCAATAGCTATTGATAAAAAGAAGCGAAGCGGACATTATGGCAAAGTAAAAAGATTTAAATATTTTGAACAAGATATTAATAAATGCTGGTTTGATATGTCGATGGTCGATTCTTATGAGATACAAAAATTTATTGCTATTGCAGTTCATCCTTGTAAAACAGCAGATGATATAATAAGAATATTTAATGAGAATCCTATAATTGAACATCTCATTATGATGCCTTGTTGCAACGGTGATTTTAAAGATTTAAAAAATTCCTCTTTTTTAAAAGAAAAAGGATTGTCGAAATATGATTTATGGACATTGCATTTAGTCAATAATATTAAATATGCAGATGTTTCTATTTATACTGATTTAAAAGTTTTAAGCCCTAAAAATAATATAATAGTTGCGCATAAAAAATAAAATGAAACAAGATATTGAAGAAGAATATTCAGCAGATGATAAAGTGTTTTATTGTCTACATGATAAAACATGGCGGAGGAAACTTGGTTGCAAATGGAGAGCGCAAGTTGGAATTGATGATTGCTCTATATCTTGTAATCAAGCGATAAAAGAAAATGTATTTTTAACAACTAAAATCAA
>DAKN01000001.1 GCA_002499185.1 Candidatus Pacearchaeota archaeon UBA284 | reverse complement strand
CTTTCTCCGGCAAATGCTTTTAGAAGATTTTTTTCTGTTTCACTTCCTTTTAATTTCATAAGATGAATAGATTATCAAGTTTTATAAATGTTTTTTAATTTATTCAAATAAATTCGCCTGAAGAGTATATGCGAATATTAAAANNCTATATGCTGCTATTGCACCATCGCTTGCTGCTGTAACAATTTGTCTTAATTTCTTATTGATTATATCACCACAGGCAAAAATTCCTGGAATGTTTGTTTTCATAAAATCATCAGTTACAAGATATCCTTGATTGTTTAAATTTAATCCGAGTTTTTGCGCTAAATAAGTAGATGGTATGCTTCCGATTTCAACAAAAACGCCATTTGTAATAATTTCGTGGCCGTTTGTTAAAGTTATAGATTCAACAAATATCTTACCTTTTATCTCTTTAACTTCTGCATCAAAAATAAAAGATATTTTCTTGTTTTTCTTCATTTGTCTTATTCTAATTGGGTCTGCTTTTAATTCAGATTCTTTATTTCGATAAATAAGATAAACTTTTTTGCAATATTCTGCCAATAATAATGCAGACATTGCAGCAGCATTACTTCCCCCAATTACGCAGGCTATTTTTTCTCTGAATAATGGTCCGTCGCAGGTTGCACAATAGCTAACTCCTTTCCCAGCATATTTTTCTTCGCTTGGAATATTCAATTTTCTTTTTTGTGTTCCTGTTGCAATAATTATAGTTTTTGCATTAAAAGTCTTCTCCCTCAAAAATCCCTTAGATTTTTGGGGCCCAGAAAAATCCTGTTTTTCTCGGGTTTCTGTTTTAACAATAAAATTTTCTTTTTCTTTTATTATGTCCTTAATTGTTTCATCAACAAATTCTGCTCCTGTTTTTTCTGCCTGTTTCCTAAATTTTGACATTAATTCTACACCTTCGATTTTATCAAAACCGGGATAATTTTCTATTTCATGTGCCCAGTTTGCTGTTCCACCAGATTGTGGATCAAAAATTATTGTTTTAAGATTATATCTAGAACCATATATTGCAGCACTCATGCCTGCAGGTCCTGCACCAATAATTGCTACATCATAAATTTTATCCTTCTTTTTTTCTGCCATATTTTGACTTAACTTTTTTGCTTTTTATATTTAACTTTTATTGAAACAATCTAAATAAACCGAAAGTTTTTAAACCCAGATTATAATTACTTTATAATGGTAAATTATTTTAAAGATATGGATTTTCAGAAACGTTCTGATTTAATAAACTTATTAGGGACATCTTTAGCCAAGGGCGCATATTTAGTAAACAAATATTATCATCCTAAGTTTGATAATGAAAAATATATGATGAAAATCGCTCCCCTTATTTTCAGAGCAATAAGAAATGACAAGATTTCTAGGGAAAAATTAGAAGATAAGGCAGATCTTTTCAAAAAGTATCTTCTTTATAAAACAAAAAAGAAATCATCTCAAGAAATAGACGAAGTTAAAAAAGAAGTTTTAGATAAAATAACAAAATATAATCATGCATTAATTATTACAAGTTTTGAGTAAGCATCTTTAATACCTGCTTTTTCTTCAGCTTTTTTATAACCTTCTACGTGGTGTTTTGTGGATATTTGCGCAGAAATTTCTACACTTGAGTGAGCTCTTGGGTTGTTTGTCTCTGAAAATAATTTTAACACCATTGCAAGTTTGTCCAATTCAGTCATGTCTTTTTCTTTATCTCTTTTTAATATGCTTTTACCTACAGAGTAATCTTGTAAATGGGTTGTATCTGAACCAGCATGGAGTGCAAACTCCTGTCTCTTTCTGTAATGTATCTCTTGTACCCTATCTATTCTTCTAATTTTATCAGCTGCTTCTAAATATTTCATTCTTCCATCTAGAACTCCTTCAATAATTTTTTTTATTTCTTTTTTATTTTTAAGGTATAAATCTTCTGCCATTTTTGTTTATTTTAATTTTAAATTATTCCTAAAACCAAGAGCGCCCCAATAATTACTAGGATTATTCCGGCTATTAAATGTAATAATCTCAAATTGCTTTCACGCCAGCCAGATATTGATTCTATTGAAGAAAATCCGAGATAGACTATTAAAGTAATTGCAATCATAGGTAATACAAAAATTAGATTATAAAGCAAAAGCCAAGGAAGAGATTGCAATGTTCCCAATCCACTTAACAATCCGCAGCAAATTACATACGGGCCCATCGTGCATGGAGTTAAGAAAAATGAAACTAATATTCCGGCCACAAATGCTCCGCCAGGAGATGAAATTTTAGCGATTATATTTTTCATGCTAGGACGCCATTTTCCCGGAACTTCTGTTTTAAATCCTAATCCGCCATAAGAGAAATAATCTTTTATGTTTGCAATTCCAAGAATTATTCCAAATGCTCCAAGAACTCTGTAAATCCAAACCTGCACTGTTGCTATGGCTGTTAATCTTGTAAATACTTCAACTAAAAACAAGCCATAAATTAAATACATGATAAATATTGCTAATGTGAAAGATAGTCCTGTTAGAAGAACCTTTTTTCTGTTTCGTGGATCTCTAGTTAATATTGCCACCAGGGCTAGCACCAGAACAGCTAATTCGCAGGGATTTACAGAATCTGCCGCTGCCAATGCCAAAATTGTCGGAATCGTTAATTCTACCATCTTTTTATTTAATTAAATAAATTATTTTATTTTTAAATATTTTCAAGAAATTAATTTTTCTTGATTATCTTTATTGCCTTTCCATTTATAATTGCATCAGTAATTTTTTTTCTAGCAGATAATAATATTCTATGGAATGTTGGTTGAGAAATATTCATTTTTTTGGCGCATCCTTCTTGTTCTAATCCTTCAAGATCTTTTAATCTTATTGCTTCAAATTCATCAATCTCCAATAATGTTTCCTTTAATTCCCTTAAGGGAATACCTTGTGGCTTAAAGTAAGTTATATTTGGATTAAACCCTATTCTTCTACAAAGTCTTGGACGCGCCATAATGAATATTTATTCGTTTATTATTTAAATTTTACTAAAAAGAAAAAAACAAGAGAAAGATTATTTTATCTCTTTTAATCTTTTTTCTATCTCTTGTTTTTCTAAATCAATTTCTTTAAGTTCTGCTTCAAGGATTTTCTTTTCATCTGCTTTTGTTAAGTTAATTGGTTCTGTATATGAGTATCTTCCCAAACATCTCCATCCCATTCCTCTACCAAATCCTCTATTAAATCCTCTACGCATTCCTATTCCACATGGTCCTAATCCTCTTCCAGTCATAGGCCCTTGTCCATTTGGTCCTGTTTTATCTTGTCCTGGCATTTTATGTACCTCCAATAGTTTATTTAATTAAAAGAAGCAATATTAACAACTTCCTTTTTTCCCACCTTTCTTTTTTCCTATTCCCTTTCCACTAGCTCTTCCTCTACCTTGTCCTCTTCCATCTCTTGGTCCAGTTGAACCCCTTCTTGGTCCAGTTCCATTAAAATTTGGCATTTTTGTTTTATCCCCCATAATTTAGTTATGAATATATATTCATAATACTATTTAAATGTTTTGATATTTTAGAATTTAGTTTAAATTTATTCTAAAAACAATGCAAATATTGCAAAAAGTATTCCAAGAATTATACCCAATAACTGCATTAATGATTTCTTAATTTTTGTTTCTTTATGCAATTCAGGTATTAAATCGCTTCCCGCTATATACACAAATCCACCTGCTCCAAAAGCAATTAAAAATGTAGATAATCCTTCAATTTGCCCTGTAAGAATCAAAGCAATTATTGTTCCTAAAATAGCTAGACATGCACTTAAAAAATTAAACAAAAGGGCTTTTTTCTTTGTAAATTTTGCATAAAGTAAAACTCCAAAATCACTTATTTCTTGGGGTATTTCGTGTGCAATCATCCCAATAGTGGTTGTTATTCCTAATGGTATAGAAATGATATATGATGAACCTATTATCAACCCATCAACAAAATTATGAATTCCGTCACCCACTATATTCATTATTCCAAAACTATGGGGGTGTTTTTTTGAAGTTCGAATATGACAATGTCTCCAATGAACTATTTTTTCTAAAATAAAGAAAGAAAGAATCCCTGATAAAAAGTAAATTCCGATTTTTATTATAGAATTATCTTGTGAGATTGCCTCTGGTAATAAGTGTAAAATAGCAACTCCCAATAATGCACCTGCTGAAAAACTAACTAAGAAAAATATTATTTTTTCAAGTTTATCTTTTTTAAAAAATAATGTAAAAACACCCACTAAAGAAAGCAAACTTATTATAAAAACACTAGCTAATGCATAAAAAAGATAACTCATTTTACACCACTTTTAGATAATCTTCTTTTGTTCTCTGCCCAACATAAACTTTACAGTTAGCTATAAGTGTTGGAACACCCTTTGGAAGAATATTCATCTCTTCAAGAACTTTTTCTCTTTCATGACCTATTGCGAGGTCATAATATGCAAAGGTTTTGTTTTGTTCTTGTTCTATTTCTCTAAGAATATTAATTGTGACAGCGCAATGTGGGCACCCTAATTGAGATATTAGAATAATTTTATTTCCGGAAACTGCCTCAATTTTTGAGCATAAATTATTATCTAATTTCATTCCATCTTCTAAAATAATTGTTGTTGGATTTAGGTTTGATAGTCCCAAAAGAAAGGCAATTATAACAATTATTGCGACTAATCCCAAAATTGCCCAAAAGATTCCTTTTTTCATTTTATTATTTTCTCTTTTTTCGTTTAGAATTTTTACTTTTTTTATCTATTTTCTTGTATCCTATATAAATGATTATTAAAAGTTCAACAAGAATTACAATTGCCCTAAGCAATTTACTCATGTCGGAAAAATATCTCAAGGTTGCATAAAAAAGCAGTATCAATCCTCCAAACATGAACCCTGCTCCAAGATATTCAATTGCAAGGAAAATTCCAAGAATAATAAAGATTAGGGCTATTGGTGCAAGTATAAAAAACAAATTTCTGTTATATTCTGACATTACTTTTTCATAAGTTACTGGACAAATATCACATCCATAAAAAATCTGGCAATTATTTTCATCATATCTAAATATTGGATTTCCATGTTTGTTTATGCAATCTTGGTATTCTGCAGTCATAGAGAAATCCGGACAGGTTACATTGGGGATTGCTGGTTTATATTCTGGATAAAAACTCTGATTGCAATAATCTTCATATTTTGGTTCAGAATAAAGAGCGTCTACAAATAACCCTATACATAGTGGCAACAAGACAGTTATTGCAAAAATCATTGCTAGTTTTTTCGGTTCCATGATTATATTATCTAAATATTATCTAATTTATTTTATATTGAGCAATTCTTTTAATCTAGGCAAATCAAAACCTATTACAATTTGACCGTTAATTTCTGCTACAGGAACACCCATCTGCCCTGATTTTTCAACCATTTCAATTGCTCGGTCTTTATCTCTTCCTACATCAACATCTTCAAATTGAATCTTGTTTTCTTTCAGCCAATCTTTCAATTTGTAACACCAAGGACAACTTTGTGTGCTGTAAACGATTACTTTCATTACCATATTTATTCTTAATTTTTTTGATATTTAAATATTATCTATTCATCCAATTTTATTTTTCAAAATTTCACCTATTTCTTTTTCATCAATTTTTATATTGATTTTATTTTTCTTTTTCTCATTTGTCTCATTCCAGTAATCAACCACTATATTTTTTTCTTTTGAATCGCAATAATGTGCCGTAAGTTTTGCTGCAATTTCAATATCTTTTTTAGATGGTTTTATAGATTGGATTAATGTAGTTGGACTTCCACAGTCTGAAACATTTAATAGAAATTCCCCTGGTTTTTTCAGCAAAGTAATTTTTTCATTTTCTTCTTTATTTCTTCCAACAATAATTTTTATTTTGTTTATCCTAAAATGTCTTCCAACTTTTAACAAAGCCAATTCATTATAATCTATTTCATCATTTTTTTTATTTTGGAATAAATCTATTAATTTATCTTTAAGAGGTTTTTCGCATAGAATACATCCACCTGCTGGAGTAGGATATTCTGTGATTCCATATCTTAATGCTAATCCCATTTGTTCTTTTCTTGATCGCCCGTTTATGGATAATAATTCTTGCCTATTGACCAACCCCTGAAGTTCAATTTTAATTGGAGGCAATAATCTTGCACTTAAGGGTCTTAACAATTTATCTTTTAGTCCAGATTCTTTTTCAATTAACATTAATTTATCATATGTTTGGCTCATAGGCCTTTCATTTAAAACTTCTCCGGTAATTATAAAATCAAATTTTTCTTTTATCATTATTTTTTTCGCTTCTTTTAACATGAAAATTTTGCAATCAACACAAGGATTTATACCAACACCATGCCCATATTTTGGTTTTTTTAATATTTTAATATATTCCTTATTTCCGGTTATGTCAATTATTTTTAATTTAATTCCTAATTTTCGTGCAGTGTCTCTTGCTTTTTCATTTGGAAAAAAAACAGATGTAAAATTTAGTGCCTCTACTTCTATCCCTTGCTCTTGAATCATTTTTATCGCAATAATACTGTCTAATCCTCCAGAAAACATTGCTAATGCTTTTATTTTCTTCTTTTGTTTTGCCATATTTCAAGAATTTTATTTATCTCTCTTTTGTTTTTTTCTATAGTCTTTTATTGCTTCATGTAATGCATCTGCTGCAAGATTCGAGCAATGCTCTTTTATTGGTGGCAATCTTCCCAAAGATTTTGAAATGTCTTCTCTAGTTATTTTCATTGCTTCATCCAATGTTTTGTTTTTTGCCAATTCAGTTATCATACTAGATGTAGCAATTGCGGCTACGCATCCGAGGGTTTGGAATTTGATTTTTTGGATTATTTCCTTACCCTTATTTTTTCCAGATTTAACCCTAACAACAACAATGTAAACTTTCATTACATCTCCGCATATTCTATTACCCACAATTCCAATACCTGAAGGTTTTTTTATTTCCCCAACATTTCTTGGATGTTTAAAATGTTGAATTACTTTTTGTGTATAATCTAAAACCATTTTTTATTAATTTATTGCGGTTTTAAGTTGTTTTATTTCTTTTAAAATAAATTTATCTTTTCTTTTTTTTAGAATTTCCTTATCCCATGAGCAATTAAGGATTATAAAAAAAGTGCATTTAGCTTTTTTTCCCACAATTATGTCATGCGTTTTATCGCCGATATAAACTATATCTTTTACCTTAATTTTCATTCTATTTGCAATTGATCTTATCTTTTCTTCTTTAGTATCAAAATCTTCTGCACAGTATATGTCATCGAAAAAATTAAGGATTCTTATTTTTTTAAGCAAAGGGATGATTATCCTTCTAGGAGAATTAGTCATTAAATCTACTTTAAATTTTTTATTTTTCCTAAAATATTTCAAAATTTCCTTAATATTTGGGCAAGATTTTATTTTATGTAATTTTTTCATGACTTGTTCATGCACTTCATGTCTTATTTTATCATGAGAATCATTTACTTTTAAATTATGAAATGTTACCTTTAATTTTGGACCAAGATTTTCTTCAATTTTTTTAATATCAAAAAAATATCTATGTCTGTCTAAAGCCTGTTTAATAGAAGATGTCCAGATTTTTTTACTATCTGCAATTGTTCCATCAAAATCAAATATTATTATTTTTTTAGCCATTTTATCTGTCTTATTAAAGGGATTTCCCTATTTATTATCTACTTTTCTTACGTTTATTTAACTTGCTATTTAATTCCTTGATCAATTTCTTAACATCAATCCCATGCCCTATAGCCCCCTGCTCTATTGTTTCTTGCATTGCAAAAGGACAGCCAATGCAAGATAAACCGTGTTTTAAAAAAACAGATATCGATTCAGGATGCTCATTCACTGTTTTTGCTATCAGCATATCTTTAGTAATTATTTGTTTTATGTTTTTTACCATCTTATTTTTCCTCACCATTTCACTAAAAAATCCGAAGGATTTTTAACGCACCAAAATTCTTTTAGAATTTTGAGTGTTTAAATGGGCTAATTTTTCTTAAAGATTGAATTATCTTTTTTAATTCTTCAATAAATAATTCTATTTCTTCTTTTGTGTTGTCTTTTCCTAATGTAACTCTCAAAGAGCCGTGTGCTTGTTCTGGTTTTAAACCAATGGCTGTTAAAACGGGGCTTGGTTCCAAAGATTTTGACGAACATGCGCTACCCGTGGAAACTGCAAATCCTTTTTCATCAAGCCTTATCAAAAGTGATTCTCCCTCTATATCATCAAAATAAAAATTTATGTTATTTGCAAGTCTTTTTTCCATACTCCCATTCAAATGGCTTCCTGGAATTTCCTTTAATATTCTTTTTATAGTATAGTCTCTTAGTTCTTGAAGTCTTTTATTTTCTTTTTCCCTATTTTCATCCATTAATTCAAGGGCTTTTGCAAATCCGATTATTCCCGGAACATTTTCTGTTCCACTTCTGAGATGAAACTCATGTCCGCCACCATGTTGTATCCCTTGTATTTTTGCATCCTGATTGATATATAATATGCCTGTTCCTTTTGGTCCATACATTTTATGTCCTGATGCACTAAGCAAGTCAATATTCATTTTTTTTACATCTATTTTTTCCTTTCCTAATCCTTGAACAGCATCTGTATGAAAATAAATTTTATGTTTTTGTTTTTTGCAGATTTTTCCTATCTCTTCTATTGGTTGTATTGTTCCTATTTCATTATTTGCAAACATTACTGAAACAAGAATTGTTTTTTCATTAATAGCATTTTCCAATTCTCTTAAATCAATTAATCCATCTTTATTTACACCAAGGTAAGTGATTTTAAAACCCAGTTCTTTTTCCATCCATTTACATGGTTCTTCAATTGCGTGGTGTTCTATTTTCGTTGTAATTATGTGATTTCCTTTTGATTTATTTGCATAAGCTATTCCTTTTATTGCAAGATTATTACTTTCTGTTCCCCCGCTTGTGAAGATTATTTCATTTGGTCTGGCATTTATTATGTTTGAAATTTTTTTTCTTGCTTCTTCCATGTCTTTTCTCGCTTCTCTTCCAAAAGAATGCAAAGAACTTGCATTTCCAAATTTATCTGAAAAATAAGGATTCATAGCCTCAAGAACTTCCCGGTCTAAGGGGGTTGTTGCTGCATGATCTAAATAAATTCTTTTTTTTGATTGCGCCATTTTACTCAATATTTCTTTTCCCCATGACATATATTTAATATTTCTTTATTAAATTTCTTGCACGCTTCGCATGCAATTCCTTTTTCCTTTGCTATTTTAACAAGGTTTAATATTTCGCTTAATCCAAGTTTTTCATTTTTTGCAATTTTTTCAGCAGAGCTCTTAATTTCGGCAAGCATTTCTTTATTAATCTTCATTTTATCTGCCCTTTTTTTGTGAATATACTGCGAAACTGCTGCCTTGCTTACCCCAATAATCTTGCCAGTTTTTTCCAAGGTAAGATTGTGCTTTTTAACCAGTTGTATTGCTAATTGTCTTCTTACTGTTGGGATAATATACCAAACTTCTATTTCCTGTGGCAATAAATACATTTTTGTTCTGCTCCAGAAAGTTTACTATTGTTAACTTTATAAATGTTTCTAGGCTAAGAAAGCTTTATAAATCTGTTTTTTCATAAACTATTATGATATTAACAATAATTTTGATTATAGTAGCAGCAATTGTTATATTGGTTCTATTAATGCTATGGGGTTATTACAATAGATTTACGGTTCTATTAAATAGAATAGATAATTCGTTTGCACAAATTGATGTTCAATTAAAGCGAAGAGCTGATTTAATTCCAAATTTGATCGAGACTGTCAAAGGATATGCAAGTCATGAGAAAGAAGTTTTAAATAAAGTAAGCGAAGCAAGGGCTGCTTTAGTTAGCGCAAATAAATCAGGAGACATGGCAAAAAGAATGAAAGCTGATGGCATGCTTGAAAATGTCCTTGGAAGATTATTTGCAATAGCTGAAAATTATCCTGATTTAAAGGCAAGCCAAAATTTTTCACAATTACAACAGGAATTAAGCTCAACAGAAGACAAAATAGCATATTCAAGACAATTTTACAATGATTCTATTCTATCATATAATAATTCATGCAAGACTTTCCCAGGAGTAATGTTTGCAAAAATCTTAGGAAAGAAACCGGGAAACTGGCTTCAAATTCCTGAAGCAGAAAGAGAAACTCCAAAAGTTAAATTCTAAATTTTTCAATTTTCTCCAAAATGGCACATCATGAAATCAAAAAAATAGATTTTCGAGACCAAATATCAAGAAATAAAATTAAATCTGTTTTTTTAATGATTTCAGTATTTCTTATTTTTATCTTATTGGGGTATGTTATTGCCTTGGCATTTGAACTTGATATTTTTGTAATTTTAATATTTGCAACAATTATTTCTTTGATTTATGTTCTTATTACATATAATTTTTCAGATAAAATAGCCTTAGCAAGCGTTAATGCACATGTCGCGGATAAGATAAAACATAAGCATCTTTACGATGCTGTAGAAAATATGTCTCTTGCATCTGGATTGCCAATGCCAAGGGTTTATGTTATGCCCGGCAAACAAATAAACGCTTTTGCAACAGGAAAGAATCCAGAAAAATCTGTAATTTGTGTTACAGAAGGAGCATTAGAAAAATTAAACAAGCAAGAATTAGAAGGTGTAATAGGGCATGAAATGTCACACATAGCAAATTATGATATAAGATTCGTAACAATTGTTGCTGTGATGGTTGGTGCCATATCAATATTTTCCCAGATGTTTTTAAGGAGTTTGTGGTTTAGGGGAGATAGCAGACAGGGAGGTGGGAATATTATTTTTATTTTAATTGCAATTGCAATGGCAATCTTAGCACCAATAATTGTCAAGCTTGTGCAATTAGCTATTTCAAGAAAAAGAGAATATGCTGCTGATGCAGGGGCTGTTCAGTTTACAAGATATCCTCCTGGTTTAATGAATGCTTTAAAGAAAATTGAGAAAGATCATGAAGTATTAAGTGTTCCAAG
>DAKN01000004.1 GCA_002499185.1 Candidatus Pacearchaeota archaeon UBA284 | reverse complement strand
AAAGAAATTCAGGATTAATAACTTTAAAACTAATCTTGTTTTCATAATTTCTCATTACTAAACCCTCTCTTAAAGTATCTAAGAGAACACTTTTTCCTTTTGCATAATTAACCATTTCTTGCATGGTAGGCAATAAAGAAAAATCTTTTTCTAAAATAGGAACAAATTTAAGATTTAATTTATCTAAGATTTCTTTTGCTGTAATACTATCAATAATTTTTCCATCAATAATTAAATTGAAAACATATAAGTCATATCCTCTAATCTTATATTTGTTTCCTTGAATTCCTTGCCCTAAAATTTCTCCTTGAAGAACAATTGTTCTATCAAATGGAATTTGCAACAATTTTTCTTTTAATCTTGTATACTTAGCAACTGTCCACCAGGAACTGTTATTTGGCTTATTTAATTTTAAATTTCTACTACAAACTCCAAATTCTATATGATTGCGAAAAAAAAGTTTTTTATTTTTCACAAGAAAAACAGTTAAAGATTGTCCATCAACTTTCTCTGTAACAATAAATTTTAAATCCTTCCATTCATTATAATAATCAGGAAATAATTGAATTCTGTCCTCATCTGTTTTTTTAATCCAATTAGGAAAACCATCTCTCTTTTTTGGAAATAATTTTTTATACCATTTCTGTTTACGAAGCCATCTTTCTAATTGACTTTTTTTAATATTGTTTTCTCGTTCTTCTTGTTCTGCTTGAGGATCATGTTTTGTAACCCCTAAAATATTTGTTACATCATCTCCTTCTTTCCATTTTTTATCTGGAAGAATAGATAATGGCATTACCAATCCTTGACTGATTTGTTTTCTTAATTTAATGGTTTTTACCTTATATTTTCTATCCTTCATAAATTCAAACATGGGAGTATCTGGAAGAATTGAATCAATTTCAAAATAAACTACAAGATCTCCAACATTAAAATTATCTTTTTTAGCAACGACACATTGCCAACCTAAAACAGTAGCAACTTCAATTCTATCTGCACCTTCTATTGGAGAAATATTGACAATTTTTTGAACACTTGCTAACTTTCTATCTGCCATTTTTTATATTCCTTTCAATACAATAAAATTTCTGTTTTATCAGGTAATGAAGTTTCAATTTCAATATTGCTAATTGAAGCATTCCATCTTACAGTCTCCCCATCATCGTCCTGAAATTCTTGAGGAAGTCCCATGACACAATCTCCTCCCCATTTTAATTTAATTAATTTTAGGTGTTCAATTAATTGATTTATTGTCATTTCGCTGTTATCGTCATCTCTTTTATCATAAAACATAATTTTCATTGTTCTTGCCTTTCTTCTGTATAAACAACATCAACAGGAAAAACTTCATAGTCTTCTTTAGATGTTTTCATTATTTTGTCTAATTGTTGCTGAGCCAATTTTTCATCTAAAAAAACAAAGAATCCAGAAATATTTTTTCCACCTAAAGCTTGTTTGGTTTTCCTATCTCTAACAATAAATCCTTGATATTTAATTCTTGGAATTAAAGAATTTTTCATAATTGCTACTTTAAGTTCTTGTAGTTCTTTCATCAATTGTTTGTTGCTGTTATTTCTAAATGGATTAAATTTCATTTTTTCTATTTTCCTTTCTATTATTTAATTCTAAAATTTGATAAGTCTGATTCTTTTATTTTAAAAACAACATCCGCATCATAACTACTGTGCAATCTCCAAAATAATCCATCAAAAGAAGGAATAAAACCCATATTCCATAATTTATTAAGAGATTCAATAGAAACATGATGTGGAATAATAAAAAAAGATTCCATATATGCAATTATAGAATTTAATATAGAGTCCCATAAAATATCTTGCTTTCCCATACGTAAAGATATTAAATTCCATATTTGAGAAAATAATGAACCTCTCAGATGATCATAAAGGGCATCTTTTACTGGACTACCTACTTCTTTTATCAAATAATGATCTACAGATCTTCTTATTGTATTTTGTGCAAAACTCCAATTCTGCAATAAAAGAATAATGTCATCATTAATATATTCTTTATTTTCTGGCAAATCTCTCAAAGGATTTATGAAATTTTTTATAATTAATGGTTGAATTATTTTAGTGAAATCCAAATTTCTAACCCAATCTTCAGCTTGAATACTGTCGTCTACTTCAGAATTTATTCTATCAACGTGAAAAACTTTTTCAAATGGATCGAATTCATATTTATTACATATATCTTCATTGAGTTTATAATATTTGCAAATTGAAGAATGGTAATCATGATGATAACTATTGCCAAGCAATGATGAAATTTCCAAATCTTTTTTTCTATATTTCCAATCAAAGTAAAATCGTTTACCGCTGTTATTTCCTGTTTCTGGTTCTGTTACAAAACTAAAAAAATCACACATATAAAACTACCTTTCTGTTATTTTACTTTTTCTTCATTCCACTAATTATCATTCCCAACAACATCAATAAAAACGCTCCAATCAAACTTGTCATAAATTAAAAATCTCCTTTTATCTAATAAAAAATACATTTTATTT
>DAKN01000027.1 GCA_002499185.1 Candidatus Pacearchaeota archaeon UBA284 | reverse complement strand
CTAAAAAGATTATTTTTCTTGTTATGTCCATTCCAGAAAATTTGTTTCTTATTTTTTTAGGAGTCATGCCTTCAAACAAATAATCTAAAGTATTTTTCCCTTTGACATCAAAATCGAGTTTTAACTGCTTTGCCATAGCATTAGGGGTATGTTTGATAAGGAGTATTGTGTGGTTGTTTGCTCTTTTCAATTTCTCTTTTCTTTTCTTCTTCTGTTAATTTTCTTACTTTTGGGTTTAGCACTTTTATTCCGCATTTTATAGAAAGTTCATCTGCTTTTTTTAAACACTCTATGGCATCATTATATCTAAATGTCCCCATTTCTTCGTAGACATTAGCTAATTTAGTATATTCTCCAACTAATCTTTTAATTTCATATTGATTTCCATCTTCATATCCTGCTTTTGTGTAAAATTCTATTGTTTTTTTATAATGTTCTTCTTTAATTTCTAATTTTTCAGAATTTGGTAATTTATAATTAAAACATGTTTTTTCCCAAGCATAAAGGTCATGGTATTTTGCCAAAAGAGAATAAATGTTTTTTTGCAAATCTCGGTTGAATCCGGAAAAAGAAGAACCATCCAACATTTTTTCCAAAACGCTTATTTTATCTTCTGATTTTGAAAACATCCTTAAAAGATTATCAATATAACCATAATTAGAATTTTTTGTTATAGACAATATAAAAAGCTCTTCTTGAGAATTTGCTTTTAATTCATCACTTTTATTAATTTCTCTATTAACCCCTGCCATATTAACTTCAAGAATAGTTACTTTAAAAGAATTATTGTTTTATGTTGTTATTCTAAATAAATTGCGGGCTTTCCTGGCTTAGCTTTTTGCGCCTTGTTTTGAGGGTCATATTTCTTAAAATCGTTTACTGCAGAAATATTTATTTTCAAATTCAATGATTTTTCAATTATTTCATTGAATTCCTTATAAAGGGCTAATTCTTTTGGAATTAAGTAAAGATATACTTTTTCAGGAATTTTATTTTGTTTTTCCTTCATTATTTTTATTATGTTTTTTATGTCTTCAATTGTTTGATTTACTTGTTGTTCTTGCTTTTCAAGTTCTTCATTTATTTTTTTATCATCATAACTAGGCCATTTTTCTTTTGAGACAAAAGTTTTATTTCCAATCTTGTGCCATAGTTCTTCTGTAATATGCGGACAAAATGGGTGTAATAATTTTAAAAAGGATTCAGCATCTTTTTTTGAAATTTGTTTTTCATTTTCCATTGACTCGAAAACTTGCCTTAATTTTATTATAGCAAGATTATATCTAAATTGTTCTAAATCAGAAGTTATTTCTTTTATTACTTTGTTAAGCCTGCTTTCTAATCTTAGGGAAGATTTTCCAAGCTTTGATTTCAAATTATTATAATAATCAAATATTCTGTAAATAAATTTCAAACTGCCTTCAATTCCGCTTGAACTCCATTCAACATCCTTATCTGGAGATGCCATTGAAACTAAAAATAATCTTGAAGTATCTATCCCATATGTTTTGCTGACTTCTTCTGGCAAAACCACATTACCTCTTGATTTTGACATGACATATCCATCTTCTCCGTGAAGCATTCCTTGATTAAATAATCTTTTTGTAGGTTCGTCAAAATTTAACAAGCCCAAATCGCGCAAGAACTTTGTATAAAATCTAAAATATATTAAATGCATACAAGCATGCTCTGCCCCACCAATATAAACATCAATCGGACACCAATAATTTGCTTTTTTCTTATCAAAAATTTCTTTTTTATTCTTAGAATCACAATATCTCAGAAAATACCATGAGGAATTAACAAAAGTATCCATTGTATCTGTTTCTCTTTTTGCATTTCCATTGCATTTCGGACATTTTACCTTTACGAATTTATCATAGCCTATAAGTGGATTTCTTTCACTTGTAAAATTAATGTCATCTGGTAATTTGACTGGAAGATCTTTTTTAGGAACAGGAATAATTCCGCATTTTTCGCAATAAATAATCGGGATTGGTGTTCCCCAGAATCTTTGTCTTGAAATAAGCCAATCTCTAAGCTTGAATTGTGTTGTTTTTTTGCCGAGTTTTTTCTTTTCAAGCAATTCTGTTATCTTAGATATAGCTTCTCTATTGTTTAGACCATTAAATTCCTGAGAATTGACCAATTTTCCATCAGCAACATATGCTTCTTTCATTGAATTTAAATTTAAATTTTGATTTTCCGGCTGTATTACTATTTTTATTGGAATTTTATAGCGCTCTGCAAATTCAAAATCTCTTTGGTCGTGCGCTGGAACAGCCATTACCATTCCGCTTCCGTATTCTGCCAAGACGAAATTTCCTGTATAAACAGGGACTTTTTCTTTTGTGATTGGATTAATTGCATAACTTCCTGTAAATGCACCTTCTTTTTCTAATCCCTCTAAATCTTTTTCGGATGTGGATTTAATTTTATTTACAAATTTATCAACTTCTTTTTTCTGTTCCCTTGTTACAATCTCATAAAGTCTTGGATGCTGTGCACTTATAACCATAAATGTAACTCCGTAAATTGTATCCGCTCTTGTAGTAAAAATAGGCCATATCTTTCCATTAATTTCAAAATCAACTTGTGTTCCGTAGCTTTTTCCTATCCAATTTTTTTGCATGGCTTTTATTCTTTCTGGCCATTCTTTTAATAAATCTAAATTATCATATAATTCGTTTGCGTAATCTGTAATTTTTAGAAACCATTGTTCAAGTTGTTTTATTTCAACTTTTGTATCTGTATGACGCCAGCATTTTCCATCATGAACTTGCTCATTTGCTAAAACAGTATTACATTTAGAACAAAAATTAACAGGGGATTTTTTCCTATATGCTAATCCTTTTTCAAACATCTTCAAAAATATCCATTGATCCCATCTGTAATAATCTGACTTGTGTGTTTCAACTATTCTTGTCCAATCATAACTTAAGCCTATTGCTTTTTGTTGTTCAATAAAATGCTTAATTGCCTCTTCTGTAAATTTTTTGGGGTGCGATTTTGCTTTAATTGCTGCATTTTCGGCAGGCAAACCAAAACTATCATAACCCATCGGATAAAGAACATTAAAACCCTGCATTCTTTTTAACCTAGCATAAATATCCCCTATAGTATAATTAAAAGCATGACCCATATGCAAACCAGAACCACTTGGATAGGGATACATTTCAAGAACATAAAACTTTTTTTTATTTGATTTTTCAGATATCTGAAATACCTTTTTTTCCGCCCAGGATTTCTGCCATTTCTTTTCTATTGTTAAAAAATTTATCATAGAGATTTTATTTTCATCCTTCTCTTTTTTTTCTATTGTTTTTTTATGCATAAAAAAGATAGACATTCGAGATTTTTAAAGTTTAGTCAATTTTTATGTAAAATTAAAAACAACGAAACATTTAAATAGTATACATTTTGTAATGTATACATTGTGTGTATACACGATGGAGATACAAAAAATGAATCATGATTTTTTTGATGAGTTGGTGTGGTGCAAAGATTGCAGAACTGAAATGAAAAAAGTAATAGTAAGCAAAGACGGTTTTCAGTTAAGAGCATTACAATGTCCAAAATGCGGAAAAAGAATATATCATCCACAGGATAGTGAAGAATTAAAGAAATTTTCTCAGCTAAAACAAAGACCTTTTGAGGTAAAATTAAGAATGGTTGGAAACAGTTATGCCGTAAGCATCCCTAGGGAAATTATTGATTTCATGCAAGCCCATGAAAATCAAAGATTTTCAGGGCGCAGAAAATTCGAAGAATTTTCTAACGAGCAAGAAGCAATCCATAATCGATTAAAAAATAAAATGAATGAAATGGTTAAACTATCATTAGAAGAATCAGGAAGAATATCTTTAAATTTCGGAAAAGAGGTTGTAAGGATAGAACATCGGGATTCTGCAAATCCTGAAAAAAATAAAAGCATTACAATAGAAAAAGTGTATACTAATCAAAACGGAAAACCGCAAACTAATGTTAAAATAATGAAAGAGGAAAATAAAATAAAAAATAAACAAAAAATAAACAAAAAACAAAGGAGCGAATAAAATGGCAAAAGAAACAAAAATTGAAAAAGAAAATAAAACAGAAAAAGGAATTAAATTAAAAGTATTTGAAGCATTGCAAGAAGATGCTTACAAGGGCATTGCTAGATTAGATAATAATGCAATGAAATCTCTGGGTATTAAACCCGGAGACGTTATAATAATAAAAGGCGAGCGTGAAACTGTTGCAATCGCAGATAAAGCATACCCAAGTGATTATGGTGAAAATAATATTAGAATTGATGGGATTATAAGAAAAAATGCTAAAACTGGCATTGGTGAAATTGTAATCATTCAAAAAGCAGATATTAAAGAAGCAAAAAAAGTTGTAATTGCTCCTGCACAAAAAAATATTCAGATTGAAATACGTGGTGATCCAAATTTCTTGAAAAAAGGATTTGTTGGAAGAGCAATAATGCAAGGAGATTTAGTTGTAGTTGGCGGTATTCAAAAAAGAAAGGAAATGTCTGGAGATTTCGGTGATTTATTTGATGCCTTTGGTTTCGGAGAAATCTTTGGAAATATGAATTTTAACACACCAACATTTGAAAATATTAGATTTAGTGTTGTTAATACAAATCCTGCAAAACTACCGGTTATAATAACAGATTCAACAGAATTTGTAATTAACACGAGGGCTGTTGAAGCAAGTGATGAAAAAATTCCGGACGTTACTTATGAAGATATCGGGGGATTAAATGAAGAAATTAAAAAAATCCGTGAGATGGTTGAATTGCCCTTAAAAAGGCCAGAAATATTTGCTCGTTTAGGAATCGAACCTCCAAAAGGGGTTTTATTATACGGTCCTCCAGGCACAGGAAAAACCTTGCTTGCAAAAGCTGTTGCTAATGAATCTGAAAGTAATTTTATTTTATTAAATGGTCCAGAAATCATGTCCAAATTTTATGGTGAAAGTGAAAAAAAGATAAGAGAGATTTTTGACCAAGCTGAAAAAAATGCACCGAGTATTGTATTTATTGATGAATTAGATGCAATTGCTCCAAAAAGAGAAGATGTTACCGGAGAAGTTGAAAGAAGGGTTGTAAGTCAATTATTAACTATGATGGATGGTTTAAAAAATCGTGGAAAAGTTGTTGTTATTGGAGCAACAAATAGGCCAAATGCAGTAGATGAGGCTTTACGTAGACCCGGAAGATTTGATAGAGAAATAGGAATCAATGTTCCGAATAAGGCCGGAAGACTACAAATCTTAAAAATCCACACAAGAAATATGCCTTTGACAAAAGATGTAAATTTAGATGAAATAGCCTCTATAACTCATGGTTTTGTTGGAGCAGATTTAGCTTCTTTAACAAGAGAAGCGGCAATGGTTGTGTTAAGAAAAGCACTTCCTGATTTAAAAATTAAAGATACCAACGAACCACTAACAAAAGAATTTTTAGAAAAATTAATTATAACGCAAAAAGATTTCAAAGAAGCATTGAAGGTTGTTCAACCTAGTGCAATGCGTGAAATTTTAGTTGAAAATCCGAATGTAAACTGGGAAGATATTGGTGGATTAGAAGGTGCAAAACAAGAATTAAAAGAAGCTGTTGAATGGCCATTAAAAAATCCAGATTCATTCATAAGGATGGGTATACGACCTCCAAAAGGGGTTTTATTATATGGTCCTCCAGGCACAGGAAAAACCTTGCTTGCAAAAGCTGTTGCTACAGAATCTGAAAGTAAT
Source organism: Candidatus Pacearchaeota archaeon UBA284 (assembly GCA_002499185.1). GTDB lineage: Archaea > Nanobdellota > Nanobdellia > Pacearchaeales > UBA284 > UBA284. Next base: position 1,077 of record DAKN01000027.1, on the reverse strand, counting down.
TTTATACAAGTTAAGGGACCAAGTTTATTGAGTATGTGGGTCGGAAAAAGTGAAGAAGGTGTAAGAAAAGTTTTTGAAAGAGCAAAACAAGTTGCACCATGCATTATTTTCTTTGATGAAATAGATGCGTTAGCAGGTAGGCGTGGTTTAGATCCTGGAAATCATGTAACTGAAAGAGTATTAAACCAATTATTAGCGGAAATGGATGGAATAGAAGATTTGCATGATGTTGTTATAGTTGGGGCAACAAATCGGCCAGATATGCTTGATGCGGCATTGCTAAGACCGGGAAGATTTGATAGATTAGTTTTTATTACATCACCAAATAAAAAAGAAAGAGAATCTATTTTCAATGTGCATACAAAAAATATGCCTCTTGCAAAAGAAATTAAACTTTCCGAATTAGCTGAAAAAACAGAAAGTTATACTGGAGCAGATATTGAAGGAGTATGTAGAGAAGCCGCAATGCTTGCATTGCGTGAAGATATAGATGCAAAAAATGTTAAAAAGAAACATTTTGATGATGCAATCAAAAAAATCGGCGGAAGTGTTTCAATAGATGATATAAAAAGATACAAAGAAATTGAAAGCAAATATCTCAGAAGTGCAAAAGCTGCATTAAATGGTCAGCACACTTATGCTGGATAAATTTAATGATTTGAAAATACTTTGTATTTTCAACATCCCGAAAATTCCTGAAGGAATTTTCTTGATATTGACTTAGTCAAAAAGCCAATCGGGTTTTTTCCTCGCTTGATTGGCTGTTCTTTTTTCTTTAAGAAAATTTAAATAGCCGTATTATCCCTATAAGCCGAGGAAANNTAATGTCAAAAAAATACAATTATCTTTAAAAATCTCAATAAATTTTAAATAATATGGCTAAAGGAGAATTTCCAAATAAAGAATTAATCCGGTGGATTATAGAAACATATGATTTACCACCAAGTTTAAAACCAAGAATAATTTCAATAGCTGAACAACGAATTAAAGAATTATCTTTAGGTTCTTTTGATGAACAATACAGGTATATTTCCGAACTCATCTATAAATTTACTATCCCTTATTCTGAAAAATTTG
>DAKN01000076.1 GCA_002499185.1 Candidatus Pacearchaeota archaeon UBA284 | reverse complement strand
ATGAAATTTGTAAAAAAATAAAATTTAGAAGTTTTATTCTTGTTAATTGATTTAACTAATTCTATTCAGAATAATTGTATTTTTATTAAGAGATTCAACATAGCAGAAAACATTTCCCATTTTATAACAGTTGTCTGTTTCAACCCAGAAGGCATTGGCATCATACATTGTTTTATAATCTGGGTTTGTTCTTATTCCAATGGTTTCCCAATTCTCGACATTTTCAGGTATGTATAATTCTATCTTATTTTCTTGAGGTATGGCTCTTAATCTGTTATCTTCTGTAAACGCGGGTATTGATGCGCCATTGCTGAATCCTATATGCATTATACCATAACCTTCTTTGTTAGTAGACATCCAACTTGCAAAAGTATTTTCGCCTGCTACTTGCACAGGAGTGCATCCCTGTTGGCAGTTGAATAAAGGATGAGATGCTTTCACGTAAGTTATTTTATATGAACACACATGATCTTCACCATAATATCCACCTTCTGTATCTGCTTTTATTGTCATCTCAAAATCATATTGGGCAATAAAAGGAGCACGAACAGGTTCTTCCATTATGTCGTGTGTTTTTTCAGATTTTATCACACCAGAATTAGATATAACTCCTTTCCATGTTCCGTCGAGAGCTGAACATTCATTTTGTAAAGATGTTTGGGGAGTGCATCCGCCTATAAAAATTAAAGAGAGTATTATCATCGCCATTAAAATAACTCTTAAATCCATAATTTATTTATGTAATCAAGATTTATAAATTATATGATAAAATAAAAAAATATTTTTCTGATTGAATATAATCGCTGTTAAACTCTCCGAGTGAACGAAGCGAACAAGAAAATATGATGCAATAATTTTTGTATTAATTTTTAACTAATTGAGTGAATCTTAAAAAAAAGAATATTGTCACAAAACTCACAATAAATAAAATAACCGCATTATAACTATAAAATAGATTACATTTAAAAAAATGCTGCCAAGGATTCAAATATTGTACTGTGCATGGAAGATTAATTATTTGCATATTTACTAAAAACAAGAAAAAGATAGCTATTACGAATGATAATAAGACCGACATCTTAATTTTTTTCTTGTTTTTATTAATTAAATCTTTCATAGAAAACACTAAGTGCGCACAGTTTAAAGACATATCTGCAAAAAGTCTGAATAATATTTCATATAATTGCTTTTAGTGGGGTTTTTTCTTAGAAAAAACCAAGCCAGAGTGCAACGATGCAATCGGGTGAACCCTTTTGATTCTCTCTAACTCTTCATCGAAATATTTATAAATCAAAATTGCACTAGTATATTAGAGGTATTAGATTTTCTTGAAATTATATTAACATTTTAAAAATGGACGAAGAAATAAAATCAAAGATAAAAAAGACAGGAACAACGACAATTGGAATTGTCTGTAAAGACGGCATTGTTTTGGCTGCAGATAAAAAAGCCACGATGGGCAGCATGATAGGTCATAAAAAAGTTGAGAAAGTTTTCTTGCTTAATGAAAATGTGGCAATAACCACTGCAGGAAATGTTTCTGATATTCAATATTTAACTAAATTAGTTAAGGCAGAATTAAAATTAAAAAATTTACGAACAAAAATAGAGCCAAATGTCAAAGAGATAGCAAACCTTTTTGGAATGCTTGCTTTTGAAAACATAAGAAAATTTAGCACAATAATTGCAATAACGGCTTTTATTGTTGGAGGGGTTGATAATAAAGGATATTGGCTTTTCCTTGTAGATCCGGATGGAACAGTCTTAAGATATAACGATTACGTTTGTGATGGTTCTGGAAGTGTTTTTGCCTATGGATTATTAGAAGATGCTTACAAAGATTCAATTAATGTAGAAGAGGGAATTAAACTTGCAATAAGAGCAGTAAATGCTGCTATGCAAAGAGATGTCAATTCAGGTGAAGGTATTGACGTTGTAGTTATAGATAAAAAAGGCGCAAAAAAAGTTTTTGAATCTGAAATTAAGCACACAATAGTTGAAAAAAAATCAAAATAGATAAAAAGTGAATAAAATTTGATAATCTCTACGATTTAAATAAGATTTATCCGATAAGAAAAATTCTACCGAGATAATCTTAAATTAATAAAACATTTACTTTAAAAGTAATAACAATAAAAATGAACATTTTAAAAGCAATTGTTGATGAATTGCCGCCAAAGGCAATAGAATCAGCTAATTTTGAAGGAGCAAATATTGTAGTTTATACTCAAAACAAAGATTTTTTCTTGAGCGGAGAAGAAAAGATAAGAGATGTTGTAAATAAAATAAAGAAGAGAGTTGAATTAAGGGCAGCTACAAAATTATTACTTGAAGAAGAAGATGCTGAAAAAGAAATTAGAAAATTAATTCCAGAAGAAGCAGAAATAATAAATGTTCTATTTGAAAAAGAGAGAAGTGTTGTAACAATTGAAGTAAAAAAACCGGGAATTGCTATAGGAAAAGGCGGAGAAATATTAAGGCAAATAAAAGAAAAAACATTTTGGAATCCCCAGGCAATTAGAAGTCCGAGTATAAGAAGTAAAATTACAGAAGCAATTCGAAAAGTCCTTTATACAAGAAGCGATTACAGAAAGAAATTTTTAAATCATATTGGAAAGAAAATTTACAAAGAATGGACTCCTGAAAAGAAAGAAGGCTGGGTAAGGCTTGCTTTTTTAGGTGGAGCAAGGCAAGTTGGAAGATCTTGCTTGTTATTGGAAACACCGGAATCGAAAGTATTGCTTGATTGCGGCATAGATGTTTCTGGACAAGGTTCTGATGCATTCCCATATCTTAATGTTCCTGAATTTGATTTGAAAAGTATTGATGCAGTAATAATTTCTCATGCACATTTAGATCATGTTGGATTGTTGCCTTATTTATATAAGCTGGGCTATAGGGGTCCTTGTTACATGACTCCTCCAACAAGAGACATCGCAGCATTATTGGCATTAGATTTTATAGGGGTTGCATACAAGAAAGCATCTTCACCATTATATGGAATCGCCGATATCAAAAATATGATAAAACATTCTATTGATTTGAATTACAATGAAGTAACAGACATAACTTCTGATTTAAGACTTACATTTTATAATGCGGGCCATACTCTGGGAAGCTCAATGGTTCATATAAATGTTGGAAATGGATTTCATAATCTGCTTTATACTGGGGATTATAAATTTATTAAAACAAGAGTTTTAGAACAAGCAACAAACAGATTCATGAGACTTGAAACTTTGATAACTGAATCTACTTATGGTGGAAAAAATAATATTCTTCCTCCAAGAAAAGATGCCGAAGCTTCTATGCTTGATGCTATTAAAAGAACAATAGAAAGAAAAGGAAAAGTTTTAGTTCCAGTATTGGGTGTAGGAAGAGCCCAAGAGATTATGATGATTATAGATAATGCTATCAAGGAAGGGTTAATTCCAAATGTTCCGGTTTATGTTGATGGAATTGTTTGGGACGTTACTGCTATCCATACTTCTTATCCTGAATTTTTATCGGCAAACATAAGAAATCAAATCTTTCAAGATAAAAACCCATTCATGTCAGAAATATTTAGCAGGGTTGGAAGTCCGCAAGAAAGAAAAGAAGTAATTGAAGGGGGACCGTGTATAATCCTTGCAACATCTGGTATGCTTGTTGGTGGGGCTTCACAAGAATATTTCAGAGAATTAGCTGATAATAAACATAATTCTATAGTTTTTGTAAGTTATCTTGGTCCAGGCAGTTTAGGAAGACAAGTTCAAGAAGGATTGCCCGAAGTAAGGTTGACAAATCCAGATGGGAAAGAAGAAATAATAAAAATTCAGATTGA
>DAKN01000003.1:535-2713 GCA_002499185.1 Candidatus Pacearchaeota archaeon UBA284 | reverse complement strand
ATGGTTATGCTTCTTTTCTTCCCACAATTCTTACATACCCCAGTTATTTTTTGTTTTTTTATGATTGATTCAAATTCTATCATTGGCATAATATCTCCTTATAAATTTTCATAGTTAATCCTCCTCACATTCCGTATTTTCGTATTCTGTCTTGAAATAGTCTACATCAATATACCATCCACACTTTTTGCATTCTATTACATCGTCATATTCTTTTGCATTTTGAACATGCCCACAATTTATACACTTACATTTGATTTTCATTTCTTACCTCCATGTTAATCCTCCACTTCTCTTGATATTATTTCTCGATAAATTCCTTTGTCCATTAGTTTATTTGTATATTTGATTGCATTACTCTCATTAAGAAAGATTTTGTCTATCTCTCCATTTTCATCTATCACAACATAAACTGTCATTTTTTCTCCTTTTATATGTATAGTATACCATATTTTTTTGTATTTGTCAATCAAAAACTTTCAATTTATTTGTTGCAAGTTTCATTAGTGTCTAATATTGCTTTTGGGTAATTCACACTTGGTCCATATTTTAGAGTCTTGTTCCTCAAATCCTGCCATAAATTCCCATTGATGATTGCAAAAATGTCCTTTGTCAGACTCCAAATATACAGAATCTACAAAGTAATCACACTCTGAACAATGAGATATTTTTTTATTTATTTTTATAGTTCTGTCCATATTAAAAATTTCTATTGTGTTTATATGGTCTTGTTTTATTGTATTCAAGTTTTTCAAGTATTGCTTTTTCAAGGTCATATTTTTCATGCCCACAAAAATCCATTATACGAATAACTGTATCAGCAAGTTCAGATAAAACACCACAAGGTTTTCCGTTTTCATCAAGATATAAAGGCTCTTTGTTATCCCTTAAATCTTCCAATGCTTCTGATAATTCAGAATGCATAAGAGCAATTAATTCGCCTTTGTTTCTTTCTGAATCCCAAAATCCTTTATCTACTGCATCTTGATGGCATATTCTTGTGAGTTCATTCAAGGAAATATTAGGGTCTTGATTAGAATATAGTGGAAATGAAAGTAGAACAACATTATTATCGTATTTTACTTCCCCAGAATCTACTGTTTTTCCATTACAATGGTTTGTTCGTTTGCTTGTTATTACTACATTGTTTTTTTCAGATTCAATAAGTTGTGTGTTGTGGTTTGAGTTTTTAATTGCTTCAATTGGGCACATAGCCTCAACAATTTCAGCCATTCTACTTGCACTTGTTGGATATTTTATATTATTTCCATAGCGTATTACTACATATTTCATCTTTCCTCCTTTTGTATCCGTTCATATTTTTCTTGCAATACTCGTAACGAGATTGCCAATCCTTTTTCTTGTTCTGGGTGTATGCTTCCTAAAGAAAAATCAAGAGCATCGTTTATTTCAAGTATCTCTTTAAGAAGCAGTTTTTTTGACATCTCATTCATTTGATTCTTCCTATCAATTATTTTTTATCCAAATCAATATCTATAGTTATTCTTGCAACAGATTTGGCGAGTTGAACATTCATTTCAACATGCCTAACATCCTCAACATCATAGCAGTATACTCTCTTTGCCATCTTATCGGGCAGTTTGTTATTTTGTAGTGGGCAACCAACTGTGGCTGAATAAAGAGGACATTCTTTACAATCTGTTGTTTGAAAAAACGAAATCATTTTTGGCATAATTTCTCCTTGTTATATTTTATTATATATTTCTTTTGCTATTACAATATCGGACTTTTCTAAACAAACAGGGTTATTGAAAATATACATGAAAATTAATTCCTTAGTATACATTTCTTTTTTTTCATCCGACTCTTCTGATTTTATGTTGGATATATGTAGGTATTTGGCGTATGCACTAAATAATTTAATGTGTTTTTTTATTTCTTTTGTTAGCGATATATCAACATATCGTTTTTCTGTTTTGTTACAAAAAGAAAGTGGTTTGTTATCAAAGTAATATTGCTTCTTTTCTTTATCAAAAAATAAAAAATCACGAATATACCAAGTATATTTTCTTCCCTGCTTTTCCCAAAAATCTGTATTGTTTATTCTATCATTTACAAAATCACTATATGTTTTAATGTATAAGTTATAAATAAATAAAAAAGAATCTATTGGTCTGGGCTCAATTTTCACCTTAATTATTTCTGCATCTATTCTTG
>DAKN01000003.1:0-485 GCA_002499185.1 Candidatus Pacearchaeota archaeon UBA284 | reverse complement strand
TAAACGGTGTCTTCTTTTGGTAGTGCAGTCCAAAACCTATATTTATTGTTTTTTAATTTTCTATATTCTACCTGAATTTTATCATTAATCGTAATTGTTGTTTTTGTGTCCATGTTTTTTACTTTACTAATATCATACATCGTATTATTATTGTCCACCAAGTAAATATATGTTGCTTTACTATGGGCAATGGTAATTTTATTTATACTAACAATTTCAGTTTTATAAGTAGCATAGAAATTATCATGATTGTCAATAAACCCACCTGCAATCAAAACAAACGCTACTAAAACTATAGACATTATTGCAAAAAACTTCCAACTTATAACTGGGCTGAAACAGAATAGGAGAAATAGCAATGTGAAAAGAATGTAAATCATTTTTGCTCCTTTTTATTGTTACCATTATAAAAGGCACTCCTAAACTTTATTTTATCCATTTCTCTCTCCTTTTATGAATACTCCAATATTGTATTTAATATCAGA
>DAKN01000111.1:4816-5191 GCA_002499185.1 Candidatus Pacearchaeota archaeon UBA284 | reverse complement strand
TAAATGTCGCGATATCTTTGATAATCAACTGTTTTACTAATTTGGGGATCAGAAAAAATACTAATGTAGGAAAAACGAAATCCAGCCTGTCCCTTAAGGGTATCGATCACTAGTGGAGTTAATAATAATAAACCCCAGATTATGGCCGTAATTAGATGAGAGGCTTTAATTTTTATAATTTTTGAAAACCAGATGATAAAAATTAGTAGAGCCAGAATTAGCAAAAAAAGTTTACTGGTACTGTAAAAATATGGTGAAAGGGCAAAGAAAAAAATGGAAAGTAATAAATGTTTTAGAGATGATTTTTGACTGTATTTTTTCCAAAAATAAATGCCGGCCAATAAACACATGAGCATACCCGATACTTCAAAGCCG
>DAKN01000111.1:0-4764 GCA_002499185.1 Candidatus Pacearchaeota archaeon UBA284 | reverse complement strand
CGGATGGCTATGTCAGAATTGTTGGTAATATTTTGGAAAAAGGAGATTGAATAAATATACAGTGAAGTTCGCCAATCAGAAAAAGAATGGAAGTGAACTGGAAATTTATTGCCAAAGTAATCAGTTTTATTTTGGTTAAAAATCATGGCTTGATAACCGGCGTCAACCTCGTCGGCAAACAATGCAGGAGGAAGGGTGCTGACTCTAAATAGACGAAGAAAAAGAGAGAGAATTAGAATAAAAATTAAGAATATTTTAGCTTTTATTGAAGGGTTCATTTAATAATTTTTTCAAATATAGATTTAGGGAAAATATGCTAGCGAGATATACAATATTATGCCACATACTACGTCGTTTAAATAGATTGGTTTGATAAATTAAATTTTGAATAATTCTATCTTTGAATGTGGGTAGAACGTAATAGGTTTTAAGATCAAAATTATTATTTTGATCAGCAAAGAGATAAAGAGAATTATCAAATTGACTTTCTCCGGAAACTCTTATTACTAAATTTGTACTTTCAATTGGACTAAAATCTAATTTTATCCAGCTGGGATCACCGATATTAGCGCCATAAATAGAAAAATCTCTTTGAAGTTCACCTGCTTCATCCAAAATTTCTATATAAATTAAACTGTTATCTTTTATCTGAGGATTTTTGAGCTGCAGGCTAATGGAATTTATACTATGAGTTGGGTTATTTATTTTTTGAGTATAAAATTTACCAGTTTGAAGAGGCAGTTTTGGTTTGCCTCCATCAATATTTAATCCAATTTTTTCTCTAATTACCAAAGCGGGAAAAAAAATAGTTAAGATAAAGACGACAAATAATTCAACAACAATGTATTTAAGTATTTTTTTCACGAAAGGGATAAATAAATATTAAAGACAAGAAAACAGTCATTAATTTTAACTGTTGCTGAATCAACTCTGGACTTTGATGAAATCGTTGAGTAACAATCTGATATGGACTACTTATATATAAATAATTTATATCAATGGGAATAAGATGACCCCAAAACAAAAACTGATCGTTTATAAGGACTATGTATAATAATGACAGGACAACAATTAAGACAAAAATTATAGTTTTTATTTTTGTCTTTAATATTGGAAATATAATAAAGGGTAAAAACCATAGAAGCCACTGGGGATGATAATTTACCAAGACAATAAAGCCCAAAAATAACCATAGAAATGATTTTTCGATATTTTTGTTTTTTGAGAAATAATATATGGCTAAAATAATCATATAAATCACTGGATAAATAGGAATATTTAATATTTTAAATTCGGTTATTTTTTGGGTTAAGCCAGAACCGGAAAAAGCCTGAACGAAAAAGGGGGTAAAAACAAAGGGAATAATAGTAATAATGAGTGGCAGAAGAAAAGCAAAAATATTTCTAATAATTTTTTGAATATTATTAGGATGGTAAAAAAGAAAAAAAGGAAAAAATAGCAAGGGATAAAACTTTAAGGCAGTCGCTATACCTAAAAATATAAAAGCTAGAGAATTGCGGGATTTTTTTAATAAATAAAAAGAGAGAAGAGAAAAAAAGACTGGGACGATATCAAAATTGGCAAGAATATAGATAAGATAAAAAGATAGGGGGTTAAATAGCCAAATAATTAATACTTTTTTATCATAAAGTTTGTAGAGTAAGTAGCCAATACCAAGGTCAAAAATGATATATGGCAGTTTTAGAATAAGCATGAAATATAAAAGATCGGGATAATTATTTTGACTTGGTCCCCAATCATTTAACCAGGTAAAAAAATTTGAAGGAAGTAGGGGCCGAAGTAATATCTGTCCAGCGCCAAAACTAAGATAAGTTAAAGGAAGATAATTAAAAGTATCTCGATAAGGTAAAAATTGTTTATTTTCGTCTATATACTGATAAATATTTATCTTTCCAAGAGATAAGAATTGAAAATGAAAATTCTGAGATTTAATATCAGGATGATAAAAAAGGGGAGCTAAAATCAGTCGCAAAATTAGGGCAAATACGAAAAGTTCTTTTATCCTTTTTTTCATTGGCGAAGAAGAATATTTAAGTCGGGAATGATTACATCCAATTTTTCAAAACCAGGTAGGTCTCCTTTGGTACTTAAATAAATTGAATGTGGTGGGGGGATTTCTTGATGATCTAAAATGATGGAAGGCTTATCAAAATAGATATTATCAAAAAAACCTTCATAAGCTTCACTATCGACATAATGAGGTAAATTTCGTTGCTGAGATTCTTTAGCAAATACTCGGTAAGATTCATTTCGATTCATATTGCCAAAAATATTTTCCGTAAATTTAGGATAGGTAAACCAATAATATTTTAAAAAACTAGAAAGATTTAAGAACGTTAATATAGTTAAAAAACTAATAATTATTTTGGAATATTTGTATTTGATAATAGTACTAAGTCCTAAAATACAGATTAAAACATAGCTTGGAACAACGACTTGAATTCGACTGGCGCGATAAACTGAATCAACCAATCCATAGAGCAAGGGAGCACTAAAAAAAGTTAGAGTTACAAAAAACCAAAAACTTTTCTTTCGTATCGATTGATAAATTCCAATAAAAAATAGAGGAGCTGTCATTAGAAGCATCATGCCGTGTTTTTGGGTAGAATGAAATAGAAGTGCATCTCCTTTTATAAATAAAAAGTTAAGATCAAAATGGGAGAAGTAGGCGTATACAAGCGTATATATATCACTGATTTTTGGTCTAGCACCGCCAAAAATAGCGCCAGGATAAAGATGACTTAAATAAGGAATAATGAGAAAAAATGGTAATATGGCAAATATAAATGGTAGAGTCTTTTTTATTAGTTTAATTGTATTAATTTTGGGTTTATAGTTTAAATAAATAACGTAAAAAACACTTAATGTTGCCCAAATCGGGACGACAGCTCTCATGCCTTTGTAGGTATAAAAGGATGCTCCGAGAGCAATAGCAGAATAAATTAAATACTTGTCTTTTTTGTTTAATTGATACTGATAGATGTTATTTAGCCAAATAATGGCGAAAGGAATTGGCATAATATTGTCTAGTCCTAAATGCGAATGCATAAATATTATTGGGGTAAAAACAAATAGAAATACGGAAACAAGGGCATATCTCCAATCCAATAATTTTGTCACAAATTTAAATAGCAAAATTGAAGAAAAAAGAATTAAAATCACACTAGATAAACGTAGATTATAAACGGAGATACCGAATATTTTAAAAAAAACTGTTAGGTAATATTGTGTCCATGGTTGACGCCAATCTGAATTATTAATTGAACTAACAAAGAGCGGTAAGAATTTTCCATTTTGATCATGGCCAGTTTTTGACAACAAAGCAGCATTCCAACCAAAAGCTGATTCGTCAACAGTTAGACCCGTGGGTACTTGGATTAAACGATATGTTAATAAAAAAAATAAAAATATTTCAAGAATTAATAGATAGAAAACTTTATTTTTTAGCATTGTCTGTTATTGGTTTGATAGTTAATAATTTAATAGTTAATAATAAGTTTATGACGCTGATTGATCTGATAACAATTTCCAGATTTAATAATGAAATTAGGACAGGGATTTTAGGTACGAACCACCAGTTATAGATATTTAAATAATGAGTAATGCTTAAAATTACAAAATATTTAATGAATTGACGATCGTAAAAACACAAGATTAGTAAGGGGATTAGAGCCGGAAAAGTATATCGTTCATGCATTCGAGTCATAAAAACAAAAGTTACTAATGTGATTTCTACCAATGAAAGTAAAATGCTTTTCAGAGAATAATTTTTATATAGTTTTATTAAAATATAGATATATAAAATTACACAAATTATTAGTGATAATGAACGAAAAGAAATTATATTTAAAAACAGGCTTTCGTCTAATCGAGGTTTTAAACCAAAAATAATTGCCCAAAAATTCATGGCGTTTGAAGTAATTTGAGGCATGGCACCGGGAAGAATTTTTTGAGTCATGGTTTCATAAAACCAGATAAAAGAGTTTTTGATGGCAAAAGGTCTAGAAACTATATATATTAAAATTGAAGCGAACCCCCCCATTAATAATATATTTTTAATCTTAATCCTCTGCTTTAAGATAATTACCAGAAAAACTGGACACCAGATGAGTAGTGAACTTTTATATAAAACAGAAATTAGAAATAATAAAATAAAAGAATAATATTTCTTTTTATATAGAGTAAAAACAGCCAAAAGAGCAAATAGGTTAATGATACTATCGCCGCTTCCCCAAATAATGCTGTTGTGAAATAAGGGAGGATATAGAGCTAGAATAATTGCTGCGATTTTTGCCTTAGTAAAACCAAATTCTTTCGAGATAAATTTATAAACAAAATAGATTAGAAAAATATCAGCGACCAGCATGGGTAACTTTAATAAAATCTGATTGCCATGAAAAAAATACCATGACATTATTTTAGATGGAAAAATGGGTATATTTACATTAATAAACCACATTATCTTATAAACAAATTCGTATAAGAGACGAATTAACCAGTCGTAAACGATATTGAGCATTGGCTGGTCTGGACGACCGTAGCCTCCAAAATTTAGCCAGTCATAATAACCGCGCCAGGTAAACTCCTTTGCAAACTTTCCCCACCAATAAGTAACAATAACGTCACCATGATAAGTCCAAGGAAGTAAGAGCAATCTTGAGATTGCCGAGAAGACAAGAATTTTTTTGATTGTTATTTTTTGAAAAAAAGTTTTTGCCATTTTTGCCCCGACCAGGTAACTAA
>DAKN01000033.1 GCA_002499185.1 Candidatus Pacearchaeota archaeon UBA284 | reverse complement strand
TTTAGCAACATAACTCTTGATTGGGTTGTTCCAGAAGATATGAAAAATAAAAAGGCCCTTATTGGGGGGAAAGAAGCTGATTTTACTTATGGTGATTGTCAAAAAGAAATGGATATAATAAACAAAGCATTTATTGAAATAATGGTTGGTGGTGATGCAAGGGGAAGAATTTTCACTTTTCCAATACCAACATATAACATAACTAGAGATTTTAATTGGGATAATGAAAATGCCAATTTATTATTTGAAATGGCTTCAAAATATGGAACTCCTTATTTTCAAAATTTTATCAATTCTGACTTAAATCCTTCAGATGTAAGAAGTATGTGCTGTAGATTACAAATGGACATGCGTGAATTAAGAAACAAAACAGGTGGATTATTTGGGAGCGGAGAATTAACCGGCTCATTGGGAGTAGTTACTTTAAATCTTCCAAGAATCGGATATTTATCAAAAACAGAAGATGAGTTTTTCAATAAACTAGGGCATTTAATGGATTTGGCAAAAGAAAGCCTTGAAATAAAAAGAAAAATTGTGCAAAAAAATATTGATGATGGTTTTATGCCATATACAAAAAGATATCTTGGAAATTTGAACAATCATTTTTCAACAATAGGAATAGTTGGAATGAACGAAACATTGATGAACTTTTTTGATAAGGATATTCAAATTTATACTGAAAAAGGAAAAGCATTTACAGAAAAAGTTCTTGACTTTATGAGGGAAAGAATAAGCAAATATCAAGAAGAAACAGGGCACATATATAATTTAGAAGCAACACCAGCAGAAGGAACATCGTACCGACTAGCAAAAATAGACAAAGAAAAATACCCAAATATAATAACACAAGGAAAAGATGCCCCATATTATACTAATTCGACACAGCTTCCTGTTGGATATACTGATGATATTTTTGAAGCATTGGAATTGCAGGACTCATTGCAAATAAAATATACTGGGGGAACTGTTCTACATGGTTTTTTGGGAGAAAGAGTTTCAGATGCAGAAACATGCAAACAATTAGTAAAAAGAATAGCTTATAATTTTAGGTTGCCATATTTTACAATAACTCCAACATTTAGCATATGTCCAAAACATGGTTACATAAAGGGAGAACATGAATATTGTCCAAGATGTGATGAAGAAGCAACAATAGAATTAATGGCAATAAATGCAAATAAGGGATAAATTAAATTTATAATATTAATTTAATAAAAAGAAAAAGGAGGAAAAATGGAAAATAAAAATAACATCGATAATTCGAGTATAAACATACCTAATGAAATGAGAACTAAATGTGAAGTTTTTAGCAGGGTTGTTGGCTATTATCGTCCTGTTCAAAACTGGAACAAGGGAAAAGCAGAAGAATTCAAGGAAAGAAGAGAATTTGATGAATGTGCCTGTATGGATAGCAAATTTGCAACGGAAAATAAACCGAGCACAGAGCCAATAAAGAAATAAAAATATCATTCAAATAAATTAAGTATGGTATCTATCTGTTAAACTAGTTATCTTTCATGGTAGGTCCAGAAAATTCATCAAAATTTTCTAGGGAGATGATAATATAAAATATAAGTAAGTGAGATATTATAATAATTAAGCTATTTACTCTTCAGGGCTTTTGTTTGTCAATGAATATCCTAAAAAATTATCGGATTTTTGGACGCTAAGAATTTTATCAAAAATTCTTACGTAGGAAATCTAGAATTTCCTTGCGCCGGAAATTTGAAAAATTTCCAAGCGTAAATGCAAACAGCGAAAGAATAAAAAACCTTTATTAAATATCAAAAATTGAAAATGTTAAAAATAGCCGGAATAATAAAAACATCTGTATTAGATTATCCAAAAAAAATTGTTTCGACAATTTTTTTGCCGGGATGCAATTTTAAATGTCCTTTTTGCCATAATTCTGATTTGGTTCTTAATAAAAATTTAAAATTAATAGAAGAAAAAGAAATCTTGAAAGATTTAGAAAAAAGAAAGAAACTAATTGATGGTGTGTGCATCACAGGGGGAGAACCACTAATTCAAAATTATAAAGATTTAAGCGATTTTATAAAAAAGATTAAAGAAATAAATGAAAAATTACTCATAAAGATAGATACAAACGGAACAAATCCAAAAATTCTTGAAAAATTAATAAAAAACAATCTTGCAAATTTTATTGCAATGGATATAAAAAATACAAAAAAGAAATATGCAGAAACTATAAATTCAAAAGTAAATACTGAAGATATTGAAAAATCTATAAAAATTATAAACAAAAATACTGCAAATAAAAAAATTGATTCTGAGTTTAGAATAACTGTTTTGCCAGAATTCCATAATTCTGAAGATTTTATGAAAATAGGGCAATGGCTAAAAGGCTCAAAAAAACTTGTATTGCAAAAATTTATTCCAAAAAATACTCTTGATAAAAGTTTTGAAAAAAAAGCAAGTTATTCTGAAAAAGAACTTAAAGAATTTGCAAAACCCCTAAGACTTTTCTTTCATAAAATAGAAGTAAGAATATAAAATACGGGTTATGCGTGACTTAATCTTTCAAATTCTTTATCTAATTTTTCATCTTCTTCAAATATCTTTTCCAATTTTTGCTCTAATTTTGATTCTTTAATGACTTCTTCTATTTTATCTGAATATCCAATTATATTTCCATTAAATGCATATCCTAAATATTTTTTTGCTCTTTCTAAAAGTGTTTCAATATCCGAATCTGTAAAATCAGAAAAATATTCTCCTCCAACAAGAAGGTGGATTTCTATATTTGGAAACATGAGGACTTTTTCAAAAAAAGTTTTTATGTGCTCTTTATTTGCCAGGGGATAAAAAGAATATTCTTGGTTTCTTGATTTTAATAATCGCACTAATTCAGATATCTTTGATTTTGGATATTTTAAGAAATTAGAATCTAACATCACTATTGCATTTTCAATATTGATTGTATTTTCAATTTTGTTTTCTATTCTCATTTTAACCCCCAAATTATTTTTAATATAAAAAAGAAAAAAAAGAAAAAAAAGTTTAAAGTTATCCTGCTAGTTCTTCTAATCCATCAAGTTCTGAATCATCTATGCTTCCTAAATCTAGGTTATTCAAATCTTTACCGAAATCTTCTAAATCTGCAATATCTGAATCAAGAGATTGTGCATCTGCTGTTGTATCTGTTGTTTTTGAACAGCCTGCTCCAGAAAATAAAAGGAAGACTGCTAGCAATGCTATAATTGCCATGGCTATGTGACTTTTATTCATTTTATCCTCCTGTTTATTCATCTGTCTCATTCTCTTCTGTTTCATTTTCACCAGAAACATTTACGGCACATTGTCTTAATTGCACAATAATTTGCTTAAGTGTTTTTTGTGCTTCTTGAAGTTTGCTTTGAGCTTGCTGCATTTTTTGCTGAGCTTCTTGAATGTCTCCAGAAAAGTTTCCGCTTCCTTGTCCATTCATTACTCTCTCTCTAATTTGCTTGCTTTCTCCATAAAAGCCATTTGCTTCTTGGATTTGTTCTCTAAATTGGTTTCTAAGTTGTTCCATTTCTCCAGAGCAATTTGAATTATTTTCTAATCTTGCTTGGAATCTTTCAAGTTTTGCTTCAAGTTGTCCTGCTCTTTCTAAAACTAAGCCAACTCTTTTCTCCTGAATTTTTTCCCTTGCTAAAATTGTTTTAGCTGTTGTTTCCTTAGTTATTGTTCTAAGTTCTTTTGTGCTTTTTTCAATAGCTTCCTTATCTTTTGCACTTTTTTCAAAATCTCCGCATGCTCTTGTCAATTTTTCATTTTGGTTTCTTATTGTTTCCATGAAAAGTTCTTTTTCTTCTTCACTTAAACCTTGAGCGTTTTCCACTCTTGCTCTCATTTGTTCCATCTTTTGTTCGGCATTTCCACAGAATTTATTTATTACTCCTGATGCAAATGCTCTTCCCATTTCCTGGACTTGAGAACAATTAGAGCTTGTATCTTGTAGGCAATCTTTTATTTGCTGTTTTAATGAATCTCTATCAAGAGATGCATTCAATGTTCCATTAGCTGGACTTATTATCCCGGGACCACCAGGACCCTGGCCTTGTGCTTGCACAAGAGCCGCCATTGGAACAATCATCAAAGCAACCATCAAAATCGCCATGATTGTTTTGTTCATTTTTATTTCCTCCATATTAATTTAGTTATTATGATTTAATTTTATTTATTTATTTTATTTTTTTGATTAACTTAACTGTAATTCTGGCATCCCTGCTGGAATCACGGATTCCCTTTGCGAGTATTTTTTCTTAAATGATTGAATTTCTGTAATTATTTCTTTTATAGTATTTGCTTTTTCTTTATTTCCATTCCATCCATAATAAATTATTGTCCCCAACTCTACATGGGGCGGCAAATCAAAGATAATTCTTTCTATATTACCCCTTATTACCGGTTCATATTTTCCAAGTATAACTAAACTTATTGAATCAATTTTTTTCTTATTTTTTGTAAGTTCCACATAATCTTCTGGCCTATCCATCACCATTACATTTATTTCCGGATCAAGAGCATTTGCTTTTTCAAGAAAATCTTTAACTTCTCTTGAAGTTAAGTCTCTTAATCGACTTTCAATCAAAACCAT
>DAKN01000074.1 GCA_002499185.1 Candidatus Pacearchaeota archaeon UBA284 | reverse complement strand
AATACGCAGTTTGATTATTTCAAAAACTCCAGCAAGTTTTTATAAAACCGCCGAACCAGTCATTGTCATCTTTATGTTTATTGAATGTTTCCCTATCAATAAACTGATAAAACTCTTCTGTTACTCCGTCATCTCTAATCTTTTTGAGTAATTCACAAACTCCAGTATTCAGTTCGTTATAAAAAACTTTTTTTATTTGATTGCGTTTGAGGAATTCAAAGGTAATTGCTCCACCACCGCCAAACAAATCATAAACATACTTGCAATGTGGATTATAGCAAAGAATATAATCTACAATTCCTTTTGCAATGCCTCTTTTACTTCCCATATATGGTATTCCGTATTTCATAGCTTATTCTCTATTGATAAATATCTTGAGAGTTCTTTCTTCATCTTGCAATGATAGTTTTACATTTTTTGCATTAGTATTAACATATTGCCTACCTTCATCGTCAATTATCTCAACTCTTGTTACCTTTTCTGTTTTTATATTTGTAATTCTATATTCTAATTCTTTAGCTACTATTTTTTTAAATTTTTGTAAATCTTCTTCTGTTGTTTTATCTGCAATAAATAACATTCCCTCCGAAACACAGCTATTCACAATCATTCTTATATCCCAACTCTTAATCCAATCTTTTAAGGTTTCTGTTTTCATAGTTTTATTGGTTAATCAAAAAATATTTTTTCAGTTGCATATTCGCAACTATAAGGTTCATTAAATTTGCTTATTTTTTGTATTTTTTCCCAAATTATTAGTGCTTTTTTCATATTTTCGGCTTCAATATAAACAATGTTAGAATCCTTATGTTCAGATATTTTATAGATTCTTTTTTTATTTAATTTTTTCATAGTTTATTGCAGATTAAAAATATGTACAGAAACACAATGCCCAGTTTCTTCATTGTGTTTTTTTGCGGATTCATAAGCTCTATAGCTTATCCTATGTGACCAATCGCAATCTTTGCATTCTGCGATTGCTCTTTGAGTGTTTTCTTTCATAATTTAGTTAATAACAATCTTTTCATTATCTATTTTGTGGTATTCTTTACTACCAATGGATAGTCCTAAACTGAAAGCCATTGTTACATCAATTCTAGTACCTTTAAGTTTAGGATTTTGAAAATACATAAAAACATTGTCTCCTTCTATAACACAAAATTCAGGCACTTTTTTATGTTTTATTCTTTTATACATACTTATTAGGTTAAAATTTAATCTTTTAAGCACCTTACGGAAAACCAGTTTGCCTTATCGTTTGCATTCCTGCCGACCGTCGTGTTAGACGAATGCAAGTAACGATTCCACGCATCCGAACCTGACTCACTAGATGACCACAAGCGGGCGTATGTGCCTTGAGTGTCTTGAGTGTAGAAAGAGCCATCTGTACAGCGGTAGCCGGCACATACTACATTCTTTATATCACTTTTACTTTTAACTAATTCTTCAAATTCTTCATTTGTTGGAATTCTTTTGCCTGCTTTTGCTGTTTCTCTCATTGCAGCTTCCCAAGTAAAGAGTTGTTCTCCCTTTAGTTCTCCCTCTGTAAACTCAATAATGTCTTGTTTGCCGTTCTCTCTTATCTTAAATCCGTTACGGATTCTTTCTGGAAAGTTAGAAGAATTAACCCTGAAATTGTGGTCTTCAAGTTCGAGAGGTTTTATTTTATTTAAATCAATATGTGTTAAATGTTTTTCCATTTTATCGTTTGCAAACTTGATTGCTTCTTTGATTGCATCAAGGATATTGAGCCAGCCGTTAATATACTCAATCCCTCTTTCAGCAAAAATAAACTTCTTGCTGTTGTAGTTCTGGTTTGGTTCAATTACTGAAATTCTATTTTTCTGATAATCTATCTTAACTGTTATTCCGATATTGTTAGTAGTTACAGTTACGATTTCTTGTAATGTTTTCATAGGTTTATTGGTTAAAAATACCTGTAATAATTAAAATTCCATCTTGTTCTTCTGCTCTAAAATCACATCCTATGTGATTGAATAGATTTATTCCGCCAAAAGTAACCTCACTACCCAATCTAACTCCTTTACCAATTTGAACCCCGCCAATTCTAACGACTCGAAGGGTCTCTATTATATCACCATTAAGCATAAATATTGCGTAAAAATTTATTTTAATTTCTTTTTCTTTCTTTTTAACTTTTAAAAGAAAGGACAAAATCAAACATCCGATAATTATGTATTTTTTCATTGATTAAGCTTTAAGTTTTAATAAAAAGTTCTCAAAAAATTCGTTTTAATAATTCTTGTTTAGTGGATTATTCAGAATATTACATTGTTCAATAACTTCTTTATAAGTTTTTTCGTGGTTGTAACGAAAATAAACTTTTTCTAAAATATCTTTTTGTCCTTGGATATAAACTTTGTCGATTAAGTCGTTTAGTTCATCTAAGTGCTTCAACTCATTATCTTTAGTAGTTATTATCGTAGTTATTAGTTTTGTTGCAAAATGTTGAGCTTCTTTTTTTAGTTGTTCTAACATAATATTATTTTTTAAATTTTAAAAGTTCTGTTTGAGGGATTTCATAAATCGGTCGTTTAAGGATAGGTAAAGCGATATTAGTCCCTACGA
>DAKN01000025.1 GCA_002499185.1 Candidatus Pacearchaeota archaeon UBA284 | reverse complement strand
ATATCTCCTTCTTGGATTTTGTTTAATTCTCCTAAACTATAAATTACCTTTACAGGACCTGATGCAATTCCCCTAGAAGCACCTAATCCCTTCAAAAGAACATAATCATTTTTTATCTTGATTTCTTTAATCTCTTTTTCCATTGTTGTTACTGGTCTGGATTGCACAATGTAAACTTTACCTTTTTCAACTGCAAATTCTATATCTTGCGGCCATTCATAATGTTCTTCAATATTTCTTCCGTGCTTAAATAATTCTTCCAATTCCTTTTCATCAAAAACTTGCTTTTCTTGTTTTTCCATAGGCACTGGCTCTTGTATTGTCTTGCCATATTCATCTTTAATAAATGCTACTTTTTTTCTTCCTATCCTTTTGCTCGTTATTTCTCCGCTTTCTTTATCAAATATGTATGTATCTGGTTCTATTGTTCCTGAAACAATCCCTTCACCTAATCCAAAAACTCCCTCTATAACTATTTCATTTTTATTGCTGTTTGTTGGATTAACAGTAAACATTACCCCGGAGGTTTCAGAATTAATCATTTTTTGAATAACAACTGCAATAAGGCTTGTTTCGTGAGGGAAATTATTTTTGTTTCTATAGTAAATAGCTCTGGCAGTATATAATGATGCCCAGCATTTCCTTATATGATCTAATAATTCTTTATCTCCCCGAATATTAAGAAAAGTTTCCTGTTGTCCTGCAAAACTTGCTGTTGCTAAATCTTCTGTTGTTGCGCTGCTTCTGACAGCAACAAAGCATTGCTCTTCTTCATCATTATTTAAAAAAGAATAACCTTCTTTTATTTCTTCGCTTAAATCTGCTGGAAATTCTGTTGCTAGAATCATTCCACGTATTTGTTTTGCTTTGTCTTCTAAATCTTTTGTTTCTTCATATTGAATTGTTTTAAGTATTTCAAGAATTCTTTCTTTTAAATTTGATTCAATAATAAATTCATTAAATGCCTTTGCTGTGATAATAAAGGCTGGTGGAACAGGCATTCCAACATTATACATTTCTGCTAAATTAGCACCTTTTCCTCCTGCTATTGGAATATCTTTTTTTGATAATTCAGAAAGCCAAACAATATTCTTTTCACTAATATCCTCTTTTTCTTCCATAATAAAAATAAAAATTTGTTCTTAATAAATGTTATTGTTAAAATGAAAGAACATCTATATTACATCTTTTCGAGCATATAAAAACTTATAAAATAACTCTCAGTATTTATTTAATGACAATCTCTTATGCGTTTGTAAAAGTTATGCAAGGGCAGGAACCTTATTTAGATTCTTCTGGAAGAATGCCAAAAGAACAAGCAAGATTCTTAAAACATACAGGTAATATGAGAGAAAAATATCTTGGCGCTTGCTTAGATAGTTGTAGATGGGGAAGCATAACGACCATAATGTATGATATGAACATTAAAGAAATGGTTTCATTCATACAAAATTGGATAAATCAAAATCCAAAAAATTTTCAAAGTTTATGGCACGAACACGCTATAGAAGATCTCTATACTAAATTTGAATTGCCGTTTATAAATCATAAAACTTGCCCAAAAAATAAAGAACATACCAGAACTATTAAGGACCTTGGAGGAAAATTAAGATGTGCTCATAAAGTTGAAATAAATAGCGTACCAAAAAAGCAAGATTTTTGTTATACAATACTATCTGACATAGAAACTATTTTATCTTTAGAAACTATTTTGAGAAGATTAAATTTAAACCCTGAATTTCAAACAGTTTACTGTGGGGGATATCCTTATTCAATCGAACCATGCAAAAAATTGCACAAGTTGAACGCTGAAGAAAGAGAGAGATATTCCTTATTTCATCGTTGTATGGGTCACACTGAACTAACAAATCAGATAGAATTTCCATTTGATGGATGGACCTTAGCTTTCTATGCAAAAAAGTGGTATGAACAATTACCTAATGGGCAAGCACCATTATTTGAAAAATCTACGAGATTATAAAATAATATGACAAAAATCATACTTCCAAAAACATACATTGAATATAATAAACAAATTGATAACCCCCTAATATTTTTAGCTGGACCAATACGTCATGCTCCAGATTGGCAAGAAGAAGCAATAAAATATCTTTTTTCTAAAAATAAAAACATAATAATTGCAAATCCTCGGTGGAATGCAAGCAAATATATATCAAGCTTAGCAATTGATGGGAGAACCGATTTCTTTACAAGACAAAGGGCATGGGAAAAACACTACCTAAATATTGCCTTTCAGAATGGATGTGTTTTATTTTGGTTAGAAAATGCTCCAGGATTAATGACAAGAGTAGAACTAGGACAATCAATGGCACATTATCAACATGATAAGAATACAAAATTTTGTGTTGGCGGAGATAAAAAATTTTTAGATATTGAAACAATAAGATATGACTTATTAACTGATACTGGAAAAAATATTTTTTCTACTTTAGAAGAAACCTGTAATAATGCTCTAGAAATGACAGAAAAACCACATCTTTAACCGCTTGGATTATTAATATTGATTGGCTCAACAATTACGGTTTTCTTCCCTGGAATTTTTGATTTTACCTGATTGCATGCGTTTCTTACTTTTGAAATATTTTCTTCTGAACAAGCGACTGAAAATAATTTTCCATTGGATTTTATTCTTGCAGCAATTCCTATAGATTTTCCAAAAGAATGCGCCATACCAGTAGTCATTCTATCTGAACCTGCAACGCTTCCAATACTGTGTTCCCTTAGAACGTGGTGTGGATATGTTCTAACCATTAAGAAATAAGAGCCCTTCATTGCAGCTTCAAGCAATTTATGTAATTCCATTCTTGAAGATTCGATAGCATTGTCTCTTAATTGGGTTTCTTCTGTAAATATTAAAGATACTAAAAATTTGTATTTTCCCTTATTATAACCAGAAGCATCTCCTGTATTAAATTTTGGAATTTTTGTTCCTGGAACTACCTTTATGTAATTCTTTGTCCTTTTCTTTGATTTCCTTGTAAAGGGCATTCTTGTTATGTTATTGTAACACTTTCCTTTTCTTAATCCCATTGTAGAAAAAAATGCCGAGGGTTTTTAAAGCTTTTTATTCTTAAAAAAAGAACCGTTATTTAATCTCTAACTCTTTTTTTGCTTTTTTTGCAAATTTTCTCGCTAGAATTATCGGTTCAGGCAATTTATGCGGAAAAACAATTAATTTTTTTGTTAATTCAACCGCCGATTTTAAAGATATATTATGGCCAATTCCCACATAAATCGGGTTGCTTTCTTCTTTAGTAATTATTCTTTGAGCTATTTTTTTATTGCCTTTCAAAATAAAATCTCCTGATTTTTTCAAACTACCCCCAGATATTTCTGTTGAAATCGCAATTACGGGCTTATCTATTCGCAAACCAAGATGGCTTGCTAGACCCAGCCCTCTGGGGTGGGTTAATCCCTGTGCTTCTATGAAGAAGACATCTGCCCCCTCTTCTAATTTGTTATATGCGTCTAAAATAATTTGTAATTCCCTATAAGCACGAAATCCGGGGATATATGGGAATCTTGGTTTTCCCAAACTATATTTTTCCTCGACAAGGTTATTATTTTCATCCAAAATAGAAATTGCCACAATTAACTTATTATCTTTTAACCCCTGAATATCTATGCCTGCAAATCTATTTGCATTTGAAAAATTTATCTTATCATCTAAAGAAATTAATTTTGAAAATTTTTTCTGTTCTTCTTTTAATTTTTCCAATTCAATTCCTTTTTTTATTGCCTCTTCTTCTAACATTTTTAATCAAAATTATATTTAAGTTTTANNCCGTTTACTTTATGGTGATAAATATAATGCCATAAATTTAATGAACTTAATTCTTTCTGTAATTTACTGAATTCAAATTTTTCTTTTTTAACAATTTCGTGTATTTTTGGAAGCATTATTGCTGAAACGCTGAATCTTAAAATAGCCGAAATCAAAAATAAAATTAAAATAGATGGATAAATTATTCCAAGGATATTAAAATCAGGAGATGAAACACCAACCCAAGTGGATAAAAATCCCCCAAGAGTCGCTCCTAAAAACATACCTATTGCATAAATCAAATTAGAATAAGAAATGCAAAGAGGCATTTTTTCTCTAGAAACTTCTTTATATGCAAAATTTCCTGTTGCTAAATCAAAACCCGCCCATGAAAAGCCAGAGATTATCTCGACAAGAAATAAAAATATAATTGCTGTAAGAAATGAAATTTTTAATAATGCTGGAACTAAAAGATAAGTCAAAGGTATTAGTGGAATTATATAACCAGTTATACTCAACGCAGTAAGATTACCAAATCTATCTGTAAATTTTCCCCATAAGGGAAGAAAAACTATTGTAGAGAGTAATGCTGTTACGAGCAAACCAGTATATAAAATATAACTTAATCCAAGATTTTTAAGCTGATAAACAGCAAAAAATGGAGAAGCTATTGCTACAACGAAAAGCATCAATCCAATATAAATTGTAAAATGCCCATAATTTGTTTCTTTTGCTTTTCTAACAAACGCAAAAAATGAAAAATAATTTCTGTTATCAAAACCGTATTTTGGATCGTATTGTTTTCTTAATAAAAATGAAGAAATTAATCTTCCAAGGAATGCTATAAAAAAGATTATTGTAAATCCTAAAAATAAATTTGTCTGTTTGAAATAATCTAAAATAAATCCCGCAATTGCCATTGAAATAAGTGCAAAAAAACTCATTGTCTTTGAACGCCTTGCAAAATATTCACCAATATTATCCCCAAGCAAATCTCTCATCCAAGAAGACCATAATGGGCTTGTTAACGAAGATGTCAGCACTAATGCAGAATAAAGAAAAACCAAAAGCAGAGGAAATGAAAGATTTGCGCTTATCGAAGCTGCTTGCCCGTTTGTATGCAATATCATTAAAATTATTCCAAGAGTCATTAATGGGAGCCACATTATTGCTTGTGTTGTAACTGCGGCAATTATTGCTTTTTTTCTTGTAGTTACCTTAAGTAGATTATAACTAAATAATTGAGAGAAACTCCCCATAAGGCTTGGAAGAGTCACTAATAACCCGATTATTGCGTTGCTTGCCCCAAGAGCAAGCGCATACGGCGTAATATAACGATGTCCAAACCCTTCAGAAACAGCGTTTGCACAACCCTCTTGAATACTTATTCGCAAAGATTTTTCTTTAATCTTGTCTTCGCTAAATTCTGGTATCTTCATAATTGCCTCTTTTTAATAATAGAACTTAACAAAAAGAGATATTTAAATTTTTACAAGAAAAAAATAAAGAATTATTTAAATTCATCAACAAAAAAGTCTTTTTTTTCTTCTGCTTCTATTAATTTTTGTTCGATATCACCGGTATACTGTTTTTCAATGTTTGGATGTATTTTTTTTATTTCACCCAAATTATTTGACATGAAAATAAAATATTTTGATAAATCATATCTAAATTGTCTTGTGAGTTTTAATTCTTCCCTACTATCTATTCTTCCTTTTGCAAAATAAGCATCATATTTTCCTTGAGATTTTTCTATTTGCTGTTTTATTCTAAGTGCATCGTGATTAATAAGGGTATTCGGCCCTGCTTTTTCTGCTATTGCTGTAAGATTTTCTGATGCTTCAACATATATTGCATCCAAATCTAAAAGACTTGACCATGCTTCAAGACTTTTAGTTAAAAATTCTCTGATAACATTATCGTGTTTTAATTTTCTAATATCTTCTGTCATATATATAAAATAAAAAAGAGATTTATAAAGTTTTCTATTTGTTATAACTAAAAAGTAATGATAAAAAACTCAAATAACAGTTAAAGGGTTAATGCTTGAAAATCAAAGATTTTCGGCACGCAGAAAATATCAATTTTCTAACGTGAAGGGAGTTTACTCCCTTATTATGGACCTGCCGGGAATCGAACCCGGATTTCACGCTTGCAAAGCGCGTGTTCTACCGTTGGACTACAGGCCCATCTAATATTAAAAACAAAAAATAGTTTTAAAAGGTTTTGTTTCGCTCAAAAATTAAAATTTTTAGCGGACAGAAAAATTATTGTTTTTCTAGCATAGAAGATTATTACAAAAGAATTGATTATCTATAATTAAATCTTCAAACTTTGAACATAATTCTCTATTTCATTCATTCTTTTAGGGGCGATTTTATAAAAAAAACCGGTTTTATATGCCAAAGTTCTTTGATAATTATAAATTCCTTTCAATAATTCAGCAGAATAAGGAAGTTCAGTTCCTGTAACATCTAAAACTTCTGCAACTTCATTAAGATTCTCTTGAACTGTTTTTCCTGGAAGACCCACATTAAGTTTTTTTACTTCTTCATTCATATAACCAAGAACAGATAATACTCCGAATTCTTTTATTGCTCTTGCAGCAGCAAATAATTCTGCAATATGTACCTCTAATAAATTATTATCCAAATCAGTCATTAAGCGTTTTTCAAGATCTTCTCTTCTCTGTTCATCTTCGACACCAATAACTGTTCTTAATTTTCCTGCCATTTTATAAAAGAACAAATTTTTATTTAAAAATCTTTGGTTTTTGTTATTACTTAAAAAGAATTACATGCACCAGCCGGGAATCGAACCCGGCCCTCAAGCTCTTTCCTATTTTCACCCCTTAAGGAAGGGTGACCTATTAGGGAAACCATTTGATTGTGCAAATCAAATGCCCTTGGCATCGGTTTCCATATAGTGGGAAGCTCGAATACTACCGATATACGACTGGTGCATAATAAGGAATACCTTTCCTTATCAATCCCTAAACTATATTTTCAATCATCACAATCCTTATAAATTTTAAGAATTCTAAAAAAAGATGGTTTACATAAAAAAAGCAAAAGGAAGAACAAGAAGATTCCCATTATATTGGAATTTTATTTCTAAACAAACAGGAGAACAAGAAATAGAAGGACAAACAATGTATTATTTTCTTATTGTGAATACAGATCCTAGAGAGATAAATGATATAAATGGAAAACTTTATGGACATATTGCAAGTAGATCCATAATTTCAGTAAAACAAAAAAATTTAGAAGGAAATGTTGGTGATTTGCATTACTTACTCTTAGAAATTGATACTTCGAATATAAGATTAGAGCTTTCAAAAATTAAAAAAGCGTATAATGGATCATTAGAGAAAGATTCAAGACTCTATCCTAGAAAAGATGAAGACGAATTAAAAGAATATGTAAAAAATAAATTAGAAAAACTTATTTTTACTTAATTCTAATAACCTTTTTAAGCATCTCTTTCTTTATTTTTTAATGGCAAA
>DAKN01000079.1 GCA_002499185.1 Candidatus Pacearchaeota archaeon UBA284 | reverse complement strand
TATGGCTCTAAAATGGAGAAACAAATATGGCAAATAAGATAATAGAAGAACTTAAGAATAATTTGGAAACATGGATAGTATAGCTTAGATGAAAGTAAAATTTGAATTGATCTGTAATAATAAGATTGTTTTACCTTTTTCGCACAGTCATATTTTACAGGGGTTAATTTATAACTTTTTAGAAGACAAAGCTGCCGAGTGGTTGCACAGCGAAGGTTTTAAATATGAAAAGCGCTCTTTTAAAATGTTTGTCTTCTCCGATATCATAGAAAGGGCTCAAATAGATAAGACAAAAAGAATGTTTATCTTTCCAGAAACTATTAGTTTCTATTTGGCTTCACCAGTTGACTGGATACTGCAGCAAGCTGCACAAAACTTAATAAAGTCAGAAAAAGTAAAACTTGGAAATAATATTTGTTTCATAAGTTCAATAAGCGTATTAAAACAAGAATTAATTACTGATAATAAGATAAGAGTAAAAACGCTTTCTCCTATTACCATTCACTCTACCTTTAAAAAACCTGATGGAAAGAACATAACCCATTATTATAGCCCCTTTGAAAAAGAGTTTTCTGAATTAATAAGTATGAATTTGAGAAAAAAATGGAAATCACTGTACAAAAAAGATTACACTTTTGATAATATTGTTATGAAACCGCTGTTTGATACAAACAGAAAAGAAAAAATAAGATATTTCAAAAAAACGCTTATTAAGGGATGGACTGGTATGTTTGAGCTAACAGGGGAACCGGAGCCGTTACAATTTGCATTAAATGTTGGGCTTGGGGATAGAAATTCGCAAGGGTATGGCATGGTAGAATTTATAAAGTTATAAGAAAGTATTGGATAAGGTGATTTTATATGATTGATGCTATAAAAGAAATTGGTGAATATGCACTCGAGAAGGAGGGAAAAAGCATTGATAATCCTTTGAATATCTTAGTGGAAAATCCTGCAAATAGAGACACAAAGAACATATTATTTATCGTTCTTGAAAGTGTAAAAAATGGGTTTGATTATAAGGGTATAAAACTTGAAGAATATTCTAAAGATAAACTTGAGAAATATTTGTATAGAAAAGGTACTTCAAGAGGTATTGATGAGACACCAACATCAATGATTACTGGAGTTGAAAAAACTTTTAAAAATAACAAAATTTTACCTTGGTTTAAAGAACATAATAATATTAACTTTTTGAAAGAGATAGGTAATTGTATTAGGGGAAATGAAAGTGCAATTTTAAAAGACCTAAACAATAATTACACTAAAGAAAATAATATAATTAGTTTGAAAATTAATAACAAATATATTGGTGATTACAAAGAATTTCAGGATATTTTAATAAATGGTGCAATAAAAAACTTCTATTTAAAGTATGGAAAAACATCAAAATCAAAAGAAAAAAAAATATGTTCAGTTTGTAATCATAAATCAGAGGTTTATGGTTTTGTAGATACATATAAATTTTATACTGTTGATAAACCAGGATTTGTAACTGGAGGATTCCGTCAAGAAAATGCATGGAAGAATTATCCAGTATGCTTAAACTGTGCATTAATACTTGAAGAAGGTAAAAAATATCTTGGAGATATCATGAATTTTAATTTTTATGGATTCCGATATCTCTTAATCCCAAAATTTGTTAGTGAATTGGATAAAAAGACAAAAAAAGAGATATTTAAAATTATAGAACAACAACAAGATCCAAATTTTAGAAAAAAAGAGATAAATCGTTTAACTTCGGATGAAAGGGAAATATTAAAATTGATGAGCGGACAAAAAAATTATTTAAATCTCAATTTTATGTTTTATTATGCGCCCAAGGGTTATAATGGCTCTGTTTTTAACATTTTATTTTATATTGAGGATATTTTACCTTCGAGATTAAAGAGATTATTTGATGTCAAAAAAGAGGTAGATAATATTGATATTTTCAACGAATGTATGATTCCGGTATTTGAAAATAAAAAGAAAACGGGTGAATACCCCTTGGAATTCAATTTTGGAGTTTTACGGACATTTTTCCCACGAATAAGCGATAATAGAACTTTTGATAAATATTTTTTGGACATAGTAAATAAAATATTCACAAACAAGCCAATTGATTACAACTTCTTGATGAGTTTCATTATGCAGAGGATACGGGATGATTTTATAAATGACAATCCCACTAAAATATCAACATTAAAAGGTTTTATGTTAATAACCTATTTGGATAAGCTAAAGATAATAAAACATAAAAAGGAGGCATCAGAGATGAATGATAAATACATAGAAGATAAGTGGAAAGTATTTGAAGGTAACACATCAAACAAAGAGAAAGATATAAGTCAAAAAGCCAGCTCTTTCTTCAGTGAATTCGCTAGTTTTTTTGACTGTGATGCAAAGAAGGCAGTATTTTTGGTAGGAGTGTTAACACAATTCTTATTAAATATACAATATAGGGAAAGAAAAGCGACCCCATTTAGGATTAAATTAAAAGGATTGAATTTAGATGAAAAGCAAGTTAAAAAACTTCTACCAGAAATACAGAATAAATTAGAAGAGTATGGTAAAAATTATTATCAAAAGTTGGAATCAATAATTTCAAAATATTTTATTACAGCAGGGAATAATTGGGAAATGTCGAATGATGAAATCAGTTTTTACTTTGTACTTGGAATGAATCTTTCTGATTTATTTAAGTCTGAAAATGAAAAAAATAATGAAAATATTGGAGGTGAAGAAAATGAGTGAAGTAGTAAAAAACAGGTCAGAAATCGTATTTTTATACGACATAAAAGATGCGAATCCAAATGGGGACCCATTAGATGAAAATAAGCCAAGGATAGATGAAGAAACTGGTATAAACATAGTAACGGATGTCAGGTTGAAGAGAACGATAAGGGATTACCTGATGATCTCTAAAAAGAAAGAGATATTTGTTAGAGAAATAACTGATGAAGGAGGTAAAATTCAAGATGCTAAATTAAGAGCAAAGGATTTTCTAAAAGATGTGGATGATCTGGAAAAGAAAGGATTCAATGAACAGAAAAATATAATTAAAGACAAAATAGTTAAGAACTGTATCGATGTCCGATTGTTCGGTGCTACAATACCTCTTGGTTTGTCAATAAAAGAAAAAGATGAAACAAAAAAAGAAAAAGATGAAACAAAAAAAGAAAAAGATGAAACAAAAAAAGAAAAAGATGAAACAAAAGGCTCTATAACGCTAACTGGGCCTGTTCAGTTTCGGATGGGCAGGTCATTGCATAAAGTTGAAATGAAACATATCAAAGGTACTGGTGCATTTGCTTCTAAAGCTGGTGCAACTCAAAAAACATTTAGAGAAGAGGATATTTTACCATACTCCTTAATCTGTTTTTATGGCATTATCAATGAAAATGCGGCGCAACATACATCTCTCACCGATGACGATGTAACCTTACTTTTAGATGGGATGTGGAATGGAACAAAAAATTTAATCTCAAGAAGCAAAGTAGGACAGATGCCAAGATTGTTATTGAAAGTAAATTATAAAAAAGGTAGTTATCATATTGGTGATTTAGATAAATTAATTAAAATAAAATTAGAAGATGGGAAAAAAGAAGAAGAAATTAGAAATATATCAGATATTGTATTAGATGCAACTGAATTAGTTGAAAGGTTAAATAAAAACAAAGATAAAATTGAAAGTATTGATATAAAAATTGATGATGGAGTAAATATTGATTTTAGTGGATTAGATAAAAGTATAAAACAAAATGAGATCTCGTTCGAGTGAGTAAATGTATGTCAATAGTGAGTAAATGTATGTCAATAAACAAAGTGCTAATATTTGATGTGTGGGGAGATTATGCACACTTTAGACGATTCTATACTACTACTTCACCTCTTACATTTCCTATTCCTCCCCGAACCGCGTTATGTGGTTTAATTGGTGCAATAATAGGATTAGAAAAAGAGAACAATGAATATTTGGAATATTTCACATTAGATAAAGCATTTATTGGTCTGAAAATAGATGAAAAACATCCTTTAAAAAAGGTAATGATCTCCGAGAATTTGATACACACGAAGAATGCAAAGGGTCCGGGGATGAACTTGATAACAGAGCGAACACAAATAAATTTTGAGTTTCTAAAAGACCAGAAGTATAGGATTTATTTCAATCATACAGATGAAGATATTTATCAACAACTGAAAGAGAACTTGATAAGCCACAAATCAGTATATACCCCCTGTTTAGGTTTAAGTGAGAATATAGCAAATTTTGAGTTCGTGGGTGAATTTAAAGTCAAATCCGAATCCGGATCCGAATCTACTGAAGAATATGTCCAAATTAATTCCGTCTTGCCAACTGAAAAAATTGCAAAAAAAGGAGGTATAAAATTTAATTTTGAAGGAGAGTATTTTTCGATAAAAGTTCCGATAGAACTAAATTTAGATAGAATTGTTACAAAATACAGTGATATTCTTTTTGAAAGAACAGGTAAGCCAGTAGAAGCTAAACTAATAAGTTCTTACTGGAGAGTAGATTATATGGATAGAACAAATGAAAACTTCCTTTTTATTGAATGATCTTAAATCTCATCCAAATAGGCTTTTAAAAGATCATCTATTTAATGTTGGGCAGTGTTGTAAGAATACTTTATCAACAAAAAAACTCAATATAGAGGGTATCGATTCCGCCATACTTATGGATGTTGCTTATTTAATTGGTGTGACCCACGACTTCGGTAAAGCTACTTCTTTTTTTCAGGATTATATAAACGAGAAGGATGAAACAAAGAAGATAAAATTAAAAAATAAGCCTGAGACTTATCATGGGCTTATTTCTGCAGTCTTCACATATTATGCTATCAAGGAGTACCTTCAAACCAAAAACCAGTCAGATAAAGAATATTATAAATATTTACCAATAATTAGTTTTTTAGTCGTAAAGCGGCATCACGGAAATTTACAGAATGTTGATGATGAAATTATTGATTTTGATGAAAAAGATGATGAAATTTTAGAGAGACAGATAAAATCTATTTGTTTTGAGAAATTAAACGAAATTTATAAGTTTTTGTTATCAGAGATAAACTTTAATTTTGATTGCAATATAGTTAAGAAAAAAATTTTAGGTTCAGAAACATTTAATATTTATGATAAGCTAGAGTCTCAAAAATATTATGAGATAGATCTATCAGCAACAAAGATGGATGAAGAACATACCTTATTATTTTACTTCATAACTTTGTTACTATATTCAATACTTTTAGATGCAGATAAAACAGATGCTGCTAAACTTTTAGATGCAGATAAAACAGATGCTGCTAATTTAGAAAAGATAAAGCGAGTTGATATAAATGAAAATATCGTAGATGAATATAAAAAACTTAAATTCGGCGGCAAAGAAGATAAAAATAAGAAGATAAACGACATGCGAAATGAGATTTACGAAGAAGTTCTATCAAATGTAGAGTTTATAGACTTGGATAAAAATAAAATTTTGTCATTAAATGTTCCAACAGGTACGGGTAAAACACTTACAGCATTATCTTTCGCACTAAAATTAAGAAAAAGAATAGAAAGCGAAAGAGGTTATAAACCAAGAATAATATACTCTTTGCCATTTCTAAGCATTATTGATCAAAATTTTGCTGTTTTCGAAGATGTTTTTGAGACCGTTAATAAAGAAAAACCAACTTCAGACATACTCCTGAAACATCATCACCTATCTGATGTGGTTTACACAAGAAAAGAAGATGAATTTGAGCATGTAGATAAAGACATTGGTAAAGACCTTCTTTTAATTGAAGGTTGGAACTCTGAGATTGTTATTACGACATTTATTCAGTTTTTTTATTCATTAATATCAAACAGAAACAAGGCGATAAGGAAGTTCCATAATATTATAAATAGTATTGTTATTTTAGACGAAGTTCAGGCGATACCACATAAATATTGGCTATTGTTAAATAAAACAATAAAATTTTTTGCAGAATACTTTAATACCTATTTCATATTTATTACAGCTACAGAACCATTAATTTTTGATGAGACAAAAGAGGAGATAAGTCCATTAGTAAAAAACAAGAGGGAATATTTTAACTGTTTAAATAGGGTTAAGTTAGTAGTAAATTTAGAGCCAGTTTGTCTCGATGAGTTTAAAAAAATACTAAAAGAAGATATAGAAAAAAATACTGATAAAGATTTTTTAGTTGTATTAAATACAATAAACACATCTATAAGTATCTTTGACTTTACTAAAGGATTACAGCTTAAAAATACTAAACTTTACTATCTTTCTACAAATATAATCCCAAAAGAAAGATTAATAAGAATTAAAAAAATAAAAGAAAAAAGCAAAAAAAGGAAAATTATTGTCAGCACTCAACTTATCGAGGCAGGGGTGGATATAGACGTAGATATTGTCTATAGGGATTTTGCACCGATTGATTCAATAAACCAAGTCTCTGGAAGGTGCAATAGAAATTTTAGGAAAGAGCAAGGCATCGTTAATCTTTATATTTTGAAAGAAGACAAAAATGGAAAGATATATTATCCACGTACAATTTATGACAGTTTTATTATTGCTAAAACAGAAGAGGTTTTTCGAGAGTTCAATAGTAAAGAAATTGAAGAAGATAAATTCTTAGATTTAAATAAGAGTTATTGTGAGAAGATATGTGAGGGGAAAAGCGATGATAAGTCAAAAAAAATTTTAGTTAATGTTGAGAAGTTGGAGTTTAAGGAACTATCAAAATTTAAACTAATTGAAGAAGATTATTCTAGGGTTGATGTTTTTGTTGGGTTAGATAAATGTGCAGAAAATATCTGGGATAAATATGAAAAAATAATAAGTAATAATAAACTGAAGGGATTTAAGAAGAAAAAAAGATTTTTAAAAATAAAAAAGAAATTTTATGATTATGTAATTTCAATACCTATCAATAGTCAAAATTTACCACCACAAGTTAATGGTTTGTATTATATTCCTAACTCACAAATTAATGATTATTACGATAAAGAAACGGGGTTTAAGAAAAATAGTGAAATGCAAAAATGGTAATTATAATTAAACTCTTTTTCAATTAAATGTTGCTTTTTAAGATTCATTGTGGCTTGTTAAATTGATTGTCCATCCGTTTACAATGCCTTTAATATTTGCCAAAGGCAAGCGTAGCTTATGTCAAGGCCTCTTATTGGTGACCAACAAAATACATATATTGGATATTGGGTTAATTCATCCTTATGGAACAAATAGTTGATAATACATATTTTTATTATAAATTTATATCATATAGGAATGTAGATTATGATCTGTTTTTTTATGGGAAAGTAGTTACAAGAAAGAACAATAATCAATTTTTTTAATATGGAGCAATAAATGAAAACTTTGAAAGCAAAAATATCTAAAAAAGGGCAGATAACCATTCCTAAAGAAATTCGTAATGAACTAAATGCGGATTATGTAGAATTTATCAAAGAAGGAGAACGTATTTTTATAAAAAAGATTCCTTCCGTTGATGAACTTGCAGGTAGTCTGAAAAAATACTCAAAAAACAAGTCAAAGACTGGATTAAATGAAGAAGAAGCATGGAATGAGCATGTCAAA
The DNA here is from genome assembly GCA_002499185.1 of Candidatus Pacearchaeota archaeon UBA284. GTDB lineage: Archaea > Nanobdellota > Nanobdellia > Pacearchaeales > UBA284 > UBA284. The sequence goes on along the minus strand of DAKN01000079.1, from coordinate 1,589 downwards.
GAAAAATATCGTATATCTTGATACGAATATAATCTTACGATTTCTGATAGGTGATGGTGGAGAACTTGTTGATAAAGCAAAAGAAACTTTTAAAAAAATTGAAAATGGTGAATTAATTGCTTTTTGTAATGATGCGATTTTTGCTAAAACAGTATTTGTATTACAAAAGGTCTATGAAATTGAAAAATTAGTAATTCAAGAAGCTTTGGAAAACCTTATTTTTATAAATGAATTCCATATGAACAATAAAGATGTTTCTTTAAAAGCGTTATCAATATACTGTGAAAATGACATAGATATAGTGGATTCATTATTAATTGTTTACAATCATATTACAGGTTTGCCTATTTTAAGCTTTGATAAGAAGTTGAATAATTTATTAAAAATATGAACATTGCCCCATCTATTTACAACGCTTTTAATATCTGTCCACGGCAAGCCTGGTTATTATCCAGGCAATTAACTGCAGATCAACAAAACACTTATCTTGATATTGGCAGACTTATTAATGGAGAATTCTTTTCTCGTGAAAAGAAAGAAATCTATATCCCAGATTTAGCTGCTAAAATAGACTATGTAAAGAAACGTGATGGTGAATTTTTTGTAGCAGAAGTGAAAAAGTCATCAGCAACAATGCAGTCTGGAATAGTGCAGTTGAAATATTACTTATATTTACTGGATAAAAAAGGTATTAAAGCCAAAGGACTAATCAAAATACCTAAAGAAAAAAAGAGCATGGAAATTGAGCTTTCTGAAGAAGATAAAAAGTTTATTCTTGAAAAAATTAAAACCTTGCAAGATATATTAAAACGTGAAGAGCCACCACAAGTTAAGAAGATTAAGCAATGTAGAAAATGTGCGCATTATGAATTTTGTTTTGCATAAAGAATTAAAATGAAAGAGACCATTTACATTTTTTCAAGTGGCAGATTGCAAAGAAAAGACAACACACTATATTTTGAATCTGAAAATGAAGATCGTAAATATATTCCAGTAGAACATGTTAAAGAAATTTTTATTTTTGGTGAAGTTGACTTTAATAAGAAAGTTTTAGAGTTCCTTTCACAAAAAGAAATTATGTTATCCTATTTTAACCATTATGGCTACTATATGGGAACTTTTTACCCTCGTGAACACTACAATTCTGGTTATATGATTGTTAATCAGGTTAAACATTATATTGAAGCTAAATTACGCTTGTTTATTGCAAAGTGTTTTTGTGAGGGTGCTGCTCAAAACTGCTTAAAAATCTTGAAATACTATAATAGGCGTGGCAAAAACTTAGAAAAAGAGATTTTAGATATAGAAACAAAACTTGTAGAAATAGCCTCTCAGGCAACAATTGAAGACCTTATGGCAGTAGAAGGTCAAATCAAACAATTATATTATCAATCCTTTAATAAAATTATTCATAATGAAGATTTTACATTTGAAAAGCGCTCCAGAAGACCACCAAAAGATTATATTAACACACTTATAAGTTTTTCAAACTCTATGATTTATAATTATATTCTTAGTGAAATCTACCAAACACATTTAGACCCTCGCATTGGTTTTTTACATACATCAAATTTCAGGCGTTTTTCATT
>DAKN01000091.1 GCA_002499185.1 Candidatus Pacearchaeota archaeon UBA284 | reverse complement strand
CATCATTCTCTCTCTTGACTCATATAGAATAAAATCTATAAATCAATTTTCTATACAAGTATTGAAAAAAAACTCTAAATTTGTTATAATAAATAATAATATTATAAAGATAGGAGTTTATGCTATATGTAGGCTTTAAAAGAATAATGGATGTTTTAATAGCAATTATTGCTTCCATTTTGCTTTCACCTGTTCTTTTGATTACTTCATTGGCAATAATAATAGAATCAAAGTCAAAAGATACAATTATTTTCAAACAAGATAGAATCGGTCTAAATGGAAAAGTGTTTACAATTTACAAATTTCGTTCTATGACCGTAGGTGCAGAAAAGGGCGGAGTTTATGAATCAAAAAATGATGCTCGTGTGACTAAGGTAGGAAAATTCATCAGAAGAACCAGCATTGACGAGCTTCCGCAATTGTTAAACATTATCAGAGGAGATATGTCAATTATTGGTCCAAGGCCTGTTTTAACTTATCATCCTTGGCCTTTTGAAAAATATTCCGAAGAACAGAAAAAGAGATTCAGTGTAAGACCGGGTGTCACAGGCTGGGCGCAAATTAATGGCAGAAAAGATGTTCCTTGGGATAAAAGAATAGAACTTGATATAGAATATGTAAAAAACATTTCCTTTTTATTTGATATGAAGATATTTTTTAAAACTATTGTTAAGGTTCTATTGATGCAAGATAATGTGAATACCGGTGAAACTGTAAATCGAAAGGAGTCAGATTAAAATGACCCTAAAATTGATGTTTATCACCAATGATGAAAAGATTGCTAAAATTGCTGAACAGAGCGGAGTTGATTGGATTTTTATTGATCTTGAAATAATGGGAAAGGATAAAAGACAAGGGCATCTTGATACAGTAATTTCAAGACACACTATTGCAGATGTCAAAAAAATACGGAATGTTTTATCAACTTCAGAACTTCTCGTCCGAGTTAATCCGCTATATGAAAAATCAAAGCAGGAGATAGATGAAGTTATAGAGAATGGTGCAGACATAATCATGCTTCCATACTTTAAAACTTCTGAGGAAGTCAGAAAATTTATCGATATTGTTGATAAGAGAGTAAAAACATGCATTTTGTTGGAGACTCCGGAAGCAGTTGATGTTTTAAAATCAATTCTCAGTATCAGAGGTATTGATTATATTCATATAGGTCTAAATGATCTGCATCTTGGGTATAAAATGAAATTCATGTTTGAACTTTTGGCTGACGGAACAGTTGAAAAATTATGCAAAAGAATCAAAGAAACCGGAATTCCTTACGGATTCGGAGGAATTGCCAGAGTCGGGCAGGGAACACTTCCTGCGGAAAGGATAATCGCCGAACATTATCGTCTTGGTTCAACAATGGTTATACTTTCAAGGACTTTCTGTAATGCAAAAAATGTTGGAGATTATAATGAAGTTTTAGAGACCTTTAATAATGGCGTTAAAGATATAAGAGTTTTCGAGAAGGAGTTGTTGAATAAAGGCAAAGAGTATTTTGATAATAACACAATTCAAGTTAAATTGAATGTCGGGCAGATTGTGAATCAAATAAAAAAGAAGACATAGGAGGACGGAAATGTTAAAAAGTGTTTTGAATGAAAGAAAAGACCTTCAACAGTATATTTTTATACGGGGTTTTCTAATAACTACTAATAATTTCAAAGATAATCAGAATTCATATCCATTTTACTCTAATTGGGATACAACACAAATCGGCAATTTCCAATTTTATATTCATAAACTAAATAAACTTTTCACTGTGGAAAAGAATGGAAAATCATTTTTTTTAATCGGTCATGCTTATAATCCTTTTACAATGCAATATGATGAGAAAGAAATTCTGTCATCTTTGGCAGATAAATTGCAAAAAGGAAAGGAATCATACTTCGAAGCAACTGATGAGTTGACTGGACTTTTCATTTTAGGTTATATCGAGGGTAATAATATCAGTTTCATGCTCGATTGTTCAGGAATGCAGTATGGTTGTTATGGCAAAATCGACGAAAAAATCTATATATCATCACATATGCAATTGATAGGGGATTTATGTCGTTTGGAGATGGACGAATATGTTAAAGAACTTATTAACTATAAATGGTATAAATACATGATGGGTAATTATCTGCCTGGAGAATTAACTGCTTTTAAACAAGTCAAGAGGATTGTACCTAATACAAATGTTGACTTTGAGAAGAACGAATTTAAAGTAACAAGATTTTATCCAAATAAAGAAATAAAGATGTGTACGAATGAAGAGGAATATAATGAAGTAATAAAACAGGCATCTGAAATAATGCATAACAATATGGTGTTGATAACTAAAAAATGGAAAAAACCTGCGATATCCCTGACGGGAGGATTAGATAGCAATACCACCTTTTCAGCAGCAAATGGACTATATGACAAGTTTTCCACTTTTAGTTATATTTCAATGCATAGAGAGTCGGTTGATGCAGAAGTAGCAGGTAAAATAAGTAAAAAATTCGATGTTACGCATAGGATAATTGATGTTCCGAAAAATAATGGAGAAATAGATGATTTCAGCACCTATAAACAGATACTTATTCATAATGATGGCGAGATAGGAACATATGCGGATAATGACATAAGAAAGAAAATCACATTAATGAAAGTTGAATTCTGCGATGTTGAGGTTAAATCTTGGATAGCAGAAACTTTCAGAGCTTATGCGTACAAATATTTTGGAAGAACTTCAATGCCAAAGGATTTGAAACCAAGACATTATACTTCACTTTACAAAATCTTTTTTTTGAATCGTTCTTTAGTGAAGAGGACGGATTATCACTATCAACAATATTTAACTAATACTCAACTAAAAGAGCATTTATTCAACTATGATGAGAGCGATTTCTTCGTATGGGAGATGATGCATGGTGCAAAATGCGGATTAGATATTGGAGTCATGAAATTTTGTTTTGACATAACGATTCCCTATAATAACAGAAAACTATTAGACATACTTCTGAGAGTGAAATTAGAAGATCGAATTTCAGACAGACATCATCTTGATATGAAAAAATTTCTTAACAAAGAATTATATGATATGAACTCAAGGGTAATAAATCTTAATGAAACTAACTTCCGAAAAATGCTGGTAAATATCTATTTCATACTAAATTCAAAATTTCCATTTTAGGAGGAAAACATTAAAATCCTTCTTACCGGAGCGTTTGATTTTTCTGAAGAGCAGTTGAAGTTAATTCGATCTCTCTCAATTGAGATTGAATTAATGAAAGATGAGAAACAACTATATAGTGGAAACTCATCAGATATAAATGGTATTGTGTGCAATGCTTTTTTTCAATTTAATGATATTTCTAACTTTGACAATCTTGAGTTCATTCAAATTACTAGCGTAGGTTATGACAGAATACCCGTTGAGTACATAAAGGAAAGAAATATAAAAATATTCAATGCTGAAAACGTTTACAGTATTCCGATATCTGAATGGGTTTTGTTGAAAATTTTAGAGATCTATAAAAAAAGCAAGTTATTCTATGAATCTCAAAGACAACACAGGTGGGAGAAACAACGAAATATTCTTGAATTAACAGGTAAAAATGCATTGATTATAGGATTTGGGAGTATAGGTCAGGAAATAGCAAAGAGAATAAAGCCTTTTGGAGTGAAAACAATAGCAATTGATATAGAAAGTAAACAATCAGAATTTATAAATGAGTATCACAATTTTAATTCAATCAAGGATATATTAAATAAAGGCGATATAATAATTATTTCTGTTCCTTTAACAGAGGAAACAAAAGGAATGATTAATTCAGATATGATTGGTTATATGAAAAATCAATCTATTCTTGTTAATGTTTCCCGTGGTGCTGTAATAAATCAAAATGAAATGATTCAAGAAATAAAAAATGGAAAATTTCTTGGAGTTGCTTTGGATGTATTTGAAGAAGAACCGCTTTCTGCTGACAGTGAGTTATGGAGTTTGGATAACGTTATAATAACTCCTCACAATTCGTTTCAATCAGAAAAAAATGGTCAAAGATTATTTGATGTAATATATAAAAATTTGAAAGCGTTTGTAGAGGACAGATGAAAGTTCTATTAACTGCAACAGTTCAAAGTCACATTGCTCAATTTCACAAGCCATTAATTGGTTTACTTAAAGAGAAAGGATATGAAGTTCATGTTGCTGCAAAAAACAATCTATTTGAGAAGGACGGACTCGAGATAGAGAATGTGGATGAAGTATTTGATATACCATTTGAAAGATCACCTTTTAAAATAAATAATGTAATTGCCTATAAAAAATTGAAATTATTAATAATGAAGAATAAATATGACATAATACATTGTAATACTCCCGTTGGAGGTGTCATAACAAAACTCGCAGCAAAGGAAGCTCGCAAGAACGGAACGCAAGTATTCTATACTGCTCATGGATTCCATTTTTATAGCGGTGCATCGGTTTTTAACTGGTTATTGTATTATCCTCTTGAAAAGATTATGGCAGGTTTTACGGACAAATTAATTACCATCACTAAAGAAGATTATGATAGAGTAAAAAATAGTTTCAATACAAATGTGTATTATATGCACGGTGTGGGGGCTAATGAAAAAAAATATTATCCTGTTTCATTAGAAGATTCAAGTAAAATCAGGAGCGAGTTATCATATTCAAAGAGGAGTTTTATTTTAGTATGTGCTGGTGAGTTGAATAAAAACAAGAATCAAAGAACATTAATTAGAGCTATATCAATTTCAGTAAAAAAAATACCTGATATTCTTCTATTAATAGCCGGTAACGGATCTGATGAAAATGAACTAAAAACAATGGTTAAAAACTTGAAAATTGAAAAAAATGTAGTTTTCTTAGGTTATAAGACTGATTTGGATAAATATATGAAAATATGCGATGTTTTGGTTTCGGCAAGTTACAGAGAGGGACTTCCCTTAAATATAATTGAAGCAATGCTTTGTTGTAAACCTGTGATTGCGTCTCAAAATCGAGGACACAGAGAACTTGTGGAAGACAGAAAAACTGGATTATTATCAAATGCAAACACACCTCTTAGATTTGCAGAACTTATATTGGAATTATATTTACACGCCGAGAAAAGAGAAATATATGGAAAAAACGGAATGAAGAAATCGGAATTATTTACAACAAAAAATATTATAAAGGAGTTAACAACTATTTATCAGTTAAAAGGTAAAAAATATGGCTGAACCCATTAGAGTTCTTCAATGCTTTGGCAGAATGGACAGAGGCGGAGCTGAGACTTTGATGATGAATGTTTACAGAAATATAGACCGAGACAAGGTTCAATTTGACTTTGTTGTTCACACAACAGACAAATGCGCTTACGATGACGAGATACTTGCTTTAGGAGGAAGAATCTTTAGAGTCCCTCGATATAACGGCTTTAATCATTTATGGTATGTATCAAATTGGAAAAACTTGTTTAATAGTAATAAAGGCAATTGGCAAGTAATACATGGTCATATGTTTACTACTGCATCAATTTATCTAAGAATTGCTAAAATAAATAACATAAATACTATAGTCCACAGTCATAATACTTCATTTGATAAAGGTTTAAAAGGAATATTTAAAAGAATATTACTAAGAGGAATAACAAAATATGCTGATACATTATTTGCATGTTCTCAAAAAGCGGGATTCTGGTTGTTTGGAAAAAACGTCTGCAAAAAGAAAAAATACTATCTAATTAATAATGCAATAGATATAAAAAAATACATATTTGATGAATTGTGTCGCAACAAAAAAAGAAAAGAATTGGGTATAGAAAATAAGTTGGTTATTGGTCATATTGGTCGGATGGACTCAAATCAAAAGAATCATGTATTTTTACTAGAAATATTTTCTGAAATTTGTAAAATAAATGATGAATCCATTTTACTGTTAATAGGCGATGGCTGTTTGCGTGAAAAATTTGAGAAAAAGACGAGTAATTTACAATTAAAAGACAAAGTGAAATTCCTTGGAGTTCGTTCAGATATTCCGGATTTATTGCAGTCAATGGATATATTTTTATTTCCTTCTATGTATGAAGGACTACCGATAGTTTTAATAGAAGCTCAAGCAAGTGGATTGAAGTGCATAATATCAAGTACCATTACAAAGGAAGTTGAAATTACAAATTTAATCGAATTTATCCCTCTTGACAAATCTGCAAAATACTGGGCTAACAAGGCACTTCAGCAATGTTTTTTGAAAAATAGAATAAATACTTACTCGGAAATTGATAAAGCCCATTATGGAATTGCTTCCACTGTTAGTTTTCTCCAAAAATACTATTTAAATGAAAAGTATGAAGCAGAATAATAGTTTCTATATTATATGGTTGGGATTGTTATTTGAAGTCATAATTCTTTCACTTTTGAAATCGTATACTTTCATAAATGAGTCAATTATAATAGTGACTGTTTCTTTACACATTATATTTACTACCATTGTAATAATAAATAGTAAATTGAAAAGCAAAATAGTATTCATTTCAGCTTTTTATATTAGACTTATGTTGATGTTCTGGGATATATATAGAAATAGTGTTTTTAAACTTCCCAACAGTGGTTCCGACTCAGAAGTATTCTATTACTATAGTTTAAAGGTGATGGATAACCTTTCGCTAGTTTGGGGAGATATCTTCGGTGGTATGTACTCGAAAATGAATGGAGTAATATTCTCTTTTATCGGTCCTCAAAGAATGGTCGGACAGTATATTAATGTTTTACTTGGATTGTCTATTATCATTATAATTTACAAAATATTAGTTTTATTAGAAATTAGTCCACATATTTCAAGAATGGTAATCCTTGTTTCAGCTTTTTTCCCCAATTCACTTATTTTATCTGCTATTTTTTTGAGGGAAATAATAATAACATTTTTTGTTGTCTGTTCATTGTACTTCTTTATTTTATGGTTTAAAAAAGGAAAAACCGTTAACATAATAACATCATTTTTGCTCATAGGATTAGCTAGTACATTTCATTCTGGCGTGATAGGGGTTCTGGTAGGGTATTCATTCGTATTGCTATTTTATAAACAAGAGAGAGATGCTTATAAGTTTACTTTAAATACTATAATCGTTTTTGTACTTATAGCAATATTGACATCTATAATATACACTCAATTTAGAGGAATATTCTTAGAAAAATTTCTGACAGTTGAAGATATTAACGATATATATTCAACTGCTAATACAAGATTAGGAGGATCAGCGTATCTTAAAGGAGTAGAAATAAACAATCCCTTGCAACTAATAATTTATGGACCGATTAAAACATTTTATTTTCTTACAGCTCCTCTTCCTTGGGATTGGAGGTGGATAATGGATGTAATTACATTTTTTACAGATTCAATTCTATATCTCGTGGTGATTATAATTACGATTGCTAATTTTAATAGAATAAAAGAACACAGGACACTCATTATTAGTCTTTTATTAATACTTGCTTGTGTATCACTTATCTTTGGAATTGGTGTTGGTAATGCTGGCACAGCAGTTAGACATAGACATAAGATTCTTCCAATATTTTTAATAATTTTTGCTATAGTAATTAACTCCATAACAGAGAAAACAAAAAAAATACAAAAAGAGGTAAAGAAGGATCTTTCGAAATGAACATATTATATGTGACAGGTATGAATGCTCCGATTAAAGATTTACTTACTGGAAAACTTGATAATGAAATCACTGGCTTGCCTGGTTTTTATTTCCCTTGGCGTAAGTTGGTGAATAGAGGACATATAGTAGACATAGTAATGATTTCAAATTTCAAAGGAAATTACAATATTAAAGTAAATTGGTTAAAGAAAGAAAATATTATTGCAAATATATATGCTCCATATTCAGAATTTCGATTATTTAGAGAAGTAAGGATTATTTTCAGATTTTTACAGTTATTGTATTATTCATTAAAAGCAACTAAAGTAAAAAAATATGATTTTATATATTGCAAAGTTTATGAAGGTGTAGCTGGTCAAATTGTTGCAAAATATAGGAAAATTCCTTCTGGTGTACGTTTATTTGGCGATTTCACTTTTTGTTATCCAGATATTAAAAGATATGGGAAATATCTTGCTGCTCTTATACATCCATTAGAATTTATAAGTTTTGTTATTGGAGCTACTTTCATTCTAGCTACCGATGATGGTCAACATTGTGATAGAATTTATTCTTCATGGAGTAGATCGAAAAAAAATAGGTTTTATCACTGGAAAACTGGAGTTGAAATATCCCGAATAGATAGTGTTAAAATGGTATCTATTCCCTCAGATGAGAAATATATTTATTTCGCAGGAAGATTTGATAAATGCAAACGTCAAGACAGAGTTATTAAAGTCCTTGAGTACCTTCATAAAGAGAATCTGAAAATACATCTATATTTTGCTGGTGAAAGTACTTCAGTAAATTATAGAAACTATATTGAATCATTGGTTAAACAGTCAAATTTAAGCGCTTATGTACATTTTCTAGGTCCTGTAAAAAAGAACGATTTAAAAGTATTTGCATATAATTCAATAGCAAATGTTTTTATGAGTGAGCACTCTAATTTAGGGAATGTGTTTTATGAAGTATTTTCAGTTGGTTCTATAGTTATATCTTTAAGAAACAGATCTCTTGAAGAATTTATATTAAATGGAATTAATGGATTTTTAGTTGACGACGAGAAAGAAGCCTGTACTATTATTAAAAAAATATTAGATGGAGAAATTGACATAAAAAAAATAAGAGAAAAAGCTTTGGAAACCTCAAAAGAAAAGTTTTTAACGATTGATGAGAGGTTTAATGATGAAATCGCATTAATAGAGCGCACAGCAAAAATTAGTAGAGAGAAAATGTAAATGCAAACAAAAATAGCATCTGATGCATTTTGGCTATCTTTTTCGAAAGCATTTTCAATACTATTAATGCTTTTATTTTCTATGCTACTCTCAAGATACCTCACATTAAAGGAATATGGAACATTTTCTCAATTGCTTTTAGTGGTTAATTTAATAACATCTTTGTTAGTATTAGGACTTCCCAATAGTATTAATTATTTTTTAGCTCGAATCGAGTCACAGGAAGAAGCAAAGAGTTTTGTTTCTGTTTACTATACTTTATCAACCTTAATAAGCATATTAACGGGAGGTGTTTTATTTTTAGGAGTTGATTTAATATCACAATATTTCAATAATCCTTCAATAAATGATTTTGTATTTGTTCTTGCAATTTTGCCTTGGACGAAAATATCATTTCAAAGTATTGATAATGTTCTAATTGTAAGTGGAAGAACTTCAAATTTAATAATATTTAAAATTCTTCATAGTCTTTTTTTACTAATTATTGTTTTTATTATGAAAATATTGAAGTTGCAATTTGGTCATTTTATCGGATTATACATACTTGTAGAAACCGTGTTTTCATTTGCTATTTATCTTATAGTAAATAGATATGTGAGCACAATTAAATTTGCTTTCAACCGCCAATGGATTTCTAAATTACTTAAATTTTCTGTTCCAATAGGTCTTGCTACTGCGGCTGGCACTATAAGTATTGAGCTTGATAAATTAATAATAGGTAAATTCTTCTTAGTTGAACAACTTGCCATTTATTCTAATGCCGCAAAAGAAATACCGATTACAATACTTCCATTATCATTAACTGCTGTTTTGATGCCTCAATTGGTAAGAATATTAAAAAATGGAGACGGAAAAACTGCAATAAAATTGTGGAATAATGCGAATGAATTGTCTTTCATAGTAATGTCATTTTTTGTAACTCTATTTATAGTTTTTGCTCCTGAAACACTAACATTACTTTATTCAAGTAAATATCTTCCCGGAGTGGCAGTTTTTAGAATTTACAGTATGGTTTTGCTTCTGAGATTCACATACTTCGGCATTATTTTGAACTCTCTAGGAAAAACTAAATTTATATTTTACTCCTCATTGGCTTCACTATGGTTAAATGTAATTTTAAATTACATATTTTATAGATGGCTTGGATTTATTGGACCAGCTATAGCAACATTTATATCAATGCTAATAGTAGCTATATTACAGCTTATTATCACTTCAAGGATTATTTCTATACCTTTTAAAAAAATATTTCCATGGGAGGAAATCACTAAAATATCTTTTATTAGTATTTCAGGAGGAGTTGTCCTTTATTTTATAAAAAAGATCATCAGTCCAAGAACTATAAAAGAAATTCTGTTAGTTGCTATTACTTTAAGTTTTATCTGGGGATTTTTATATTTTTTTATATTTTTAAACAGAATAAAGGACAAATGGAGGATATTAAATGAGTATCAAGTTAAAAATGAGTGAATAGGAGAAAAAATGGTATTAAAACTATTTAGAGGAATTGAAGCGATATGGTATTACATTTGGGGAAACATTTTTGCATTAATTATTTATGATAAAAAGTTTGTTCGAGGAAAATATTTTCTTGGTAGATATGGACCTATTGGAGGTATCGGATGGAAATGGATAGTAACAGATTTTCAATCTAGGGTAATATTGGGAATTAATAGAGGAGTCCCATTTCCAATATCACCAAGAGTTTCAGCAACAATTCCACAAAATATAGATTTTCATGTAGATGATTTAAATAATTTTCAGGCAGCCGGTTGTTATTTCCAAGCATATAATAATGGAAGAATAATAATTGGAAAAGGGACTTGGATTGCTCCAAATGTTGGAATTATAGCTTCAAATCATGATTTACTTGATCCCGATAAACATTTGGAAGGGAAACAAGTAATTATAGGAGAAAAATGTTGGATCGGTATGAATTCTGTAATTTTGCCTGAAGTGATCCTTGGACAGCACACAGTGGTTGGGGCAGGCTCAATAGTTACTAAAAGCTTTCCAGAAGGCTATTGCATCATTGCAGGTAATCCTGCAAGAAAAATAAGAGATGTTATACACAATTAAGAATTGTATTTTAGATTATCAAACAACTATTAACATAAGTAAACATGATCTGAAAAAATAAATCAGGCGAGTTAAGGAAAAGATGAGTTTGAAGACGAATAAATGGAAGTGCAGGTGAAGATAATCATGGAATTAGAAAATATCTTATTGACAAAAGTTGACTTAAAGGTTAACATACAAGATAATCAATCGGGCTGATGGTTATTTTGAGCAAAATGAATTAGGAGAAGTGCAAATAAAAAATCTTAATAATGATTATCCCGGAGCTGTTATTAATTATGAATTTAGAACCGATGATACAAATGCATATATATTAACAGATGAAAAAGATGTTAACGACTATCTATAAGGAGAAAATATGAAAGAATACACAATTAAAGTATTTGAGGAAATTGGCGCAAGTAATGCAGTATCAGCAGACGCCGGAGAAAAAATATACAATAAGATATGTAATCTTTTCGATAAAGATTATGTAGTTAATATAGATTTTTCCGGAATTACTGGACTTATAACAGCTTTCTTGCATTCGTCGATTGGTAAATTATATGGAAGATATAGTAAGGAGGGATTCATTAAAGAACATTTGAATATTCTCAACTTAAAACCTGAATTCAATGAAACCTTGATCAAAGCAATTACAACTGCAAAAATTTATTACAAAAATCCTAAGAATTTAGACAAAGAATATAAGGAAGTTCTTAATGAAAAACATTTATGATGTTCAGTCTTATAAAATTAGGAGCGGGGATAACAAGAACAGAATACATCCAAGAACAGAGTGCATCGGTGCTTGACTTTTTGACTTT
>DAKN01000105.1 GCA_002499185.1 Candidatus Pacearchaeota archaeon UBA284 | reverse complement strand
AAGAAATAATAAAAATTCAGATTGAAGTTCAAACTATAGACGGCATGTCGGGACATGCTGGAAGAAATGAAATTCTTTCATTTATAAATAGCATAATTCCTATGCCAAAAAGAATTATTGTTAATCATGGAGAACAATCGCGAAGTTTAGATTTAGCTTCTTCATTGTATAAAATCCATAAAGTTGAAACAAGTGTTCCTAGAAATCTTGAAGTTTTAAGATTGAAATAGATATAATAAAATATATTTTATTCAACAATCTTCTTAATAAAGTCTTTTTCTGATGGATTTATATGGTTTGGGTAAAAAGAAAAGAGATTATTGGAAAAGGAGACAGTAAAATAGTCAAAGAAGGATTTATCATTGCTGAAGGATCCACAAACCAGTTCAGTTATTGTAATGAAGATTATAAATCAAATCCTTTTGCTGCAAATTTTCGCACGCCAATATTCTATCTTTTTAATGTCCACAGAAATCATCCAATGCATCTCTTTAGTTCATTTAATAACCACATTAGCATATATCCCTTAAAAGATAGAGAATCTAAGAGAATGCCTGCAAGAGTTTATGAAGACAGGATGGCTTATGATTTAGCAACGCTTGTTTTATTTCTGTATGATTTTCCGATTGAACAAGATAGCAAAACTAAAAAGATTTTGACCTCAGAGTCTGGATTCCAAAAAACAGATTCAACAAAATCTGTTATTTCGCTATTTTATGTAGAACATGGAATGTGCATACATTGTCAAGATCAAATTAAAGTGTCAATGGTTATGCCATCTAACATCCCATTACATATTTACGATTGGTTATCTCGTGGGCATAATATCCGTTCATATAAAAAGGAGACATCTGAATTTAAATTAGAGGGGAGAATTGAATTATCCCTAAATGAGGCAAGAGATAATACTTGGAAAATTACAAAAATTCTTGAAGAAAGATTTAAAACGAGATTAACTTCTGATTGAAAATATCTTTTAGATAACAACAATCCTTAAAAGGATTATTTCTTCATAAAAAACATGGCAGGGGAAAATATACCGATATACTATGTAAAATACGAAACAATGATTCGTGCTGGTTGTGAGGCAATAATAGCTATAAGGGAGCAATCTACTGTTAAGGGTTTATTAGAAAAAGTACTAGAACAAGATGATACTGTAAGAGAAGATTCTAGAAAAGATGTTGCAGGAACATTAAAGATTTGGGGAGTAAAAAGAACAGGATACAATAGCGATAAAGAAGGAGTAATATATTTTAGTAAATAATTCTTATTCCTTATAAAAATCAGCAATAATTTCAATAAGCTTTTCTCTTATTTTTTCACGATAATGCATTGTTTCTCCTGAAAAAACTATCGCACCCCTTAATGCCTTTTTACCTTCTGGTTCATATTCTCCAATTTTTACAATTAAATTTCCTTCATGATTTTCTAGTATAATATCATATGATCTTTCTTTAGTATTTTTTTGAATAAGGAAAATATCTTTCTTTCCTAATTGCTTTAACAAGAAAAATACGTCTTTTTCCCTCCATTTATCCCAATAAAGAATTGAAAATGTTTCTTCAATGTGCATTTTACTTTATTCCCCCTAACCAAATCTGTTTTTATATCATCAAACCAATTAATAATCCAATCAAACAGCCGATGCTTAAAAAAGGCATTGCCGGATAAAATTTTCCTTTCTGTGAAAAAAACAGCAATAAAACCAATGAAATGGCTGTTGTAACTATTGTAATAATCGCAGGTAATAATCCCAAGGTTAACGAAATTACTCCAATAAAAATCATCGGGAAGGCAACATCTCCGCCGCCAAGAGCGGCTATTTGCATATGGATTTTTTCTTTTCTCAATTTTTGATTCTTCTGCTTATTAGAAAGTTTCATCGCTTTTATTTTTTCTATTTTAATTCTATCTTCTCTTTTAACATAAGGTATTAAAAAACCAGTAAATAATTTTAATTCATTAACCTGGAATTTTGCCATTTTTATCATATGTTTTGTTTTCCAGACAGCAATCATATCATAAACTGAAATTATTATTAATAAAATTATAACTAGGAATAAATTTACAATAGGTAAAAATATAACAGCTAATCCAGGATAAATTAAAAGTTCTGAAAAATTATGTGCGATAATATTTCTCCTAAAAATTTTAAGATATGTAAATGTTATTGCTAATGGAACCGCAATCATTTCTGCTAAAGAAATTCTTTTGCCAAATAAATTAAACAAACTAAGTCCGAATTGCGGATATAATAAAAGTGAAAACGCTATGCTTAAACATAGAAATACTACGAAAGTAAACCATATTTTAATCAAAAGTTTAGCATTAACCCTAGATAAAAACAAAAAAAGAAGAACGGCTATTGTTATTCCTATTGCAATGGAAATTATTATTGAAACATAATCTACTGTCTGTTTTATTTCTATTGGTGGAGGCAGATTTTCCCGGACAATGCTAATATCTGGAAGGGTTTCATTTGAAATTGTCCCGTTTGCTATGAGTGTCTGGGATGTTTTGCCAAAATAATTATCATAACTATAAACAACAGCAAGTCCGATAAATTGAGAAATAATAAACATCAATACAATTATTCCAGTAACTTTAAAGTTGTGTTTCATAATTATACTCAATAGAGTAAAGGTTTTTAAAATCTTCTGGCTTAAATAAATAATGGAAAACCAACAAAAAAAAGAGGATATAAAAGTAACACCTTATGAAGTTAAAGGTTCTTTAAATGATAAAGATTATAATAATTTAATAAGACAATTCGGCCTTCAGCCACTTGATTCTGCAACACTTAATAGGATAAAAAAATATACAAAAGATTTACATTTTATGCTTACAAGAGGAATTTTCTTTGCCCACAGGGATTTAAATTGGCTTCTTGATGAATATGAAAAAGGAAATAAATTTTTTATTTATACTGGAAGAGGGCCTTCTGGAAATACACACATAGGGCATTTGATTCCATGGCTGTTCTGCAAATGGCTTCAAGATAAATTTGGAGTTGAATTCTGGTTCCAATTCACAGATGATGAGAAATTTATGTTCAAACCAGAGTTGACTTTAGAAGAGGTGCAGAAATATACTTATGAAAATATGCTTGATGTAATTGCTCTTGGTTTTGATCCTAAGAAAACACACTTTTTAATTGATACTAAACATGCAGGAATATTATATCCAGAAGCGATTAAAGTCGCTAAGAAAATAACATTCAGCACAACAAAGGCTGTTTTTGGATTCACAAATGAAACGAATATTGGGAGTATATTTTATACAAGTATGCAGACTGTTCCTTGTTTCTTGCCAAGTCTTTTGAACAAGAAAAATATTCCTTGTTTGGTTCCCCTAGGAATAGACCAAGATCCGCATTTTAGAATTACAAGAGATATTCTTCCAAAACTAGGTTATTATAAACCAGCAATAATGCATGCAAAACTTTTATCTGGATTAAAGACTTTTGGTGGTAAAATGTCCACAAGCGATCCAGATTCAACAATCTGGGTTAAAGATACTCCAGAAGAAGTAAAAAAGAAAATAATGAAGCATGCATTTTCCGGCGGGCGTGGAAGTGTTGAAGAACATAGAAAACTCGGCGGCAATCCAGATATAGATGTTTCATATCAATGGCTTTACTATTTTTTCGAGCCAGATGACAAAAAAATCAAAAAAATTCACGATGATTACAAAAGCGGAAAAATGCTTACCGGAGAATTAAAACAATATTTGATTGACAAAATAAACGCTTTTTTAAAAGAACACCAAAAAAACCGTGAACTTGCCAAGAAGCAAGTTGATAAATTTATTTTTAAGGGTTAAAATTCGAATTTTTCGCCGAAT
>DAKN01000043.1 GCA_002499185.1 Candidatus Pacearchaeota archaeon UBA284 | reverse complement strand
TAAAATTTTATTTCCGCAATTATCTAAAAATTCTTTATTTAAGATAATCTTCGAATTTGAATTTATTTCACTGAGATTATAGGGTGTTCCATCATTTTCTTTGACAATTATTAATTTGGGATTATAATCCGTAATCATATCTTCAAGGTTATTCCAAAAAGAATAGGCTTTAACATTAAAGGGATAAGCATAATATGGCCAATAATTGGATAAAATCGTATCGTTTTCATTCAAGAAGTTGTTTTCTTTGATATAATCTATAGAATCTAAGACAGCATTTTGATTAGAGCAAATTTTAAAAAGCACAGAATAAGAAAGGACGATATTTGTTAATAAGCACAATGCTAAAATTAATATAATAACGAATGAAAAAAGTTTCTTTAAATGATTATTTTTAATATTTATTCTTCTTTTAATTTCAAGAATTGCATAACAAGAAATCCAAAAAATTATGGGTAAAATCATTAAAATATATCTTTCATCTTTTAATTTAACAAAAAAAGTATAATAAATTAAAGAAATAAATAAATAAACTGCAATCAAAATAAATTTTTTATCTTTTTCTTTTTTAAAATTACTAAAAATATTCTTAAAAAAGTAGATTAATCCTGGAATGAATAAAATAAGAATAAAATTTGCTCCCTTCAATAAATTATTAATCTCTTTTGATATCGGCTCATTTATAGTCCATAGAGACACGGCTTTTTGATATTCAAACACATCCCATAAAAAATGGTTATATGTGGCGTAGTTGTAAATAAGCCAGGGAGTTATTGCTAAAAAAGAGAAAATGCAAAATATTCCAAGATCTTTATATTTTTTATTTAGAATAAAATATGCTGCTATTGAGCAAAAAACCAATATTGAGGAAAATCTTGCTAAAAAAGCAAGAGATGAAAAAATACCTGCTAAGATTAGAAAAAATAATTCTTTTTTAGAATTTTGAGATTTAATAGCAAAATAAATGCTCCCCAAAATTAAGGTAAGAGATGGCATATCCGCATATGCTCTAAAACCCCAAAATAAAAATAAATTAGAAAATCCAAATAGAATCGTAAATATTAAAGAAAATTCTTCTTTTTTAAATAAGAGATTAGAAATTAAATAAAAAAAGAGCAAGCAAGCAAGAGAAAAAAAGACAATCAATAACCTTGCAACAAATACGCTTTCTCCTGTAATAAACCATGCCCCGGCAATTATATATTCAATTAATGGAAATCTGAAATCTTCTGTAAAATTGCTTGTTGTTATGTGACTTCTTGCGTTTCCTAAATAAACATTTTCATCCCATAATAATGCCGGATTCTGAAAAATTAATAAGATAAATAACAGCAAAAATGCAATTAATATTGAAATTATTCCTATTTTTTGTTTTATTTTTTCCAAACCCATTTTATGCTTAGCCTAAAACCTAAAAGTGTTGCAACCACAATTCCAACTAAATTAGAGATTAAATAGTTTATCCCAATATATGTTAATCCAAACAAAAAGATGAAATTGACAACAGCAGTTAGCATTCTTGCAAAATTGAATTTTAACAGTCTTTTCATATAATGCCCATGCCGGTTATTCTTGAATGTCCAAAGATCATTTAATATGAAATTAGAAAGAATAGATAATTCAATAGCAATTGCCCCAGACAATAAATAATGCAATCCAATATTTTCGGTTAAAAAATATAGAGATCCCTCGTTGATTGCAATCCCTATTAAACCAACAATACAATATTTAAGAAAAAGTCTTATGTCTCTTTTTCTTAATCTTAAAATCATTTTTAATAATCCAAAAGCTTCTTTTATCATTTTGGCCTTTGATTTACCCTGTGTTCTGTCCAAAAACGTAACGGGAATTTCAGATATTTTAGCTTGATTTTTTTTTGCTAAAAATAATATTTCTTCCCCAATTGAGTAGCCTTCTGATTTTATATCGCCCAATATTTTTTTAATAAATTTATTTTTATAAGCACGATATCCCGCGCTATTATCCTTAATATTAGTATCAAGAAAAAATCTTACAAAAGAATTAGTTAATTTGCTGGTAATTCTTCTTAGTAAAGGCCAATTCTTTATTTTTCCACCCCCGATATATCTTGAACCAATAACAACATCTTTTCCCTTTTCTATTTCCTTTATTAATTTTGGAATATCCTTGGGATTATGGCTAAAATCAGCATCCATTGTCACAACAACGTCAAAATTCCTTGTTTTTTCAAAACCGAATCTTAAAGCAGAACCATATCCGCGCTTATTTTTTCTGATAAAATAAGAAACATTATGTTTTTTAGATAAATTTTCCAAAATTTTCTTTGTTCCATCTTTTGAATCATCATCTATAAAAATAATTTCATAATTTTTAGATATATCTGATATTTTTTTTACCAGATTTTCAATATTTTTGGATTCGTTATAAATGGGAATTAAAATAGCTATCCTTTTATTTTTCATCAAAACCGCAAGTATTAAATATTAATAAACTTGCTTATTTTTAGTATTGAGATATTGAAAAAAGAGAAAAAATGGACGAACAAACAGCACTTTTAATAGGAATATGTGAAGAATGCTTTGAAGAAGCACCATTATTTAATGCAATTCTTTATGGAAGAAGCTTGCAAATGTGTGATAAATGCTCTAAATTAAGTGGAGCACTAGTATTAACAAGACCAAAACCAGAGCAAGTTTATAATAGTATTAAACATTCAACAAAAGATAGCATGAGAAGAGTTTCTGGAATTTCCCCTAAGGCAAAAGAGGAAGAAGAAAGAAGACAGAAAGAAGTTACGATGGAAGAAATGCGTGAAAGAGCGCGGAAATTAAAAGAAAAGAAAGAGAAAGAAAAAAACGAACTTGAAGAAGCAAGAAAAAAAGAGGAAGAAATTTTGAAAAAAAAACAAAATGAGGTTCTAGACGAAAAAGAATTTTTAGATTATTTGGAAAAACAAATGGAAGATATAAAGAAACAGGAAGAAGAAATGAAATATAGGGAAGAAGCAGAAAATAACAAAAATAAATGAAAATGAAATTAAATAAAAAGCTTAATTTATTTTTAGCAACAACGATGGCATTAGGGTGCTTAGCATGCAATTCTAAAAAAACATCATTTCCACCAGGATTGGAAAATGCATTAGAAGCAACACTTCAAGAAAGCATACAAAAACGGGGCACCAATATGTTGGGGGGAGGGGGTTATCCCACAGTAAAAGCAACGGATGGAACAACCTATTTTTATGGGTTTTACAGTGGAGATATTAAAGATATTGCAGATATTAAAAATAAATTATATCTTAATGAAAAAGGGGGAAGAGTTATAGTAAGTGCTTATAAAAAAGAACATAATTTTCAATCTCCAAAAGATGCATCTATACTTTATTTATTCATTGTAGATTTAAATTTTAAATCAAAAGAAGTGGATGTAGAAGAGTATAAAATTAACTAAAACTAACAAGAAAACATTTAAAAACCGCCCATTTTATTTAAACATATGAAAATTGAAATTCTGAAAGTAGAAAAGGAAAAAATCGAAGTAGAATTGGATAATCTAACTATAGCTGAATTACTTAGAGATATGCTATGGGGAGATGACAGTGTAATTTTAGCGGCCTGGAAAAGAGACCATCCATCTAAAAATCCTATTCTTGTTTTACAAACAAAAGGAAAGGATGCAAAGAAAGTTTTAATTTCAACAATAGAAAAGATACAAAAAATAAATGATGAGCTAATTTCTCAATTTAAGAAAATTAAGTAAGGTAAAAAAATGAAAATTCAAGAATTTTCAATATCAAGAAAATCTTTATTAGATTTTCTGGAGTCCAAACGCATAAGCATTTTAGACATTAAATTTAAGGAAAATTTAATCAAATGAAAAGAAGCAGCAGAAGATGGAAAAAGAAAAGACAGATGAGATGGAAATGGCAGAGAAAAAGAATGAGAAGAGAAAAGAGAAAAAGAAAACAAAGAAGAATGGCTGCTAGATAAAATTTAAAATAAATTAAAACACATAATAGTATTTGTATTAAAATATAAATAATGAAATAAGGAGGTTAATATGGCTAAAGAGGAAGAATTTGAAGAAGATTTGGAAGAAGACACAGAAGAGGAATCAGAAGAATTTGAAGAAGAAACGCCAAAGATAGATAAAAACGTGAAGAAAGAACCAGAATATGACGATGCTGAGGAAGATGAAGATTTAGGGGATGAAGAAGAGTGGTAAATTTTCTATAATTTTTTTCTACTAGAAAATCTATGATTTTCTGTGCGCCAAAAATCTTCGGATTTTTGAGCGTTTTTTTATTTTTTTATAATTGGTTTCTAAGAAACCTTTTTAAACAATTTTCGTTATCAATATAGCATGTATAATTTCACACAGATAGAAACAGAAACATTAAATTTTTGGACTGCAAATAAGATATTTGAAAAACTCCAGAAGAAAAATAAAGGCAAGAAAAAATGGAGTTTTATAGATGGTCCGATAACTGCAAATAATCCAATGGGTGTTCACCATGCCTGGGGCAGAACATATAAGGATTTATTTCAAAGATTTAAAGCAATGCAGGGATTTGATCAACGTTATCAGAATGGTTTTGATTGCCAGGGATTATGGATTGAAAGAGAGGAAGAAAAAGAACTTGGATTAAAGAACAAAAAAGACATAGAGAAATTCGGAATCTTGAATTTTGTTCAAGCATGCAAGAAAAGAGTGGAAAAATTCTCAAAAATACAAACAGAACAATCAATTAAATTGGGGCAATGGATGAATTGGGATAATTCTTATTACACTATGACCGATAATAATAATCTCCATAATTGGCATCTTTTGAAAAAATATTTTGAAAAAGGGTGGCTTTACAAAGGAAAAGATGCAGTTCCATGGTGCTGGCGTTGTGGAACAGCAAGTTCAAAACACGATATTGCAACAGAGGGCTATAAAGAAGTAAGCCATAAGGCTTTGTTTATGAGATTCCCAATAAAGGGAGAAGAAAATACATATTTTTTGATTTTTACAACAACACCCTGGACAGTTCCAGCAAATATCGCAATAGCAGTAAATGAAAATTTAAATTATGTAAAAGTAGAAAATGAAGGAAATTATTATTGGCTTGCAGAATCAAGATTATCTGAATTAAAGGGAGAATATAATATCGTTTCTAATAAAACCGGAAAAGAACTTGAAAATACAGAATATGAAATGCCTTATGAAAATCTTGAAGAGCAAAGTAAAAATAAAACAAAACATAAAGTTGTTATTTGGGATTTAGCGTCGGGAGAAGAAGGAACAGGAATAGTTCATATTGCTCCAGGATGTGGTGCAGAAGATTATGATTTAGGAACAAAACTTAAACTTCCAAAAATATCCCCCCTAGGAGAAGATGCTGTATTTTTGAAGGGATTTGGAAATTTTTCAGGAAAAAAATATGATTTAGTAAATAAAGAAGTTCTAGAGGATTTGGACGAAAGAAGTTTTGTCTATAAAATTGAATCATACAGACATAGATATCCACATTGTTGGCGTTGCGGAGAAGAATTAGTTTTCAGATTAGTTGATGAATGGTATATTAAATGCGAGGGAATGCGCGATAATTTGATTAAAGAAAATCTAAGTATAAATTGGTTTCCAGAATATGGAAAAACAAGACAAGAAGATTGGTTTGAAAATATGGGTGATTGGCTTATATCAAGAAAAAGATATTGGGGTTTGCCTTTACCAATATGGGAGTGTTCTTGTGGAAATATTGAAGTCATTGGAAGTTTGGAGGAATTGAAAGAAAAAGCAATTGATAAAAAAATAGTAGATAAGCTTCCTGAACTGCATAGGCCATGGATTGATGAAATTAAAATAAAATGTCCTAAATGCAAGAAAGAAGTATCAAGAATTCCAGACGTTGGAGATGCCTGGCTTGATGCCGGCATTGTAATGTTTTCAACATTAAATTATTTAACAGATAAAAAATATTGGCAGCAATGGTACCCTGCAGAATTCATTTGTGAAAACATGCCAGGGCAATTTCGTGGCTGGTTTAATGCAATAATGTGGGCAGGTATTATGCTTACTGGAAAGGCACCATTTAAATCAATTCTTGGTTATGAAACTTTAAAAGATGAAAAGGGCGAAGAGATGCATAAAAGCAAGGGGAATGCAATTTGGTTTGACGATGCTGTTGCAAAAATCGGTGCAGATTCTTTGAGATTGTTGTATTGCTCGCAAGATCCTACACAGGAATTAAGATTTGGATTTAATGCACTTAAGGAACCGCAAAATAATATTAATATTCTTTATAATTTAAGCAAATTAATTGATTATAGTGGAGAAAATTATAATGGGGAAATAAAGATAAATAATTTAAAAAATGTTGAAGATAAATGGATAATTTCAAAATTAAATTCATTAATAATGAAGGTTACAACAGAATTAGAAAATCTTCATCCTCATCTGGCATCTAAATCATTACAGGATTTCTGGCTTAATTCATTTAGTAGAGGTTATATTCAGCTTGTAAGAGACAGAATCTCAGAAGATGACGAAGATGCAAAAAAGGTAATAAAAAAAGTTTATTTTGATTTGATAAAATTATGTGCACCAATAATGCCTTTTGTTACAGAAAGCATATGGCAAAACCTAAAGCAGAAAAAAATAGTAGAAGAATCAATCCATCTTACAGAATGGCCAAAACATGATGGAAAATTGATAGATGAAAAACTAGAAGTAGAAATGCAAAATGTTTTTGATATAATCGTAACTGGATTAGCCAAGAGGGACGAAGAAAAAATAGGTTTGAAATGGCCCTTGGCAAGTGCAAAAATAACAACAAAAGAAAAAATAAACAAGGAATTTGAAAAAATAATCCTAACTCAATTGAATGTAAAAAAATTGGAAATAAAAACAACAAAAGAAAATAAAATAATTATAAAATTAGATACTAAATTAACAAAAGATTTGGAAGCAGAGGGATTTGCAAGAGAATTAACAAGGGCAATCCAAAGCGAGAGAAAAAATGCTAAATTGATAAAAGAACAGGAAATTGATTTACTTTTAGTATTGCCAAAAGAATTAAAATCTGGAATAGAGAAAAATAAAAAACAAATAATTGAAAAGGTAAATGCAAAGAAATTCTCAATTGAAGAAACAGCTAAATCGGGATATAAATTCTCTGCAAAAAAAGAAATAAAAGGAAAAACTTTTGAAATTTTATTTAATATTTTATAAAAAAGTCATTTCTTAATAGTGAAATATAAAAAGGTTTAAATACTGGGTATATCTAACTTTGATATCATTATAGTGTAATAAAACATAAAATGGTTTTAAAAGAAGAATTTTTGGGCAGATTAAGGAAAATTTTTGGCTTGAATCAATACGAAGTCAAGGTATGGAGTGCATTGCTTTCTCGTGGAGTTTCAACAGCCGGAGAATTAAGTAATATAAGCAATGTTCCAAGATCTAGAACTTATGACATTCTTGAAAGCTTAGAAAAAAAAGGTTTTGTTGTTTTAAAATTAGGCAAACCAATAAAGTTTGTTGCATTAAAACCAACAGAAGTTGTTGAGCGAGTAAAGAAAAGTGTTGTAAGAGATGCTCATGAAACAAACAAACGCTTAGATGAATTAAAAGGTTCTGATGTTTTAGAAGAGCTTTCAACATTGTATAGCTCTGGAATAAAATATGTTGAGCCAACAGATTTAAGCGGTGCGGTTAAAGGAAAAAATAATATAGACAACCATCTTGATATGATGCTAAGAAATGCAACCAAACATGTTACAATTGTAACAACATCCGATGGTTTGAACAAACATTTTGAAGCATTGAAAGCAGGATTGGAAAAAGCAAAGAAAAGAGGCGTATCAATAAGAATAGCAGCTCCAATAAGTTCAAAAAACATGGTTGCTGCAAAAGAACTTGCTAAATATGCAGAAGTAAGATCAGGCAATTTTAAGGCCAGATTTGCTTTATCAGATGGCAAGGAAATGATGTTTATGCCTCTTGACGATGAAGAAGTCCATCCAAATTACGATGTAGGAATATGGGCAAACAGTCCATTCTTTGCGCAGGCAATTCACCAGATTTTTGGCGATACCTGGGAAAAGATGACTCCTTTAAACAAGCTTAAATAAACTTGGGCAAAATTCAAGCACAAAAAGAAAGAGAGGCAAATAATATTTGTTTAAATAGAAAAGGCTATCTAATTTTTGAATTTTTCTCTTAATTTTTTATCTTCTGTAATGGCAATATAATGAGGGATTTGAAATTTCTTGTTCAGTCATTTCCATTTCATATTTGGCTATGATATTATAAGCATCTAAGTATTGTTTTAAATCTCTATTTTCGTGATTGC
This sequence comes from Candidatus Pacearchaeota archaeon UBA284, assembly GCA_002499185.1. Classification (GTDB taxonomy): domain Archaea; phylum Nanobdellota; class Nanobdellia; order Pacearchaeales; family UBA284; genus UBA284. The sequence goes on along the minus strand of DAKN01000043.1, from coordinate 1,060 downwards.
CATGCCTTAAAATATTTATTTTAAGATTTAATTGTTTTTTTAATTTAAACATATCAAAAATATTATGTTTTCTTACAAGGGATTCTAGTTTGATACGACTTTCATCTTCTAATTCTAAAATAGATAAAAAAGATAAAAATTTCTCTGTTCTTATACATTTAATTCCCTTTGCCATTTTAATTAGGGCATCTAAGCATTTATAATAATTATCATAAAGAAGTATATAATAAAATTGATAAAAGCTCAATAAGATTAATAATATCTTGGATATATACTAAAATTCAACAATCCTTATAAAGAATGAAAAACTTAGAAAAAGATGGGTGAAACATTAACAGAAAAACTTAAACATCCGTATAAATTTAAACCTAGTGAATTGTGTGAATATTCTCGTGGAATAGAACGGATACGAGAACTCCGTTTAAGTAGTATTGAATCAGAACATCGTTCTGATCCTGAAAAAGTTAAGGAACTAACAGAAAAAGTATATGCACAATATAATCCTCTTTTAAACATATTATCCTCTGAAATAAATAGAAGAGAAAAAGATAAATCAAATAGGATAGAAAACCTTGAGCACAAGATGAGAGAGCTTAAACAGGAATTAGATAAATATTTGCCAAGATTGAAATACCTAAAGGAACACGACATAATCAAATAGTTTGAGAATTTAAATAAATAACAATTAATCAATAATCCTTCCTCTTAAATCGTTCTTTGTTGCACCAATAATTCTAACTTTTACTTTATTTCCAATCTTGACATTTTTTTGATTTAGGGGAAGCAAAATCTGCTTGTAGTTTTCATTTCTTCCAATTAAATTTCCTCTAGTGCTTTTTTCATCAATCAATATTTTAAATTCTCTGCCAATAAATTTTTTATTTTTTTCAACAGCAATTTCATCGATTAAATTTTTCATAATTTTGCTTCTTTCAAAAATTATATCTTTATTCAATGGCTTTAATTCTGCTGCTTTTGTTCCAGGCATTGGCCAGAATCTTGACAAGTTAACAATATCTGGTTGAATTAATTTGATCAAGGCAAGTGATTTATCAAAATC
>DAKN01000073.1 GCA_002499185.1 Candidatus Pacearchaeota archaeon UBA284 | reverse complement strand
TGGGTTCAAATCCCAGCTCCCGCACCACCAACATTGATTTTGGACTGTTTTTGTGGTTTTGTTGGCGATTTGTGCTACATTTTAATTGTTTTATAGTGGATTTTTGCCAACTTGGGGAATGGTATTTTTGGATGAGCTACATTACAGGGGCATTGCCCTATTATTACCCTAAAAAACGTATTATTTACTGTATATAAATTTTCTCAGAAAAGATTATATAATTTTACAAAAACAAAAAATCATTAAAAGTCAAAAGGTAAATCCTTTGCAGACATAAAATCTTTCAATCTATCTTTCAAAAATTCAGGCTGTTTTTTTATTACTTCTTCTTTGCAGTAAAAATTATGTGGGGGCTTACCAACAATAGTTTCAGGTTTTACTACTTGTATTTCCTTGTTGACTTCATCACTTTTTAATAATTTCACATCTCGAGTAACAAATGTATCGCATGATGATTTTTTTGCCGATTCTAATTGTATGGAATCTTCAATTGAGATATGATACTTATTTGACTTTTGAAATGCTTTATTATATTCTTGATCTGTTAAAGACATAACATAAAAAATATTTTTATAACTTAGAACTTCTTTTGCAGCCGTTACGCCATCTTGATTCATTTTTTCATAAAAATTACTGACTTTTGTTAACGCTATCTCTAAGGTCGATTGACTAATTGCACCTTCATATTTACCATTCATTATCTCGCTTATTAAAATTGTACTTGCGTACCACAGAGGATAACCATTGTTTTTACAATTCCTTCTCTCAATAAAATCAAGAAAACAACAAACATCTACAAAAATTCTGTGAGGGGGTTTTCTTATTCCTTTATCTTTAACTTCAAAAGAGCAGTTGATAAAAGTAGGTAATTTTTCAATGTGAAAGTTCATTCCTGGATTACTTTCAACATTCTCGGTCAATGGAGGTTCCCCCTACTGTAAAAATAGGCATAAAAGCTCCCATATAAGCTGCCTCCATTGTAGGTTCAAGTGCAAAAAGTTCCAAAATTTTGGGATTCAAGGATTCCAAGAACTCTTTGTAAGTTTCTTTATCTTCAATAAAGTCTCCAGTATCCTCTAGGATTCTAGTGATTAGCTCTTCTTTTCGGGACACCATTTAATTTCCTCCTTCAAATAAGGGTTATGTAAAGTGTTTATAATACTTTTGGTATTATTGGGGAATTATCCAATAATTCTAGTAAAAATAAGTTTATATTATTTTCTATATAAAGCCTGGTGTTAGCTACAATTCTTACGTATTTGATGCAGTATANNATAAGATGTATTATGTGACATTATTCGGATTATTTTCATATTCATAATTACAATAAAGTTAAAATTTATAAACTAGAATATTATTTTATAATGTTAATGAAAAAGAATCATCATGTAACTGAAATTATAATGAGTAATCAAAAGTTCGTTGAAGAATATCTTGATATCTATCCTGAGCCCGAATATGATGAAGATTATTTTAAAATTGATCCAGAAGAAAAAGATGATATCTCAGTAGAAGAAGTTGGTAAAAAAAGTACAACGCTAGAAGATTTATATATCAATGTAAAAGAAGATTTAGAATCTTCTGAACGTTTGAGACCTTTGACAATTATATATGATAATTTGGAAATAGTCTCAAAGATTACAGGTCTAAAAGATACTTCTGAACTAACAAAAAAATTATTATTGATTACAGGCTACTTGGAAAGAATTCCACTCTATACCTCTTCCGAGTGGAAGGGTATAGAGTCTCTTCTATTTTCTAAGTCAAATTCAGCCACGTTATTGAAATCATTTGAGAACTTATTGGAGTCTAAGATTATATATGCTGAAATTGAGATGGATGAAACAGGAGATCCCAAGGAGGGAGATATAAATGAGCATTCTCACAGGAGTTATTGGAGATGCCCAAATAATAGTGCAATTCGATATGCAAAATTATTTCTTTATCTAGATAGTCTTCCTCGTAATACTAGATTACTATTGAGAAATAATAATTTCAAAAGACCTCCAAACGATGAGATATATGATACCCAAATCAGAGTAATGGTCTGTTTTAATAAACAATATGTGAGTAATTTAGTGGATCAAATCCAAAAAGAAAAAAATTCTACCGTAACAGAATATGATGCCCTAAGTGGTAAGGAATATTATTCCAAGAAGCAAAATTATATTAAAGCTTCAGTATTTCTTCCTGAACAAAATATTGATTTAGTAGAGCGTTATAAATCTAGAAAAGTACCCGGCAGAAAAAAATATCCTGTTCCGATTCAAGTTTATTTAACTGAAAATATGTATTTGGATTTAATAGATTTGGGAGGGGATATAAGTCAACATGTGCGATCAGCATTGGAAAACTACCTTTCTGAACATTTACATCCAAAAGAAATATTAGAAAAAAAACTATTTTTATTATCTCAAGAAGCCGATACTATTCGAGGACAACTAGGGCGAATAGAAAAAAGGGAGATCCAAGAAATCCAAGAAACTATAGAAAAAGATATCGAGAAAGAAAATAACTTCAAGTATCTTGACGATAGAATGGAAAATCGTTTGAAACACTCTAAATTGCAAGAAATTATAAAAAATCAAAAATTCATCAACGATGCCGCTGAATACATGGGTATTACTCCAGAAGAACTAATAAAAATAATAAGACAACGTTATTCAAATAAATAAATACTAATGACATGACATGTCATGACAGATAGATAGATAGATAGATAG
>DAKN01000095.1 GCA_002499185.1 Candidatus Pacearchaeota archaeon UBA284 | reverse complement strand
AATTGCTGATTAAAAACATACTGCTGTTAGTGGTGTTTTTTGCAACAGTTATTTGTGGGGTTATTTATTCAATTGCAAAAATGTTCTTTAAATTACTTAAAAAGGATACAAAAACATTAGAAAATTATATACATCTTATGTTTTTACTATTGTGTATCCCTGTTGTAGTATTCTTAATTGTAATTGTTTTTATTTTTGATTAATTTACAAATTCCATTGACTTTTGTAGATTTTTGGTTATAATTAATTGGATAAGTTCTTTAAAATAATTGGTCTGGTGGTGGAATGGCATACACGGTAGACTCAAAACCTACTGGTAGCAATATCGTGAGGGTTCAAGTCCCTCCCAGACCACCAAAAACTTTATATCATTAAATTTTAAAAAGGGGTAATATGTCATCAACAGAAGAAAAAGAAATAGAATCTGAAAAGATTTATACAGAACTTTATGGGCAAGAAAAAGGTCAAGAAAAGTTACTTGAATTACTGTATACATTTTTATACTCTCATAGATGTTCAGCAATAAAAGAGGAGCATCGGTTGCTGTTCAAAATAACTGAACTTAAGAAAAAACTGAACAAAGAATAATTTACAAATACCTATTGACTTTTCATTTATTTTGTGATATAATGTAAGAAAGAAAAAAAGGAGAAAGAAAATGAAAGAAAAGAAACGAGTTTCAAAATATCGCATACCCAAAAACAAAAGAAGAATTATTGTTGTAGATAATGTAGAGTATGAATATACTGTTAAAGGTAAAGCAAACTCATATGTAGAAGTTATTGTTAGAAACACTACAACTGGTAAAATTGCAACATGGAATAATCCAGATGACTTTTGTAATGTCAAACCTTCTGATGTTAAAAAACTTATTATGAATGAAGAACTGAACTCAATTTATCCGAGTGAGTGGAGGTAATTATGGAAATGAACCAAGTAATCAGTGTAACTAAAACCTGCAAATGTTGTAATAGCAACACATTGATAAGACAATATACTTCCAAACTACATGTGTCAGAGTATGACATTTCTGAAATCGTGGAATTTCTCAAAGAAAATAATCCAAATGCCCATTTAACTAAACTATCAGATACAAGCCTTCCGCCAAACGCATTTCTTGTTTGCAAATACACAGATGGAAGGTTGCGTATGGTTGATGATATTTGTCGGTATGGGGAATTGTTTTTTTATATATCCATAATAACAACTGAACAAATAGACAAACAAATAGGGGTATACTTTCCTGGTATTGAAGATGTAAGACTTGAAGACAATATTTTAGGGCTTGAAGAAAGTGCTTGGTTAAATGTGGCTTATGAAATTTCAAAACAATTGAGCAATGATAATTATATAGTTGAATGCTATAACAATAATTTTGGAAAAACATTGGATGTTATCCTAAATAAAAAATAATGTTTGGAGTTTTGGGGTTGAAATGAAAGCATTAAAGAAAATGTATAGAAGAAACCGAGCAAAAGGTGCATGGGTTGGTTGTTGGAGAGAAAACGATTGTAAATAAGTAAATTTATGAAGGAGTGTGTGATGAACAGAAAGGCACAGTTGCAAAATAAAAATAGAAAACTTAAATGCAGACCAAAGGAAATAGTATTTGCCACATGGCGTGAAAGATTGAAGATTCTGTTTGGGGATAGTGTGCTTGAAAAAGTAACCTTAGACATAAAAGCACATAAAAAATCAACGGAAAATTTATGAATGTGTATATTATTATGCGTGAAGAAAATTATACTATCTATGCCGTAAGAGCATACCAGAATAAACAAGATGCAGAAAATTATATCAAAAACGACAAGGATTGCTTTATAACAGAAGTTGAGTTTTATAACAATAAGGGGGAATAGATGTCAAATAAAGAAAAAGAAGACCTTCGGTTTTTACTTACGATATTTGGTTTTTGTCTTGTTATTGGAGTTATAATAGGACAACTGTTTAATAAACCAGACAAAAGAATATCTGAAAATGGTAAAGTCATAAACATACAGATGTCTTATGGGGATACTTTGATTATTAATGATGGAGAATCCACTCGGTTGATTACCTATATAGAGGATACAACTATTACACGAACAAGAAAAGACACAATAATAAGTGGTAGAGAGTCTGAAGGGTTCTTTGATTTTGGTAAACCAGAAAAAGATTGGTATTATTATATTAATTCTGATAATAGAGAGTCTGATAATTGGGAAATCATAGTAGAGTTTGGGGAAGATGAGACAGGATTTTTTGATTGTAGGGAACAACAAAAAGGTTGGTTTTTTTATAATGAAGGTGAAATAATTTACATAGATGACACAGGATTTGTTGATGTTGGTGAACAACAAAAAGGTTGGTTTTTTTATAATAATTATGGAGAAAAAATTTACATAGATGAAAAATAATTTAGTTTTTGTATTGACATATTAGAATTTTCAATTATATTATAATAAACTATAAGGAGAATTGTATGTTTGGAGTAAAAAAGAAGTCAAAAATTATCATAATAGGAACAAAGCAAATACCTGAATTTGAAAAACTTGGTGACTCAGTTGAAAAAGCCATCAAGGATGTGTCTAAATTAGAAGAGGATGATACTTACTTGTATGGTGCATTTATTGTTGCCTGTGTTGGAAAAGAAAAGGATAGAGATGCATTAGAAAAAGAACTGGATGAGAAACTTAAATTAATGGGATTAGAAACTTTAAAGTAGAGGATGTGGTATTATGAGCATATTAATTTGGATAGGAATTACCATTGCAGTAGTTGCTGTAATATTAGTGGGTATTATTTTATACAAAAAAATAAGAATGTTCATTACATTGCTAAATAACTATGATGAAAATAGAGATGACTATTAACAACAAGGAGTTTAGAATATGAGTAGTAAAGCAATTATGTTAAAATGGTCATTTATTGCGATTATTTTTTTATTGTTACTCTGCATAACAGGTGGTGGAATATTTGGGATATTAGCATCGCTTTGTCTTGGGTTTGCTGTAATTGCAGTAAATAAAAATACAGATGGGAGGAAATAATGAAAAAAATGTTATTGTTTTTATTCTTGGTATGCTCAGCGTTGGTAATATTTGCACAAACATCCACAACTGTTATCCCAGTTCCAATACTTATGGAAACTTCTGATGAAGTAAAAGCATACTACTTTGATGAGGCAAATATATTACATGTAAATAAGGCAAGTGCATATGAAAATGTAGGCGATATTACAAAAACAGTAATAGAGGGTAATGTAGTATTTATTCATACCCAATCGAATCTTTCTGATAAAGAAATGTTAAACCTAATAAAAAATAATCAAAATTCTGAAAGAAAAACAAACCTTATTATAATTTTTAGTATTGTAATCGGGTTTGTGTGTTTTATATTTTGGGTAAAATGGTATACAAGTCATTAATAACATGAGGTATCATGCGTATTTTTAGTGAAAAAGAAGTCACTTATAAAGACAAGGTTTACAATTTTATAATTCAAATTGGGGGGAAAAATGAGCAATAAAAAAAGCAAGGTGATTTGGTTTGTTCTTTCAATACTATGTTTGATAATAGGCGTTATAAGTGATTGCCTTATGCTTTTTGTAATGTCAGCACTTTTTATGGGGTTTGTGATATATAATTAGTAATAAACAATTTATGAATAAGGAGGAATTAAATGCGTATTTTTAAGGAAAAAGAAGTGACTTACAAAAACAAAGTGTATAATGTAATTGAAAAGAGAGATGCTGTTGCAGTACTACTTTCAATTATTGA
>DAKN01000059.1 GCA_002499185.1 Candidatus Pacearchaeota archaeon UBA284 | reverse complement strand
GCAATACAAAATGCTATAAGAGCTGGGCAGCAAACTTTAGGACAGACCATCGGGCAAATAACTGGTCAGGCTCAACAGAACGAATTAGCTAAATCTCAACTTGCAACTCAACTGCTTAATTCATTACAAACGACTGGACAGGAAGGTGCTTTACAAGCATTACAATTAGGCGGTGGTTTAGAACAAGCACAGCAGCAATTTGGTCAACAGCAAATAATGGATTTTCTTAATATGCTTATGGGGTTGTATGGAACAGAGCAGCAAAGTCAGTTAGCTCGTTATTCACCATATTGGTCAGGCTTATCTCAAATTTACGGAGGATAATATGCCTATTGATTTAAGGGAATTCGGAAAAGCTATTAAAGACACATCTTCAAAAGTTTCTGAAATACTTTTACGAAAATACATGACTGAACAAGAAGCTGCTATGCAAAAACAGCTTTTAGAAGATAAAATAGCTGCTGATAGACAAATGCAAGCAGAGAGGTTTATGGCTGAAGCCGCAGAAACTGATAAACAAATTGAAGCTCAAAGAGATATAGCAAGAGGAAATATAGAGGCTCAAAAACAAATAGCTATGAATAACAATATTCGTGATTATCAAAACACATTACGACAGGCTGGAGTTGACCCAGCACTTATAAAACATTTAACTATTACTGAATTTTCTACTAATCCTATGGAAAAGCAAATGGCTGTTGGTGTTTTAGCTGGTTATAATAAACTCTTATCTAATGCTTTAAATAGTGGAAGAAAACCAACTGAACAAGAATTAAACAAATTGCCACCTGATTTACGAACTGCTTTCTGGAAAGATTTACAAAAAGGGGAAGATTTAAAAGCTGAATTGGCATATAAAAAAGCTATGACTGCTGGAATTTATGAAAAAGCGGGAGAGGCTGCAAGAAAAGAGAATGAAGATATTACAAAACAAGATAGAGCTTATAAACAAAATGCTATAAAAGAGCTTTATAAAACTTCAGAAGAATTAGATAAAGCTCACACAGCAACGCTTAATGAAGAAACTCAATTTACAGATTGGCTTAATAAAACTACTGGATTAAGTCCTGATGAAATAACTGAAGAGACAATTAAAGACTTTCCAAGTATATTACCTCATTTAGAAGTATTAAATAATGCAAAACAGAAAGAAACAGCACTATTAGATAAGTTAGATAAATTAGCTAAATATGCAGAAACCACTTTTGATATACCTGGATTAACAACTAATTTGCCTCCCGAAACACCAGAACAGCCAGTAGCAATATCAAGACCAACAGCACAATCATCAAACACTATAACTCAAGATGTGTTTGAAGAAATGGTAAAACAAAAAAAACAAAAATTTCCTACACTTTCTGAAGATACTATAAGACAAGAAACTTTAAACTGGTTAAAAGGTAAAGGAATTACACTAAAATGAATAATGTTTCTTTAGACTTTGATGAACTTGATGATAGATTAAAAAAGCTGTCTCAACAACCAGATGTTCCTGATAAAGAAGAGAAAGAAGATGGTTTAGATAGTGTGCTGTCTAAACTTGCAGAACAACAGCAACATCAATCAATTCTTTCTAAAGAAGCAGGAACTGAATTAACAGAATTAGACGAAAGATTAGCGAGTTTAGCTGAACAACCAACGATTGGTGCTGCCCCAGAAGTTTATGAAAAATATCAAAATTTAAATATCTTTGATAAACTTAAAATTATAAGAGAAGCAAGAGGAAGAGAGCTTGCTCCGAGTCAAGAGTTTTTAGAAAAAGTTGCTGAAGAACGTGGCTATGAACCGCCATCAAAACCAACTGAACCTCAACCAGAAATGGAGAAAGCCAATCTATTTGGCGTTCCAATTTATACTGGAAAAGTAACTTTGCCAACAGGGGAGGTTATTAGAGAACCATTAGCCAGTGTAGCTGCTCCAATAGTAGCTGGATTTGCTCGTGGATATACTCTTAATGCTCCTGAAAATTTAATGCGAGTAGTTGGTAAAGAAGAATGGGCAAGTTATGCTCCAGAAACTAAAGCAGAACAAATAGCATATTCTCTTTCTAATTTAGTTGGCTTTATAAAATCCCCTGCTGTAAAAGCATTTCATCTTGGTTTTGCAAAGATTTCAAATAAACTAATTACCGAAAAAGCTATTGCTAAAGCTACTACAAAATTAGGGACTGCTGCTGGGACAGCAGTAGATTGGAGTAAAGGACTTTTCGATAATGCTTTGACTATGGCAACAGCTTTTGCAGCTCAAACTCCAGTAGAAGACGAGTTTGGTAAATATGTAAATAATGTTCGTAATAATGCTATAAATGGTGCTACCGTAGCAACAATCTATCAAACAATAGGTATTGTCAATCCAGACTTTATAAATTTTGTTTCTCCAAAAGACGCTAAATTTTTATCGTTAATAAATAAAAAATCTTCTCCTCTTTTATTTTCTTTATTTAGAGCAGGCACTGCCGCAACAGCTGACGCTTTAATTTTATCTGATAATTTTAAAGATATGAGTTTAGTAGATATATTATTTAATACAGGATTAGCTTTATATTTTGGTTTTACTACTCAATATCAACCAAGACAGCGTGTAGGAATTAGCATTATTAATACTATAAAAAAAGAAACTGAACAATTAAAAAAAGAAAACCCAGAGGCTTCTGATGCAATAAGTGAGCAAGAAACAAAAGTAATTAAATCTATAAATGCTGGTTTAGAAGGAGAAGAAAAGCCTGTTCCTAAAGAAGTAGAAATGGTTGTAAAAGAAGAACCAAGCACACCAAAAGAAAAACCTGTTTATAATATTAAAAAAATAAAAAAACATTATGCTTATCAAACTACTTTTGAAAGACCAGACAAGAAAAAAGCTTCTCTTGAAAAAGGAGAATTTTTAGATACTCCAACAGAACGAGACAATTTTTGGGATAATCAAAGAAAAGAAGCAGAGAAATTTACACCTAAAAAAGAAAATATTACTCTTCTTGATGATATGAAAAGAAAAATAAAACTTGCTGCAAATGCAATTCCTAATATTCATAATGTGGAAAGTAAAGGAAACGGCTCTACTTACAATTTATTTTTTCAAAATAGGTTGGGAAGTGATACTTATTCTGTTGGTGTTTTTCCAGAAAGAAGTATGCCTGTTAAAATAGGAGACATTACTCCAAAACAAGTTGAAGACTTTATTTGCAGGAACATAGATTTATTGTCTAACCCATTATATTCTATCAGAACTTTAAATGATGGAAAGAAAATTACTTTAGACATTGTTAGAACTTTTAAAAATAAAGATGTAGCTACTGCTGTTGCAAAAGAATATAAACAAAGTGATATTTATTATCTTGGAAAAAAAGATAAAACAGGAAAATTAGTTAAGAAAGATGCCGGTATTTCAATAGACCCCACTGCTCCAGGATATACTTCAGAAACACTTCCCAAAACCCCAATTCAAACAAGACACCTTAATCAAGATAAAAAGAATATAATTGAAGTATTTCATTTTAGCAAAGATGTAGGTGATGCTGTTGGCTGGTTTACTCCTCAAGCTATTGGAAGGGCAGATACAGGAATTGAAACTAAATCAATATTTTATAGAGGAGATAGAAACGCTAATTTGTGTCCTGGACAATTACCATTCATTAGTCTCTATACAAGGAAAGCAAGTTCGGTAGAGCCACAAAAACATTATGAAAAAAAGTTATATAAAGGAGAAATTTCATTAGATGATTTATGGATAGCTAAACCTGGAGAGAAATTGTCGTCCCCACAAACAATTGTTAAACAAGGCAAAATTGGGGTTTATTTTCCTGAAGCAGAGCAAGTTAGATTATATACTCCAATCAATATGGTCAAAGTTCTTGACAGTTTTTCTGACCCTACCTGGAAAACTAAAAGTGGTTATTCTGGAGAAACATTAGTTGAGCATGTTAATAATGTATTGCGTTCTACAAATAAAACTATTGATGATTTTACTCTTGACAAAAGTGCAGAGTTAAGTGAAGTAGCTGATAGAGCAACTGCTCTTCAAAAAGTTGCGGATGGAACAGCAACTTCAGAAGAAGCTCATGAAGCATATTTAAAAAACGCAAAAAATATAGAAGACTTAAAAAATAGAATTCTAAATATGTTCAAATGCCCTTATTGTAAACAACTAACTCAACCTGGTGATACCTGTCCTCATTGTGGGGCTGACATAAAAACTGATAGTGAAGCTTATAAATATTATATGAATAAATTAACTGTGCATAATGAAAAGGAAACTAAAAAAGTTATAGATGATTTATCTGGAACTAACGACCCTGCATATCAAGAACAATTTTTATATGATGCTGGATTAATTAAAAGCAAAGGTATTACTCATGAAATTGGTAGTTATCCTGATAGAGGAATAACTGTTTCTCTTAAAAAACCAAGAAAGGGCGGAATAACACGAGTTGCTATTTCTGGAGACTTACTTAATAAATTACCAGAAGGTGTTTCACTTGAAATGCTTTTACCTATCTTACCACCTGATATGCCTATTGCTACTTCAGGATTTGGAGAGAAAGCAGTTAAACTTACTGTAAAAGATTTACAAGGAATAATGACAGAGAAAGATATAGGTTTAGGTTGGCTTACACCAGTCATTCATTATTTTACAAAAAGGTCTCCAGCATTGAAAGATGTTTATTTTTCAGCATTAGACGGAAATGCTGCTCTTCAAGATTTTATAAAAAGAGCAGATAAAGTAGTTATTCCAATGCTTAAAAAGTTAACTCCAAAAGAGCAGCAAGATTTATTGATTTATTCTTATTGGCAGCAACCTGATATTGTTCCTACTTTACGAAAAAGGTTTGAGATTAATGAGCCGCCTAAACTTAATGAAAAGCAAATACAAACTTATAACTTTTTAAGAGAAGAATTTAATGGGTGGATAAAACAAGTTAATACAGCCAGAGAAGTTTTAGGTTTAGTTCCGATTGAAGGAGTAGAAAATTATTTTCCAGTAATGCGAGATATTGCTGGAGATAAACAATTATCACACATGCTGTTTGCTGAACCAAATCCAGTAAAGATTAGGATAGCTTTTAAAAATATAAAAGACCCATTTCTTATAGAACGAACCCCAAATATAGAGCCACTTAAATTTGATTTAATATCAATCTATTCTACTTATGTAAAAAAGACAGGTAGATATGTAGCTTATGCTGAATTTTTAGCAAAGACAAAAATGTTGCTTAATCCAATTTCAATTTATGTTGGTGATACACTTAAAACTTTTAGTTTAAAAACAGAAAAACCAAAAATATACAATGACTTACTTGGCTATCAGCAAAGAATTGCTTTTAATGTTATACCTGATTTTATTGGGTATTTACAAAAAAATCCTGATGACCCAAGATTTAAAGCAGCGGCGGTTATACTTAATAAAAATTTATCTGCTGCTATTCTTTCCTGGAATATTAGAAGTGCTTTAATTCAGCCTACTTCTATTGTTAACCTTACACCTTATTTTTCTACTAAAGATATTTTATGGGGCATGGGAGCTGCATTAAATCCAAAGTATAATAAATTAATTATGAACATAAGTAAGCATCTTCCTGGAAGAAAATATGATGTGGTTCAAGATTCTTTAAAAGCAGAAGTTCCTGATTTATTTGGAGATGGAAACGCTTTAAGAAGAATTTGTAGTAAGGGAGCAAAGAATTGGTCTAATTTTGCTGGTCAAGTCGCAGAGATTGGATTATATCCACTAAAAGAACTTGACTTACTAACTGCTCAAATAGCTGGTTTAACTGCTTATCGGGCAGGAACAAAGAAAGGGTTGACTGGAAAAGAATTACAGAGATTTATAGATGAAGCCATTGTTAAAACACAGGCTTCTGGAAGTATTTTAGATGTTCCAAAAGCACAGCTTGGCGAAGGTATGAAATTACTTTCACTCTTTCAAACCTTTACAATTAACCAAATGCAGTTAGCTTATGATGAAATTATTAAACCAGGCATCCATCCAGGTCAATGGAATAAACAATATTTTCAAAAAGTTATGCGTATAGGTTTATGGACTATTTTATTTAATATGCTCTATGAAGATGCTCTTAAACTTCGTTCTCCATTACCCACTCCAGAAAAAGAAGTGGTTAAATTTGTAAGAGGAGAACAAGGAATAATGAAGACTGGCTTACAATCAATAAAAGAGTTAGGTGAGCAAATACCGTATGTTGGTGGAATGATTAGATGGTCAACACCATATAAAACATTATTACCGTCTCCTATACTTGAACAATCAGTTGACACAATGAGAACTTTTTCAAAAATTGGAGCAACTGGTTTTAAAAATTTAAAACCAGAAGATTGGGCTATACTTCCAAAATGGTTTGGCATTCCTATGACTTCACAATTTGAAAAAACTTATAGAAGATATATGCAAGGGGCAGAATGGTGGAAAGCTTTTCTTGGTGTTAAACCAGAAGTAGCTTCTGGTAGAGAAGCAAAACAAAAGAAACTACAAAGAGAAGCAGAAATTAAACGGTGGAAAAAACAAATGAAAAGAAAGATAGGAGGCTGATATGAAAAAAAGGAGTGAAAAAATTATTGAAAAACTTACATCTCAATGTATTAAGCCTGACAGAACGGTTGAAGAACGACTTACTATAATTGAAGAGTTATTAAAATATACAATAGATAATGAGCTTGCTCATATCTGGGCTTTTATAAAAGCAATTCTTGGTGGAGTATTAACAATATTAGGAACATTGTTAGTTTCTTTTTTAATAAAGTGAGTGAG
>DAKN01000002.1 GCA_002499185.1 Candidatus Pacearchaeota archaeon UBA284 | reverse complement strand
GTTCGAATCCTACCACCGGAGCCAAGTAGTGAGGGGTTCTAAGAGACCGGTTACCGTCAAGGTAAGCGGTTTTGTTTAAATTTGATTTATGGTTTGTAATGAGCTATTATCCTAATTATATAGAGTTAATTAAATAATCTAATGAAATTAACTGATAACGAGAAACGAGACGTAATTAAATATTTGGAAGCTGGAAAGCCACTTCCTCCGAAGTATCGTTTTTTGTTGTTTGGTGAAACTCAAGAAGTTGAACTTCTTTGGAACGGAAAAACAGATGAAGTAACTAATGTTGTTTTGCCTTTTCAGGTTATAGAACAGATAGATGAACCAAGAAGTAATAATAAAATTGGCTTGCAAAATACCCTGTTTGATACTTCAGGTAGGCAAATAACTGGTTGGACTAATAAGTTAATCTGGGGAGACAATAAGATCATTCTTTCTTCACTTGCGAACGGCCCATTAAGAAGAGAAATAGAAGCACAAGGAGGTTTAAAATTGATTTATATTGATCCACCATTTGATGTCGGGGCAGATTTTTCTATGGATATAAAAATTGGTGACGAGGATGAAAATTTTACAAAGAAACCATCCATAATTGAAGAAATTGCTTTCCGTGATACTTGGGGAAAGGGAACAGATAGTTTTATTGCAATGATTTATGAAAGGTTAAAACTTATGTATGGGTTACTTGCAGAAGATGGAAGTATTTATGTGCATTGCGACTTAAGATTGAATAGTTTTTTAAGGATTGTTCTTGAAGAGATTTTTGGAGAAAGTAATTATAGAAGCGAAATTCTTTGGAAGAGGACTACAGCAAGATCGGGGAGTAAGTTTATTAACAACGTAACGGATTCTATATTTTTATTTACCAAATCAGATAATGCTATATGGAATCAGCAATATCTTGAATATAGTGAAGAGTATCAAGAAGCGATGTTTCGTGGTAGTGAAAAAAATGGTAGAAGATTTAGAGAAAGTCCATTAACGGCTCCCGGAAGAAGTAGTGGTATTTCTGGTTCTTCTTGGCGAGGGGTTGATCCTGGGAAAATTGGAAAAGGAAGACATTGGGCAATTCCTAATTATGTACTTAGTGAGTTAAGTTCTAGTGTTATCGGCAATACAATTTCTTCTCTTGAAGAATTAGATAAAATTGGAAGAATAGTCTGGTCAAAAAATGGGATGCCTAATATTAAACAATATCTCGATGAGTTATCGGGAATTGAGCTTCAAAATATATGGTTGGATATTGGTCTCGAAAAAGGAGAGTATCCAACTCAAAAACCAGAGAAATTACTTGAGCGAATAATAAAATCTTCGTCTAATGAGGGTGATCTTATCGCAGATTTTTTTTGTGGATCAGGTACTACTCTCGCGGTAGCTGAAAAACTTGGAAGAAAATGGATTGGATCTGACATAGGAAGATTCGGGGTACACACTTCTCGTAAAAGATTAGTCGGGGTTCAGCGAGAGTTAAAGAAAGATGGTAATAACTTTCGTGCCTTTGAAATTTTAAATGTGGGCAGATATGAAAGACAAAATTTTATTACAATAAATGATGATTTGCGAGTCGAAGAAAAAGTCAAGCAGATAGAAAGAAAAGAAAAAGAGTTTATAAAACTTATTATTTCGGCATATAAAGCTGAAACAGTAGATTCATTTATAAATATAGTTGGAAAAAAAAGAGACAGACTAGTTGCTGTTGGTCCTATTAATATGCCGGTTTCTTCAAAACTAATAAAGGATATTATTGTTGAATGTATGGAGAAGGGAATCACTAAAATAGATGTGCTTGGGTTTGATTATGAAATGGGATTAGATTTTCAGGAATATAAAGAGCAGGGCATTGATATTGCTTTTAGAATAATTCCAAGAGAAGTATTTGATAAAAAAGCTGTTGAAAAAGGACAAGTTAAATTTTACGATGTAGCATTTGTAGAGGTAAAATCTATAATCAAAGGCAGGTCAAGCAAAGAATTATCTATTGAGCTTACTGACTTTTCTGTTTTTTATAATCAAGACGATTCTGGAGAGATAGTATCAGAATTAAGACCTGGTGGAACTAAAATAATAGTAGAAAATGGTCAGGTAGTAAAAATATCAAAAGATAAGAAAACAGAGCTTGTCTCAAAAGAAATTTTAACTAAAAAATGGAGTGATTGGATAGATTACTGGGCAGTAGATTTTAATTTTGAAGATAGAAAAGAAATTATCAATATTATTGAAGAAGGTAAAGAAAAAGAAGTTTGGACTGGAGATTATATTTTCGATAATGAATGGCAAAGCTTTAGGACTAAAAAGAATAGAAATCTCGAGTTGATTTCTGCGGCCAAAGAGATGAGAAAGGGGGAGTATAAAGTTGCGGTAAAAGTTGTTGATATCTTTGGTAATGATACAACTAAAGTAATTAATGTTAAGATATAAGGTATGGAAGAGAGAATAAATTTTTATCAAATCTTTAAAGTTAATCCAGATGGAAGTATTGAGCCAGCTAAAATAGTAAAAATAGGTGGTGTTCAGTTCGGCCCAGGTGTTCGTTTTGGAAAGGGAGTTTCTTTTAGTGGAATCGATCTTTCTCTTTATATAGGGAGAGATTTTCTAGTTGAAGAACAGAATGGCGTATTAATAATAAAAGGAATTTATTAGATATGGAAGATAAACCTTTAATTACAATTCCAAACGATGGTCAGATTGGAATGACGCCTACTGAGGTAAAAAATAGGTTTGATAAAATCGATAATATTTTAATTGCGGTCGTGGCGTCAGTTTTAGTTTCTTTAGTCGCAGTTATTATTTCGGTAATTGGTTTATTTCTTGATCAAATGCGATATAATAATGCGGCATATAGAGATTATTCTGAAAAAATAAATATACAAAATGAAACATTAGAAATAAATAATAATTTAGAAAAATCAATAAAAGACAATCAAGATATTATTTTAAAACAACAAAAGGTGATAGAAGATTTAACAGATAATAATTAGTATGGCCCTATATAAAGATTTTCCAAAAGATCCGTATGCAATATTAGATCCAAGCATTAGATGGTTTCCAGCTGATGAAATTTTGCGTGAAAAGGGTTATGACAAGCTTTTGCCACCCCTTATTGCAGAATTGCGTAAGAAAGTAAAGGAATGGAGAGATAAACAATATGAGGGAGTAAGCGAAACATCAAAAGCTCTTTTGAATTGGTGGTTTAAGGAGGAGCATATTTTATATGATGAAAATGGAGTAGCATTTAATTTTAGGTATTATTTTGCACAAAGAGAAGCTTTGGAAACAGTTATTTGGCTATACGAAGTTGCGAAAGTAAAAGATAAGCACGATCTTATAAGATATAACTCAACAGGAGTTTTAAGTGCGGGAATGTTTACCGAAGATTGGTTGCGTTTTGTTATTAAGATGGCTACAGGAGCAGGTAAAACTAAGGTAATGAGTCTTGTTGTTGCTTGGGCATACTTTCATAAAAAGTATGAACCAGATTCTAATTTAGCAAAGAACTTTCTTTTAATAGCTCCGAATGTGATTGTTTTCGAAAGAATAAAAAGTGACTTTGAGGGATCTAAAATATTCTTCATGGATCCAGTCTTGCCAGAAAATGGATATCAAGGACAAAATTGGAAAGATGATTTTCAAATTACCCTTCACCTGCAAGATGATGTAAAAAGCATCTCCGATACAGGAAATATATTTTTAACAAATATCCATAGAGTATTTGAGGGGGATGTGGTAGAGGCGAGTTCAGACGATGAAGATTCATCTGCATATTTTTTGGGTCATAAGCCAGTCACAAAAACAAACGACTCCACTGTTGACTTAGGAATGATTGTAAGAGATATAGATGAGTTAATTGTTATTAATGATGAAGCACACCACGTAAAATATGACACTGCTTGGTTTAAATCTATTCAAGACATAGATAACAAGTTAAAGCAAAAAGGTTCAAAATTGTCTTTGCAATTAGATGTTACAGCTACTCCTAAAGACGATAAGGGTAATATTTTTGTTCAAACAATATCCGACTATCCTTTAGTTGAAGCTATACACCAAAGAATTGTAAAAAATCCGGTTGTTCCAGATGCAGCCAGTAGGGGAAAACTAAAAGAAAATCAAAGTTCTTTGTTTAGTGAAAAATACAAAGATTATATAGATCTTGGAGTTGAAGAGTGGCGTAAAACTTATAATACTCTAAAGCCAATGAATAAAAAATCAATTCTTTTTATTATGACTGATGATACAAAGAATTGTGATGAAGTGGCTGAATATATCAAAACAAATTTTGCAGAGTTGAAAGATGCCGTTTTAACTATTCATACCAATAAAAGTGGTGAAATTTCGGAAACAGTTTCTGGCAAGAATAAAGAAGAATTAGATTTACTTAGAAAGCAAGCTAATGAAATTGACAGTTGGGAGAGCCCGTTCAAAGTGATTGTTTCTGTAATGATGCTTAAAGAGGGATGGGATGTTAAAAACGTGACAACGATTGTCGGATTGAGGCCATACGCAGCAGATTCAAAGATTTTACCAGAGCAGACATTAGGAAGAGGATTGAGAAGAATGTTTTTTGGTAGAGATGATGTTGAAGAATATGTAAGTGTTTTGGGAACTCCCGCCTTTATGGAATTTGTTGAATCAATAAATGGCGAGGGTGTTATTCTTGAAAAGAGAGCGATGGGAACTGGGGCAAAACCAATTACGCCAATGGTAATTGAAGTTGATAAGGATAATCCTAAAAAAGATATTGAAGAATTAGATATTGAAATTCCAGTCATGTCGCCGAGAATACAAAGAGAATATAAAAATATTACTGAATTAGACGTTTCTAGGTTTGGAAATAAAAGAGTTAAAGTTAAGACTTTTTCTGCAGAAGAACAAAGAGAGATTGTTTTCAGAGATGTTGTTGATGAAAAGACTCATCATACAACTATATTGACCGGAGAAATTGATCCAGACTACCAAAGTGTCGTTGGTTTTTTCGCTCAGGCGATAATGAGAGAATTAAGACTATTTGGTTGTTATGATATTTTATTTGGCAAAGTAAAAGAATTTATTAAAAATTATATGTTTGATCAAGAGATTGATTTGTCGGACTTAAATGTTTTAACAAATTTGTCAGAGATAGAATATATAAAAATTATTAAAGATTCATTTAAGAAAGCTATTAATGATTTAACTATTCAAGACAAGGGGGATACTGAAATTAAAAATTATATTAAAATTAGTGAAGCAAGACCATTTGTAGTTAATGATAAATCATATTTAATTCCCAAGAAATCAGTTTTTAATAAGATTGTAGGTGATAGTGATTTTGAACTTGCGTTTGCTGGCTTTATCGAGGGTTGCGATGACGTAGTTTCTTTTTCAAAGAATTTTCAAAACAAAGAAGCGAGTGCTCTTAGGATAGAATATAAGAATTCTGACGGTTCTATTTCTACATATTATCCCGACTTTTTTGTTAAGAAAGATAATGAAACGGTATATATAGTTGAAACTAAAGGTAGAGAAGAAGAGGATGATAAATTAAAGTTTGAAAGACTTCAGAAGTGGTGTGAAGATGTTAATAATAGACAGAGCAGAATGGTATATAAAGCTTTATATATTAAGCAAGATGAGTGGGACAAGAACAAGTTTAAGAACTTTGATGAGGTTATAAGATTATTTAGTAAATAACTAATTATTTGACTATCGGAATGACTAAAAATTTACTAAATTTAAATTCTACATATGCCAAGAAATTCTTTCTAAGTCAAGAGGCGTACTCAAATATGGAATTGCCTCCATATTTTATGTTTGATAAGTTACTTTTGAGTATTGAAAAATCTTTTGCTGGAGAACTTACTTTTAGTGATTTGATTGATGCTAAGAAAAATGAAACAGTTAATCATATTCTTTATGGAAATAAGGATGGGAAATATGCTTGGAGAAAGTATGAGATAATTAATCCTTTAATTTATGTGTCATTAGTAAATATAATAACAGAAAAAAGTAATTGGAAAGTTTTGCAAGAACGTTTTAAGGAATTTCAAAGGGATAAAAATATTGAATGTGAAAGTATTCCAGTTTTACCTACGAGTAGATCCAAGCAGAAGGCTATGCAAATTTCGCAATGGGTGAATAATGTTGAGAAAAAATCTATCGCTCTTTCCCTTGAATATAATTTTTTATATCAGACAGATATTACCGATTGTTATGGATCGGTATATACGCATTCTTTGCCATGGGCAATACATACCAAGGCAATATCAAAGAATAAGAGAAATTACGGTGATTTATTTGGCAATAAAATTGACCACCATATTCAGGCAATGTCATTTGGTCAAACAAATGGGATTCCTCAGGGTAGTATTTTAATGGATTTTTTAGCAGAGATAGTTTTAGGTTATATAGATTGTAAATTATTAAAAAAAGTCACATCTATTTTAAAAGATAAAAAATTTCATATTTTACGATATAGAGATGATTACAGAATTTTTGTAAATGATATAAGTGATGGAGATGCAATTTTAAAATGCTTAAGCGAAGTTTTATCAAGTTTAGGTTTTCGATTAAATACTAACAAGACATGTTTTGATGAAGACGTGGTATCTGGCTCAATAAAAAAAGACAAAATGGATGCCTTAAGGTTTGAATATGTGCCTAAAAAATTATCAAAAAAAGAATTACTTAGGCAGTTGTTAATAGTTCAGCAAGCTGGAAAACAATTTCCAAACTCTGGGACACTTAAAAATAGACTTTCAAAAATACTTGATGTTATTAAGCCCGAATATTTTTACAAACAAGAAAGAGTTATCGTTAGTTTACTTATTGATATTGCGTATAATAATCCTAATTCTTTTTCCATTATTGCTGGTTTAATTTCAAATTGTATTGATAAGTTGTCAAATAAAAAAAAGGAAGAGATAGTGGCAATGATTCAGTCAAAGATATGTACACTAGCTAATACAGGTCTTTTAGAAATTTGGACACAAAGAATGTCTCTGGGATTAAAATCAAAACTAAATTTTAATGAAAAATTATGCAAAAGTGTTTACGATAATAGTCAGCGAATATTTGAAACCAACTGGATAAAAGATGTGAAGATTAAAAATATTATTGATAGTAATGTTTATATTGATAAAAAACTGATTAGCAAGACCAAGACCAAGATTAAAAACAAAGAAGTACAAATATTTAGTTATTATGATTGGTGAGAAGTATTAATTTATTTTAATTTTTCCATTATTTAATGTTAACTTTCCCTTAAGGCAAGATAATAGTTCTCTTTTTTCGTCGATTGATCCTTGTGCCAGAATATATCTGGCATATTTTTTATAATCCAATTTTTCTTCTATTTTTTCGTTGCATTCTTTTAGTCCCAGTACACCGTATCTAAATTTATTGTATCTTTCGATTTCCAGCTCTATTTTTCTTTTTATTTCCGACCCATCCATAATTAGATCGTCCATTAGTTCGGATAATTGTTTTATTAATTCTTCTTCTTTTATGTATCCGCACTTACAATGAAGGTCATTGTATTTTGTGCATCCATAATAAACATGCTTGTTGTAATTTCCGTTATTTAGTTTTCTATGTTTCTCTTCAGCGGTTATCCCTGATCCGCATAGTCCGCATTTAATTAATTTAGTGAAGGCGAATTCTCTATCTTCGCATCTAATATTTTGAGTAGTAATTTGTTCTTGGACTTTATCAAATAATTCTTTGCTGATTATTGGTTCGTGTAATCCGTCATACCATAATCCACCTCCGACAGGGTATTCAAACTTTCCATAGTAGAAGCTATTTTTTAAGAGGGTATACAGGGAGCTTAGAGTCGCTCTTTTTCCAGTCCTAGTTGTAAAATTAATTGAGATGAGCCAACCGTATAGCTTTCTACCGCTGAGTTTTTCATAAGCTACTTTTTCAAACATTTTCTTGATTATTGGAGCCCTAACCTCGTCTACAAATATCTTTTTTTGGCCTTTAATGCCCTCTTTGTTCGTTAAATAACCTAGAGGTGCCATTCCTGGACGCCAACCCATGGAACACTTGGCTTTCATGCCTCTTTTGACGTTTACCGATTTGTTGTCGTTTTCTAGTTTAGCTTGGGATCCAAGGATCATTAATAGGAACTTATCATTAGGAGAATTGCCGAAGGATTGGCCATAGGTTCTTATTTCCTTTAATTTGCCATTATCCATCATATCAACAACTGTTCCTAGGTCTCCTGCATTTCTAGCTATTCTATCTGGAGCCCATGTTAGTATTCCATTGAATTTTTCTTCCCTAATCTCTTTAATTATTTCGTTAAAAACTGGTCTTTGTCCAACTTCTTTGGCTGAGTGCTTTTCCTGTTTTATCTCGATTACATTGAGATTATCTCTTTTGGCCATGTCCAACATTTCCTTAATCTGGGAGTCGATGGAAAGGGCTTGGGTTTCGTCAGATTCTGTCGATTTCCTTGCATAAAGGCAGTACTTTGTATCTGTCATATTTTGTTCTTTTATTCTCTCACCTATATAGATGCCGCAAGAGGGCAAGGAAGTCTAGACCCAGATGTAGACAAACTGGAGACTGAAAGACTACACAAATTTAACCTTTTAAGCTATTATGTAATCACAATTTAATAGCAGGCCTAAACCTTTGAATTTCAAGGGCATGGTCAAAAGTCGATCAAGAATAAAGAACCCATCATGGGGTCGCTTGATCGCCGTATCGGGAAACCGGTATGAGTGACTTCGGTCACTACCTGTGGTGGGCTTTTTGTATATAAAACGCCACAGGTAAGGTTACCGGTCGGCGTAATTTATTATAATTTTAATTATTTTAAAAATATGGAATACGAACACATTTGGGAAAAACTTTTAAACAATGACGAGAAAGTAGAACATCAATTTTCTATCGGCAACAGATATACTACTTTTGGTTTAATTATATGGGGAATAGTCGCCCTATTTTTTATTTTCGCAAATTTCTGGATAGGTGCTTTACTTTTTGTAGCAGTAGCTTTTTATCACAAATTTTATTTACCAACCGCTAATGCCTATGCTTTTACAAATAAAAGGGTACTGATTCATAGAGGATGGCTTTCTACTCATACTATCAGTGTTGATTATTCAAAAATCACCGATATTCATGTTGCTGAACCATTTCTTGATAAGCTTATAACGCATACTGGGCATATTGCAATTATTACAGCAGGGACAACAAGAGATCAGATTATATTACAGCATATCGAATCACCCTATGAAATAAAAAAGAAGCTCGACTCTTTAATGGATGCTGTAAATCACAAATCATAATATGCCAATCATAATATCAAACAATGGCAAGGGAGCAGTTAGAGTAAACGAATCAAAGTTTGAAAAGGAAGGGCATTTACAGGAATACATTTATGAAAATCCAGAAATGCTTCCTCTGTATGAAATTAAAGAAGATATTCGCTTCCTCATCTTAGCCAGAGAATTTCCGACTAACAGCGGTCCTATTGATGCTATTGGAATTGATAAAGAAGGGGATATTTATATCGTTGAGACAAAACTTTATAAAAACCCAGACAAAAGAATTGTTATCGCTCAAGTTTTAGATTATGGAGCATCTCTTTGGAAATCAAGCATTGATTTTAGCGATTTCACGGCAACCCTTGATAAAAATATTAGAAAGAAATTTAACTTAGGGTTATCTGAAAAGTTATCTGGCTATTTTGAATTAAGCGAAGAAGAAGTAGACTCGCTAATGGAAAGTGTTAGAAAGAATCTCAATGAAGGAAAATTTAGATTTGTTGTCTTAATGGATAGATTAGAAGATAGATTGAAAGATCTTATTATTTTCGTAAACGAGAATAGCAAGTTTGATATTTATGCAGTCGAGCTTGATTATTACAAACACGAATCTTGGGAAATAATGATTCCTAAATTATTCGGCAATGAAGTTAAGAAAGATATAAATATCAAATCTTCTAATAGTCGCATATGGGACGAGAATAGTTTCTTTGAAGACGCTAAGCAATATTTATCCGATACAGAAACACAAGCAATTAGCGACTTATATATTTTCTTTAAAAATAACTTTTTAGTTAAATTTGGCAACGGCTCTACTAGAGGTTTGTTTTTAGTCCAGTTTAATAAAGATAATGCACCGCTATCTCTTTTAGAAATTACAGCGAAAGGAAAAATTCAATTTTATCTCAGCGGTTTAATTAAGAGAGGCGTAGATATTAGCAAGCTCAAGGAGTTAGTTGAAGATTTATCCAGTATTGATAATTCCTTTAGCGTTCCTAGCGATTTAGCTCATCGCAATTCTTTATCGAGTATAAATTATTTAATAGAGGGTGATAAAATAGACCGTTTTAAAAAAGTATTAATAAAGTATCGTGATTTATGAAACGATAAAAAAAAGTTAAAACGCATAAACGCCACTCAAAGAATGGCGTTTAGCTTGTTAGCTATAATGCGTCTGGTCTTGGTCCGGTATGGCCATGAGCTCTGGGTCTGAAGCTTTCTTTCGCTACTGCAGAAACAGCGTAGAAGAATGCATCAGCTAAGTCATCGTGTTTTTCTATTCCGAATCCTACAAGTTGTTGTATAAGATTTTCAGCTCCTGTTTTTGGAAAGAGTACTACTCCATTTGCAACAAGATGGCTGATAGTAGCCAATCTCGCTCTCTTGTCTCTTCCGCCAGTTTCTGAAGGTTCAGTTCTTATATGTCTACTTTTCAATTC
The DNA here is from genome assembly GCA_002499185.1 of Candidatus Pacearchaeota archaeon UBA284. Taxonomy (GTDB): domain Archaea; phylum Nanobdellota; class Nanobdellia; order Pacearchaeales; family UBA284; genus UBA284. The sequence goes on along the minus strand of DAKN01000002.1, from coordinate 10,052 downwards.
TTGGATAAGGGACTCTTGATAGCCCGTATTTTCAATAAAGAATTTATTTTCATATCCATAGCCTAGAGTTTGATAAAGTAGTTCTATTTGTTTTACCTGTTCGGGAAATTCCATTCTTCTATTTACTGGGCATGGCAAAACACACATTCTTAGGTTTTTTCCATAGCCATATGATTTAATTGATACCATGGCTGTACAATCAGCACTGTCTTTTTGAGATATTGCTAAATCAACTCCAGTATAAAGCAAGGAATAGTTGTTACTTGGTAAGCTATCGTAATATTGAATCCATTCGGGTTTTATTACACAGTCTTCCTCAGGAATAATCTTTAACATAAATTCTCTTTGGAAAGCTATATCGCTAATGGTTTTTTGTTTTTCCATTTCAATATCCTCAGGAGAACTATATTTTCCTGGCCAGAGAACATTTCCATTTTCATCCATTAGCGGATACTCCCTATAGGCTCCTTTCATTTTTCCATCCTCAATGTTGTTTTTAAGCTTCATGAGAAGAGAGTCTTCATGTAAGAGATTTCCGACAAAAACAAACTTAGTGGTTTTATCGCCAATAGGCATGACATCGCCCATGACCCAGTTATAGGTTTTATCTCGCGATTCTTTAGTTCTTACAGAGCTAATATCTTCTATGTCATCCAAGATAACTAAGTCAGGCCTATAGGCTCCGTGTTTTATGCCCCTAATACCTTGTTCGGTTGAAGCGGCAGTTATTCTTGCCCCATACTTAGGAATTACTAAAGATTGCGATCTCCATTCATCATCTTCTTCTTGGAATGGTCCAAGATCGCCCCTTAGTATATCGTTGCTCTCTAATTCCTCTCTGATGTTTTTCAGATGTTGTTTTGCCTGAGGCATAGTTTGGGCAAGTATCAATACGTGCTTCTTATTAAGCTTTCCCAATATCGACCATAATGGGAGCGAGAGTGTCATGATAGTGCTTTTTCCAGATCCTCTGGCGGCAACCACTACCAATGTTGTTATTGAAGGATCTTCTGTTAATCCGAACATTTCCTTTTGAAATGGGGCGGTTTCATAAGTTATATGGNNGAAGTAGATAGAGAAGAACCATTCATGACTTTCTCTTGTTATGGCCTGTCTTACTCTTTTATCCGAAACTATTTTCTGAAAAAAATTATCTATTTTGTTATTGTTCATATTATTGTTTCTTAGGTTTATTATTATCTAATGCAGAGAGCTTTAGAGCTTTTCTAATTAATTTTTTCTGGGCTGGGCTTAGTGCTTTTTTCGCTTCAACTTTTCCGCTGATTAGTATTTTTTCTGCATACGCAGAATGTCTATTTTTTAGCCAGAATATCAGCGAGGTCATGTTCCGATCTTTAATTGCTGAAATTAATTGAGCCTCAGCAAGATCATTGATCATTAAGACGCCCTCCATTATTGCTTCGTCAGCCAGCTTAGAAAATTTACTATCTTTTTTCCACCTGTAATAAGTGCTTCTAGCTACTCCTGATTTTTCACAGGCATACTGAGTAATGGGAGTTTTTCTTAATTGTTCTAGTAGTAATTCTTTTTGATTTTTATCTTTCATATATTTGTTATTTTAATGGCTTCTCTTCCTGTAAGTTTCGACCATCTTTTAATTATTGTTTCACAATGTTCTAAATCTATCTCAACCATCAAGCAATTTCTTTTTAAATGTTCACAGCTTATCATTGTCGACCCGCTGCCGCCAAAACCATCGAAAACATAATCATTGATATCCGTACTGTTCAATATTATATTCCTCAATAGTCCTATCGGCTTCATTGTGCTGTGAAGCTTGCTTTTATTGGGTTTAGGATAGAAGAGAACACTTTTATCTTTCGACCTTTTAAACTTGTGCGTTCCAAACCATCCGTAAGCTATTAATTCATGCTGGGGGAGATAGTCCATTCTTCCGATTACACTGTGCGATTTTACCCAAATCAGCATTTGTGCAAACTTGTATCTTGATTCAATAATCGCCTCTCTTAAAGAAAATATCATCCTGTCGGAATTGAAAATATAGAAAGAATTTTTCTTAGATAGATATGGCTTAATATTTAACAACCATTCTTTAGAAAACTGCTTATATTCTTCATCGCTTTGGTATTGGTCATTTGATATTTCCTTATTGCACGATAGATGGTGGCCTAGGCTTAGCTTGCTTTCTACGTATGCGACTCCAAAAGGAGGATCGCTGACTATGCAGTCTATTTTGTTTTTACCGATTAGCTTATCGAGCAATTCTTTATTATTGATATTTCCGCAAGCTAAGCGGTGGTCTCCTAATTGATAAATGTCATTTATTTTTATCTCCATATGTTTATTTTATTAATTCAGCTTTAATTCCTGTTAATTTTTCAAATCTATTTATAATTAGTTGGCAGAATATAGGCTCTATTTCGACCATGTATGCTCTGCGTTTTAATTGTTCACAGGCAATCATTGTACTTCCCGATCCACTAAATAAATCTAAAACGATATCGTTAATTTTAGAGCATCTCCTTAATGGCTTTTCATGCAAGGTAGGCGGTTTCGAAGTCGAATGTTCGTAGTCTTGTCCTGGCAATCTTTTAGCAAGCCATATATCAAAGATGTCCATAATGTCGTCTGCGGTTCTATTGCCAGTGCCTATTTCTTTGTTCAATATTTCATTTAGGTTTTTAATAGGGGAGAGATAAGGCCTTCCTACTATTCCATATACGCAAGGTTCAAAAGATTTATTGAATGCTATCTGAGGGGTGACGTTGAATCCATTTTTAATCCAGAGGCAGACTCTCTGGTTCTTAATTCCAAGAGAAGCGTATAATTCTTGAAGCAATCCGATATATTTTTGATCGCAATAATAAAATATATGTAAGTCATTGGTTCCGACCAACAGGGCATTAACAATAGACTTTTTCAAGAATTCTTTATACTCGATATCAGTTTTGCGGTCATTAGTTTTGCCGCCGTAATGAGCTTTTCCTCCGATTCCTTTGTCGTAGCTTAAATTTATATTGTATACAGGGTCACAATATATGAAAGATGTTTGTTCTTGTCCCATTAGTTTTTTAATATTTTCTGGGACAGTAGAGTCTGAACACAATAACACGTGATTTCCTAGTTTAAATTTATCGCCAATTTTAATGTCGGTTGTTTTTATTTTCTCTAACTCTTTTTCTTCATTGAAATCATCGTCTTCTATTTCTAAAACATCATCCCAAATATCTCTTAATTCGGAATCGTTAAATCCGATATCAATCAATAAGTTTATATCAAGCTCTTTGAGTTTTTCGATACTCCATGAGCCAGTCGAGTGATTCATATGTAAATTTAGCCTTTTTTCCTGTTCTTCATTTAGTTCAAGATAGGTTACGGGCACTTTTTTATATCCGAGCTTGCTTGCCACTCGTAATCTTTGGTGGCCGGAAATTACCGTATTTTCTCGTCCTTTATATTTGTTGACGATAATTGGATCAACTAAATCAAATTGTTTGATGCTTTCTGTTAAATGCCTTTCCTGTTCTTCGCTTAATGTACGAGGGTTATAAATTGCTGGCTTTAGTTTATCTATATCTACCATTACTGTTTTGATGTTTGTGTTTTTCATTTTTTTGTTTAAGAAATAATTTTATTACTGTTTTCTGAATCATTTTGAATTGGTAATTCCTTGATATTGCTATTTTTTGTTACATAAAAATTAATCTCAGTTGCACCTATTTTTTGATCTAATTTTTGAAGAGCATTTAGCTTACCGAATAATGCTGATTTCAAGTTAACAACAGCGATTTTTCCCTTATCATATGTTTCTGGATTTTGACTTATATCATCAATAATATTTTCCAGCCATTTTGATTGAATGAGGATTTGGCAGTTTTGGCTTTCTTTTTGTTCTTGATGCCATTCTTCTAATATTTCGCCTACGAAATTTTTAGTTGTTTGCCTCGTCAGTCCGAGTGCAACTGCCATTTCTGAAATGTTTGCTCGACCGTTGTTCTTTAGATGATACGCAATCGATTTAAGGATTCTTTGTTTTGCTTCCGCCTTTATATTTCCATCTCCCGTACGGTCGCAATCTTTAACGGATGAAATAGTAAGAGATAAGTCTTTTTTGGTCATATTTTTAAAATTATGATTACTTATTATTTTATCGACCTCTAACTATATTGCTGAAAGTTCAGCGGTTGGTACGATTTAGTCATTTTTTTGGCTTACTTAAAAGAAAAAAATCTTTAGCAATAATAAAAAACCCCTGCTGAAAGTTCAGCAGGGGATAGTTAGTATATTTTTATTGCGGAAAATTGTCTTCTTTCTCCTCGTAGTCTATATTGTCAATATATTGACTTGTAAAGATTAATAATTTACCGTCTCCTCTTACTCCTGGGAGTGGTTTTATTTTAAATTTAGGATTGTAATATCCATAGTCTTTATAAATATAGAAGGGATCGTCGTTTAATCCAAAAAGTTCTTTTAATTTTTTAGATAGTTTAGATTTAATTTTATCTACATTTGCTTCCTTTTTTTCTAGAGACGACACCATAGACTGCTTAGTAGCTTCTTCTTTTTTGAAAGAGTTAATGCCGGAAAAACGATATAAGAAATTCCACTGTGCGTTAGGCTTTTTATCCTTGCCATTACCACAAAAGCCAATTTCTTTGTAATCAATTGTTTTGACGTGATTTTCATTAATATAAATCTCAATAGTAAATTTATCTTTGAATTTTATTTCTACTTCTTTCCAATTATTTGCTTGTAATAAAATCTTATTTTTATTAACCGAACTTTTAGATTCAAATTTTTTCTTACCTATTGCTTTTTTCAATAATTCTTTGATTTCTTCCATATCTTCTTTTTTTGTAAATACCAATTTTTTTATATCTATCGGCGATCTAAGATTATCAAGTATATTGGGGAATGATTTATGTTCGTCAGTGTTATTTGAAATACCAGAAAAAGATAGCATATTTTTTTGGTAAGCTTTAATTGATTCAGATAATTTACTACCCAGAACTCCGTGTTCAGATAAAATAGACATTTTTTTATTTCTTATTATTTTTTGTAAAAAAACAACGCAATACCGTTGTTTTAATTATATATTATAGGCTATCAAAAATACGATTTATGCTCTCGCTAGAGCAACGGTTTAACATCACCGTTAAAGTTCCTTATTTATTTTTTATTAATTTAATTATACCCCTCATCGTTAATTTTTGTCAATTTTCTATCAAAGGCTGTAAGGGCTATTTTAAAATATCATTCAATTTGCTGTAATAGTTTATTTATTCTATAATACAGCCATAAATATTATGGATGATAAATGGAAAAAGAAGATAGTATAAAAATCGAAGAAGCCGTTCTAAATATTAGAAAATTAAATGCGGAATACGGATCATTGGCTTTAGAAATGACAAAAGCTTGCAATGGAAATATGTATTTAATGGATCTCTATGTTATGGCGACTATAAATAGGAGCGAGAATCTAGTCTCCGCCTTTTGTGATTTAGTGGAAAAGAAGAATTTTCTTGTGGCCGTGCCTGTTTTAAGAATGCAATTAGATAATCTTTTTAGGTTGAGAGCAGCGTGGCTTGTCGATGATATCAATAATTTTGTAATGGAAGTTTTAGGTGGAACAGCAATTAGTAAATTAAAAGACAGAAATGGGAATAAAATGGCTGATTGGTATTTAGTTGATAGTTTATGCAAAGAGTATCCAGTGTTGAAAAATATCTATGAAAAATCATGCGGATATGTTCACTTTTCAGATCAGCATTTTTTTAGTACGGTTAAAAATATGGGTCCCGATGCGAAAATGGAAATGTACATAGGTAATTATAGTGATAATATTCCATCAAAATCGTATATTGACGCTTCTTCAGCATTTTTTCAAATATCGGGAATAATGCTTTCTTATATTAAAGGATGGATAATAACTAAAGAGGGAGGTGCTTTAAAGTCGAGGGGTTCTTCTCAAATAAGTAATTCAAATAGTATCGGGAATGTCTAACGAAGCCCTTCCAACTAAAAAATTGTCCAGTAATGATATTGTAGAAAAAAGATCGTTGCAGATATTTCAATCCAAGCTTCCATTGGAAGAAGCTCTTTTTCAACCATATGAAGATAAGATGCCAAATTTAGATGGGCATGTTGAATTTTTAGATGAAAGCGGATCAACCGGTATTAGGTTATTTTATCAATTGAAAGGCACCGAAAATGATGTTAATTATTATGATTGCGACATAGAGCTTATTAACTATGCTTATCGTTCATACGAACCATTTTTTCTAATTTTAGTTAATATTCCGCAAGAAAAGGTATACTGGGAACATATTGATAAGGCATATGTTGCTACTCGATTAGACATAGAAGACTTAAGCAGATTTGATCAAAAGAGCAAAAGAATTATCTTTCCCGAAGACCAAAAAATTAATAACAACTCGTCAATGTTGATGGATGTTTGCAGGAAGCACTATGATGGTATTGCTAAGATTTTAGTTGAGCAACAATCTTTAATCATCCAAGAACAAGAATTCGACGGCAGTCCCAGTAAATCCTATGAAGAAATTAAAGAAAAATTTACTGATAGTATCAAAAAGTTAGAAGAAAAATCAATGCTTTATTATATTTTTGTTTATATTTTGAAGCCATTTTTTCTAGATCAAAGAATGGAAAAAAAGAGAAGAGAGGCTTTGAGATATCTCTCAATTACGGATAGCGAGGAAAGATATATTATCGAAAATTTGATTACGAATAATCTATTAGGAAGAACTGGGGAACTGATTTTTGTAAGGTCAAAAAACGATGTGATATCGGTTTTTAACCATTTTATTGATGCAGGCCTAATTAATTTAAAAGAAATTACAATATTATTTTCTAAATATGATTAAAATAGATAAAAATTTGTTAGAGGCTTATCTTTCGACAGAAAATAAAAAGGCCGATGAGTATTTGGAAGATATTGCGAATGAGCTAAAAGAAGAAATTGCCAAGGCCAAGAATAATGATGAGATTATGGAAGGATTAGAAATTCTTGGGAGTTTCGTTTATAGGGTTCCAAGGCAAAGTATAGAGATAGCGGAATGCATTTTTAATAATCCCATAAAGGAAAAGTTAATTAAGTCTCCAATAGGAGAATTCTATGGAAAGAGCCATACTGATTTGGCTATTAAAATTTTAGAGTTATTAGATCAGCTTCGTTATATTCATCCCGAGGGCGTTTTGATTATGTTAGAAAAAATTATTGAGAGAGAAAATAAAAAAGAAAAAGATAAAGCCATTGAAGTTTTAAGGCATTTATCTAAATATGATTTTAATGTTCTTGCGAAGTCAAAGATTGGATATGGGGCACAAAGGATGGTGCTTGACTATGTTTTGGCCTGGCCGATAGAAAGGAGAATTACTAATTTTGATTTTATTGAAGCGATGGCACAGGAATTATTGAATGCGTCAGTAGAAGGAACAACATCCGGAATTAATAAAGAGGCTCAATACACTATAACATTACATTCAGGAGTTGTTGATCCGAATGATTTTTTAAAAAAAATTAGAAGAGAGGCAATAAATTTAGTTGTTGGCATTTATAAAAATACCGACGATGAAAGAATGAGGCTGAAAATAGTAGATATTCTTGATGAAGCGACAAGGGGTCCAATTAGCGTAGCCTACGGGGAAAACGTAGGAAAAATGATTGCCGATGATACAAAGTATTTAATGTCTGTTTTCAGAGAGATGCTTTTTAATAAGAAAGGTAATTTAATTGGAAGCATTCCTGTGGCCGAGGCGATAGAAAGTAGGCTTTATTGGTTTAATAAAAATAATGATAAAGTAAGTTCTCTAGAATCAAAGAAGTTGAGGGAAGATATTTTAGCCGATTCTTTCTATTCGTTGTTTCATTTATTCGCTGGCGATGATATTGTCTTCCGTCAGGAAGAGGGCCATGAGGCAGAAACAGAGCGCAAAAAGGAGATCGATGAAAAAATTAAAGAAATTAATAAATCTAATTTATCTGAATGGACAAGTATTATCGATAAAATAGCGAAGCAAGTTGGTTTGGTGGAAGAGTGGCAGTTCCGCCCGTTTAATGGGTTTTTAAGAAAATTATCTGCAGAAAAGTCGGATATAGCATTTTCTATATTAAGCCATCTTATAGGTAGTGATAAATTAGCGAAGAATGTTTTAATGAGCTTTTTGGACGGATTCCGCGATTGTGGTAGGTTTGATCTATGGGATGAAGCTGTAGAAAAAATAATAGAAAAGAAGGACGTGTTTCTAACTAGTGCGATAATTTACTCCATTGATATCAATAGAGGTGGAGCCAGCACTGGTCAAAAGTTGAGAGAAGCCGATTTATTGTTAATAGAAAGTGTCATCAATCAGTCTGGAAAATTTTCTTTCCTTGAAGAAAAAAAGCAGAGCAATTTAATTTTGCAACATGCCATTGTCAATGCTTTAATTGATAATCTTAAGAATGATTATCCTCACACAGAGCCTCTGTTAATAGAAGTGATTAAAAAAAGCAAAGAAAAGAATTTTCTTGTCAGGGAAATAGATTTCGGACTTCATAAGAATGGTATTAATTGTAGCGATATAAGTAGCGAACTAAACAACATTTTGAAAGGGCTACTTGTCGAAATTGGCGATATGGATTGGGACGCGCAAGAACTGTTGCTAAATATTGGCAATCATGACGTCAAAATAATTTTTGATATTTTCTGGAAGAGGATGGAAAAAGATACAAAGAGAGAAAAAACAGAAAGAAGAGAAGATAGATATGCTAATCGTTATCAGGCAATTCCTTATCATTTTAATGATGACTTGAAAAACTATATTTCCAGCCATGATCAGTTTCAGTCCTTGATCAAGGAATGGATTGATAAGATTCCTATTGATTTTTCCAAATACAATTGGGATGTTAGCCGTTTTTTGAAAGCAATGGGTAGCCCAGCAACAGCAATCCTTAGGGGCATGATAGAGAGCGGAAAAGAAGATGATATAACTAAAGCAGTGCAATTAATAGATAGGTTTGAGGGTGGCGATATCGAAACGGCCATAGAGGTAGTCAGAAGAACTAAAGACGACAAAAATATAAGTCATGTTGAGGCCATGCTTTTTTCTACCGGAATAGTTTCTGGCGAAGATGGAATTGCTCGTGCTTTTGAGACGAAGGCAGAGATTCTAAAAAAATACTTGGATGACGAAAATAAGCAGGTAAGGAAATTTTCCGAAAAAATGATAAAGGATCTTGAAGATTCTGCAAAAAGGGAAAGGCAAAACAACGAAGAGGAAAAACAATTAAGGAAAATAGAATTTAATGAATAATTTTTTCGCCTCTTAAAGGAACTAAATATGAGTAAATATCTGGAACTATCCGAAGAAATAAATGCATTAGACAGTCTTGAGAAGGCGTATTTTTTCATAACAAGGCTAAAAGATGACGGAGAGATGAATTGGAAGTGGATTATCTTATGTTCTCATTCGGCATTATACGGTTTTGCAATATGTGCTTTAAAAGGAACTGATGCTATACGTGTAGTGGATAAAGATGGTAGATTGATTGCTTTTTGCGAAGCTATTAAAAGGATCCAAAGCGAAGAATTTATGCGTATGACCGTACAAAGCAAATGGATAACCCTATCGTCGGAACAGTTAGAAGATATTAAAAAATTTCATACTACATTTCGTAATAATTTAGAACATTATAAACCTAAGGGTTGGTCGATAGAAACATCAGGAATGCCAAGAATAATTAATAATGTATTGGATATAATTAATTTTCTTGCCATTAAATCCGGCAATTATGTTAATATTGATGAAAAAGAAAAGGAGAGGATCGGATATCTAATTATGTTCAGTAAAAAAATATTAATAGAGATGGGCATTATTTAATGTGGTATTAAATAAAATAAGACACGAGACACGCCCTTTTATAGTGTCTCATTTGTCTCGCTTTTCCACGGAACTACCCGACCGGTTACCGGTGTGGTATACTAGAAATATAACTCAATTAACCCTTACGGTGGTTGGATGTATAAATATCTAGACCGTACACGGGAGCCAATCAGTGAGGGGTTCTG
>DAKN01000007.1:2738-4516 GCA_002499185.1 Candidatus Pacearchaeota archaeon UBA284 | reverse complement strand
TTGCTTTTTTCTGAATTGCTTCATACAACCTTTCTGGCTGTGTACAAATCAAATCATCTCCGCAAATTAAAACATTTTTATTTTTAGCCAATAGTTTTGCATGGCTTTCAAAATCTCTTGAAAAGAAAGGATCTTCAACATAAAATAACTTGTGCTCTTTTATTAATTGATTAATGTATTCAAATTGTTCGTTTTGGCTTATGTTCTTTGATTTTATTGCAGAAGAAAAATTATGATAAACATATTTTACCCTGTTCCAAAAACTTGAAGCAGCTATATCTGTTCCTATGTTTAATTTCATTTTGAATTTATCACTTAATGAATCTCTTATCTCTGCCATAAGTTTTAATGCAGATTCATTGTCAAGATTTGTTGCAAGAGCTTTTTCATCGGTAACTTTTCCCTTCCATTTCTTGTCTTTTTCAGGCAATAATCTTTTTGCTTCTTTGTATGCCTGCATGTTCAAAAAAGATGCATCAAGGAAATTTCCTGTTTGCGGGATAAAAAGCAGTTCTTGAAAATCCAGTTTTTCTTTCAGTTTTACATGCATGCCACCACCAATCGCATTTCCTAAAGGCATCGGTGCTGTTGGCTTGTTTGTATTTGAAAGAAACTTCCATACTTCAGTATTATAATCTGCAGCAAGTGCTTTCAATAATGCTGCTTCTAATGCATACACCGCATTTCCCCCAACAAGATTAAAATCGTGGCTTGGGTCGTATTCTCTTATTATTCTTTCGACCCGATTAAGATCATCAAATTTCTCAAAAGACATTTTTTCATCGATTATTTTTTTTCCAAGAACATTAACAAACTCGATTGAATACGCGAGCCCTTTATCTGAAAAATCCTTTACTTCTAATTCCCCTTTTGATTTTCCGCTTGGCGCGCTTGCATCAACCTTCTTTTTATTTTCTGTTTCGACAATTACAGAGATTGTTGCCTCTTTTCTCGAATTTAATATCTTCTTTGCCAAGATATTTTTTACTCTCATTTAAATAAGAATTATTTTGGGTATAAAAAACTTGCCTCATCACTATATTGTTAGGTTGATTGGTTTTAATTTTATAGATAAAATATCTTTAATGGTTATTTTTAATCGCAATAATGCTTTAAAAGATTAAAAAATTATTAAAATAAAAGACAAGGAAATAAAATGAGCAGTCAAAAAAAACCATTAGTCAATGTTGTAAAATATCTTTCTCCGGTCTATGTTCAAAGAGAAGTGCCTACAGAAGACAGCATAAAGTATAAAGGAAAAGGCGTAAGCACAAAAAAAGACACTTTTGAAAATTGGTTGGAAAGAAATTCTGTTTCCTGTGATCGCGACATAACTAGGTCTATAAACTCTGCGATTTTAATGGCGAACGGAGTAGTATGCAATATCTCAACAAACGAGAAAACTCTTCTTTCTTACAAAGGTTTTGGGCATCCTCGTTCAGATTACGCATATCGAGTAGAGGTATCTGTTAGAATGCAGCCTGCTAAGATGAGCGTACCAAGGATACTTGCAAATGAGTTAAAATCCCTAGGATATGTTCTTAATTAATTTTATATAAAACTGCCAAATTAATTAATTCAAGTCGCTTACTATTCTCCTTCTAATTTTAATTCTGGGACTGCTAATTCATAAAGATAGTTGTTTATCTCTTAATATTTTTTAATAAAATTATAGGAAATACTCGGACATTTCATAATCGCATTTTTAGAATCAATAGCACCATAATTAATCACATTTCTTCTGCTTCCAATTCTGGCTCTTCTCTCTCAATTTCATC
>DAKN01000007.1:0-2691 GCA_002499185.1 Candidatus Pacearchaeota archaeon UBA284 | reverse complement strand
CTTCTTTCTTCCTCTTCTTTTAGAATTTCTTTCATTTTCTTTCCCCTGGCTTCCACTTTTTTTGGAATAGGTCTTCTAACACTTATTGGAAGAACATCTTTGTTAAATTCAAGTTCTGCTATTTTAACCGCATCATAATTTAAAGAAATAAGTTCATCTTTTGTCAATTTAATTAATATTGGCGCATTATAACTAATTTGCAATGCTCTTGCTCCTATGATTCTTGCTATTTCATATTTTGTATATTTTTCTGTTGAATGCATTTTTTAAATTTTGATTTATTATTTACTTTTATTGTGCTTATCAATAGATGCTTTGACAAGGTTATAAATTTTTTGTCCTTGTTTCATTGATTCGTCGATTATTTCCAATATTTCATTTTCTGAAAAAGGTTCTTCTCCGCCTTTTTGCATTGCATGAATATATGTTTCTTTATCATCAAAAACAAAGTTTGTTGAAAGTCTTGCTTTTGCGCAATCTTCTTCCTCTTGAGTTGGATCCATCAAGAATCTTGAATCTATTTTATAGGATGTGATTGTTATAGGCAACGAACTTATTGGAAGGTTTTCTTTTGTAAATTCTCCGAATAAAACCTTGTTTTCCTCGTTTATTTTTGGAAAAACAGCTGTTTGTAATGCGCTTACAGCGGCAATGTTTCCTGCATCGAGAAGATTTCCATCTGCATTTAAAATATATAAATCAACCATTATTGCCCAGACTTTTTCTCCTTCTTTAACACATAATTTTTTCATGTCTATGCAATGACTCTCTCTTATTCCTCTATCAATTATTCTTGCTAATTCGATTGAATTTATTTGTGGTGGACCCATTTCAAATCTTTCAGAAGCTATAGGAGATAATTCTGCATTAACCATCAAAACACCCTCGTTAGGGGAATCTCTAAATGGTTCCATTAAATCCATTTTAACTCCAGCGATTATTTGAGTGTCGCCAAGTTTTACTAATGTGCTTCCTTCAGCCTTATTTGAAATATCATATTCTATTTCCAATTGCCTGAATTCATTAAAAGCTCTGTTGTCTAGTCTTTTACCTTTTTCAAGCAATTCTTCTATTCTTTTTTTTGTTAATATTGATGTTTCCATTTTAATTTTATTTTATTTGTTTAAGTGCTTCTATTTGTATTTTATGTATTTTATCAGTAACTTTTTTTGCAAGCTCTATTGCTTCCTTTAAATCTTCTTTCTTTATTTTTCCATCAAGTTGCAATAAACTTATTTTTTTGCTCTTTGATAACACAGCCATTGGAATATCTGTTGCTGCTTTTTCTATCTTGCCATTTTTTTCTATTGTAAAATCTTCTTCTTCTTTTGTCAAATCTGCTACTACTTCATCTCCGATTTTTCCGATTGAAACAGCTGAAACCATTTCATCCATTGGAATGCCTGCATTTGCCAATGCCAATGCTGCTGCATTGATTCCGGCGCATCTTGTTGATGCATCTGCTTGCAAGATTAAAATATAAACATCTATCACGGTGTTTGGTGCATTCTCTAATTTTATCACATGAGATAATGAATTTTTTGTGACATACGAGATTTCAGAACTTCTTCTGCTTGGGCCAGGTCTTTTTCTTTCTGTTACTGAAAATGGGGCCATATCATAATAACATCTTAATGTGCATTTCTCTGGATTTTGAAGATGCTGTGGCAATAATAATCTTGGACCATAAACTGCAGCTATTGCCTTGGTTTTTCCAAATGAAAACATTGCACTTCCATCGGCATTTTTAATTACGCCGACTTTTGCTTTCATTTCTCTTAATTCATCATAATTTCTTCCATCTTCTCTCTTTATTGTTTTTGGTGTCATTTTAATTTTATTTTTATATTTATTTTAATATTTTTATTTTTTAATATGTTTCAGCAACACTATGTGGTTTAATTTTCAGATTGCCTTTATTCTTTTCTAAAAAATCTTTGACTTCTTCTGTTAAACCTGTTATAAATGGTTTTTCAGTTATAAGTTCTATTGCTTTTTTGGCTAATATTTCTTGTTCAACATTTTCTGCTTTTATCCAAATTATGCCATTTTGTCCTACAACAATATTTGTCCCTGTTTCCTGCTTTATTAAATTAACCATACTTCCTGCTTTTCCTATTATTCTTGGAACTCTTGTTGGATTTACTTTGATAAGCATTCCTCCTTCTAATTTTCTTAAACCATGATCGCGCATTGTCAAATCAATTCCACGCGGCTTAACAGATTTTATTTTTGCGACGATTATTTCTCCGAAATCAAATGTCTCGCTTAAATCTTCTTTATTTACATATCTTCCATATTCCATTACTGGAAGAAATGATGTATATGGTGCTGAAATATCAACAAACCATCCTGCAAAATTTAAATCATAAATTTGTCCAATGACTATATTTCCTATTCTCGGAAAATAAGCTCCAGATAAGGGAATTACTTTGATAAGTTTATCACTTTTGTCAAGCAATCCAAACTTTATTGAAACAATATCCTTGCCGTCTCTTCTTGTGCCTTCTCCTGGCAAAAATTCAGAACCTGTTTCAATAACTTCTCCTGGAGTTACTATTTTTCTTTCTTCTTTTGATTCAAGAATTTCATCAATATTATCATTTGATTCTTCTGATTTGTGAGAATCTTCTGTTTTCTGCATCTCAAAAACTTTGTTTTCTTGTGTTTTTATTTTCTTTTCCATTTTTA
>DAKN01000023.1 GCA_002499185.1 Candidatus Pacearchaeota archaeon UBA284 | reverse complement strand
AAATTTTGATATAAACTGACATTTTTTTAATTCTAGTTATTAAGATTTATATTCTTGTTCAGAGCAATATACTCTTTAGAGCTCTTTGTTCGCCAATGAACATAAATGCGAACACTAAATGATGTTTGATTAATATTTATTTAAACAATTTTTGCCCTAACAGAGTGTTTTGCTCCGCAAGCCAAACAATGCAAAAATAAAAAGTCCTTATCTTTTATTAATTCAGTATCTGGTTTGCCGCATTGCGGGCATATTACAAATTCTTGAGCATATGCCTTAATTTTTTCATTAATTCTAACGGAATTGAGTTTTCTTTGAAGTATCAATCTGTCTCCTTCTATTTGCCCAGGTGAAGCAAGTTCTCTTAACAAAAATTTAGCAAAATGATCCGGCTTTCTTCTTAAGATAGATGCTATATGTATAAAATTCGAAATAATTGTTTTATTTCCTTCTACATGGCCCTCGCATTTTGGAATTTCAAATCTTTCTACGCTTGATTGAATGGGTTTAATTTCCTTGTAAAGTTTATCAAGTCTTGCACTATAAATCTTTAATTCATCATCGAAATTAGTTGCTTTTTTTTCTTCCATTAAAAAAGATAGCTAAGATAGATTTATAAATCTAATCTCTAAGGTTTTAATATGGAACAACCAAAACAAGAATTTAGAGTTAGATTACCGAGAGGGAAAGAGGTTTTGGGAATATTAGAACAAAGATTGGGTGCAAACCACATGTTGGTTAGGTGTTTAGATGGAAAAACAAGAAATTGCAGGGTTCCTGGAAGATTAAAACGTGGTTTGTGGTTAAGAGAGGGCGATGTGGTGATTATTGAACCATGGGAATTACAGGGCGATGAACGCGGAGATGTTTTATTCAAATATAACCCAGCACAGGTTGAATGGCTTAGACACAGGGGTTTCTTAAAAACAGAGATAAATGAATTCTAATTGCAATAACAATTGCTTAATTTTAAATATCTTAAAGAACAATAGAATATATGGAAAATTTAATTGATGAAAAACAAAAATTCAAAGTTTACAAGAATGTTTTTGATAATAATACTATAAATAATGTCTGGGAATTATTGACTCACAAGAAACTCCTTGGTTTAGAATCCCCAATA
This sequence comes from Candidatus Pacearchaeota archaeon UBA284, assembly GCA_002499185.1. Classification (GTDB taxonomy): domain Archaea; phylum Nanobdellota; class Nanobdellia; order Pacearchaeales; family UBA284; genus UBA284. The sequence continues at coordinate 16,495 of DAKN01000023.1, read as the reverse complement.
AAATTAGGTAAGGAAGGCAATGTTTTTTCTGCTATTGATAGCAAGGGTAAAAGAATTGCTGTAAAAATTTACAGAGTAACTTCCTGTGATTTCTTCAAAATGCGTAAATATCTTGAAATAGATCCAAGATTCAAATTAAAAAAATCACGAAAAACAATAATTGAAATTTGGGCACGGAGAGAATTTTTAAATTTACATAGGGCCCGTAAAATAAGGGCGAGTGTACCTAAACCGATAGCTATCTATAAAAATGTCATTGCTATGGAATTTATAGGAGAAAAAAATAAAAATGAAATGCCAATCCCGGCCCCATTATTAAAATATGCAATTCCAAAAAATCCAAAAGAATTTTTCAATAAATTAATCAACAATATTAGAATTCTTTATCATGGAAATGTAATTCATGCAGATTTGAGTGAATTTAATATATTAAACTACAATGAAAAACCAGTAATAATTGATTTATCGCACGGTTTACCAATAAATTCAAATGCGAGTGATGAAATGCTTGCAAGAGACATTAAAAATGTTTCAAGATTTTTTAGAAAACTGGGCTTACGGATAGATGAAGAAAAAATAATAAAAAAGATTAAAACTAAATAAAAACATACAAGATATAAAATGGAGATATTGCAATTAAACGGAAAGGAATTTTTTAGAGTTCTTGGAAAAAACCAAATAAACATAAAATTCCTTGAAAAAGAACTAGATGTAGTTATAAAAACAAGCAAAGAAGGAGAAATAAGAATAGAAGGTAAAGATCCTTATAAGGAATATTTGTGTTTAGAGATGATAATTGCAGTATCGATGGGATTTAACATTGAAACAGCACTATTCTTAAAAAATGAAGAAAATATTTTAAAAACAATTCATTTAAAGAATCTCGTAAAAAAATCAAGAATAGGTCCAATAAAGGGAAGAATAATTGGAACAGAAGGAAAAAGCAAAAGAGTAATAGAAGATTTAACAGAAACCGCAATAGTAGTAAATGATAATGTAGTGGGTATTATTGGAGCAAGTCAAAATGTGGAATTTGCCAGCGCTGCAATAGATATGCTTATTCATGGAGCCCCCCATTCAATAGTATATAAATATCTAGAAAAATCAAGGGCAAAAATTAATGAAGAATTGCATTTAAAAGAAATAATCAGAGAAGATTTTCTCAATCCAGAAAAGAAAAAAATTAAGAAGAAATCGATAAAGAAGAAAAGTAAAAAGATTTCTAATCGTAAGTAATCACATTCTTTAATAAAAGCAGATATTTCTATTGATATCCAAAACCTTTAAAAGTTATTTTTCTATCCAATAATTACCAATTAAGCCCTCGTAGCTCAGTTGGTGGAGCACGCGACTGTTAATCGTGGGGTCGAAGGTTCGAGTCCTTCCGAGGGCGTATTGCCAAGGGGAAAATGATAGATATAAAAGAAAACGTTCGCCAAAATTTAAGCAGATTGGAAAGAGAAGTAAAAGAGGCAACAAAATCTTCTGAAGAAAGAATAAAATTAAAATATGCTTTTCTTTTAGGGGTTAGTGATTTTCTTAATGGAATTTTTACAAATACAGATAATGTAGATATTATAATTAGAGAATTTTATTTAGAAGGATTTGATTTGGGTACTCACTATTCGTTCAATGAAGTACCTCTTGCTCTTGATGAATATAAGGAAATACTTTCTAAATTAAAAGAAAAAAATAGTGTTCTTTTAGAAAGAATATTTGGGGAGTAAAATAAATGAAAAAATCTCTTTTTGGATTAGCAGCATTTTTAGCATTATCTGGAAATCTTAAAGCAGATGAAGCAAAATATGAAGTTCATAGCAGATTCTTATTTAATATCCCGCTTGCAGAGATAACTATTAAATCTTCATGTAATGGGGATACTAGTGAAATTTTTCAAGTTAAAAGAAAAAATAAGTTTTCTGAATATTTTCTAAAAGGAGAAGATTATTATGTTAAAAATAAAAAAATTCGTGTTAAAAAAGAAGACGGGGAAATGAATCCTTTCGAGTTTAAAGAAAAAGTGCTGATTCCAAGAATAAAAAAAGGAAATTTTTCTAATTTGACACAAAAATTAAGATTCGATGAAAGAGATCATAAAGAAATAATTGCAAAATATATCGGCTTAAATAGACGAGAAGATTTAGATAGCATTTTTAAAAGATCTGGGGAAAATCCTGTTTTTGTTCACAGTGTTTTATTTGAAAATTCAGATTCAACCGTACAATATATAGATGAAAAATATAAATTAAGAAAAGGTTTAGTAGAATATTATATTAATGGAAATGGAAAGGCCATAATAACCGGCGGAACTTTAAATGTTGATTTTTCTCTTTTTGGTTTTAAAAAAGATGTTCATGCAAAACTTGTTTATTATAAACCCTGAAAAAATCACAAAATTAACCATATAAATCATCTATTCTAATTACATGCCAGCCAAATTGCGTTTTTGCTAAAACCACCTGTCCTTTCTTACCGTTAAAAACAGCCTGTTCAAATTCCTTAACCATCATCCCTCTTCCAAATTCTCCCAAATCACCACCCCGTTTTTTTGATGGACATAAAGAATGTTGTTCTGCTAATTTTTCGAATTTTTCTCCGAGCTGGATTTTTCTTAAAAGTTCTCTTGCTTGTTCTTCTGTTTTTACAAGAATATGACTTGCTTTTGCTTTGTTTGCCATTTATCAAATAAAATTTTATTCCTTTTAATCTTTTCTTTTATCTTCTTTTATAATATTTTATTTCTCCTTCTTCTATTATTGGAATCCAATTTGTAAAAAAAACTCTTTCAGGATAAGGGTATTTAATTTTCCCCGAGTCGTCAAAATTAAAAAAATAATTTCCGCTGGTGCTACAACCAACAATATCTCCATCTTTTTTTAAATAAACGACTATTTTACCTTTTCTTAATTTTTCTAAAATATCTTTTTTATTTGAATCTTTAATTGTTGTTCTTGTTTTATTAGAAAATATTAATTTAGCAATTTTTTCTAGTTCAATTTCTTCTGTTGCGATTTCATCCAATTTTTTAATTGGTTCTTCCCTTTCTGTCATTTAAATTAGTCTATTTCTTATTTTTAAAGTATTGTTGTATTAAAGTATAATAAAAAAATAAAGAAAAAAGAAAAAGATAAGATTAAAATTAACTTGTTCCGGTTACGTGGACTTCGTTCAATACAGTTCCTGTTTTGTCTTTCATTATCATCCAAACATCTGTTGTTTCTCCATTTGTTTCCTTGAAATAATATTCAATCACATAATCCTCTTCTGTACTTGTTGAAGTAACAGTTACGTGACAATAGGTGTCTCCTTTGAATGGAACTAATCCTTTCATAATCCACGAAGCCGCTGCTTGCCCTGAATCTGTTGTTCCAGTCCAAGACCATTGAGTTCCGGGTTTACACCACTCTGTTGATCCGGTTATTGGATTTGTTGTTGGATTCGTTGTTGGAGCACATCCTGAAATAAAAAAAACAGATAATGTCAAAAGACAAAAAAATGCAAAAATTTTATTCATTTTTATTTTTCCTCCCTTAATAATTTATTAGATTTTCTTATTTAAAAAACTTTATAAATGATTTTTATCTCGGTAGTATTAAGAGCCCGTAGCTCAGTTGGTTAGAGCACTGCTCTGATAGTGTATGGAAACCAAGGTTTCCCTTAAATACCCCCCGAAAGCAAAACTTTCTAGGGCGTCACCTTTTCATTAAGGTAGATAACCATCAGTTAGGCAGGGGTCCTGTGTTCGAGTCACAGCGGGCTCATTATTTAGAATGATATCAAAAAAGAGGCAAAAAGCAATCAAAAGAAAAAGCGTTAATAAAACGATATTTATCTTACTTTCAGTTATCTTAATTTTAGCAGCATTAACAACATATACCTTAATAAATCGCGCAGATATAAAAGAGGAAGTAGTAGAAAATAAGGATTTGCTTATCTTAAAGAATTTTTCAGAGCCAAGCACGATTATAATGTATCTTCCAGCCGTAGATAATAATGGTTCCGGATATATAACTACCTTAAAGGTAGAAGCAATGTCTGGTACTGGAAGAACCTTGGTTGATATTAACAGCCTTTTATTTTGGGAAGATACCCAACAGAGTATAAGAAAAGCAAAAGGAATTGCTGAAAAAATTTCTCAAATAAATACCAGCAATGTTGATTTAATTTATACCATTAGTGCAAATGCTTCTTTAATTGGTGGGGAAAGTGCCGGAGCAGCTCTGACGATTGCAACTATTGCTGCATTAGAAAACAAAAAAATAAGTGATGATGTCATAATAACTGGAAGTGTTAATCATGATGGAAGCATAGGTCCTGTCCAGGGTGTTTTGTCAAAGGCAATTGCTGCAAAAGAATTTGGAGCAAAATTATTACTTGTTCCATTGCTTCAAAGCAGAGAGGTAATTTATGAAAGTCAAAGGCATTGCGATACAATAAATGGATTTGAAATATGCACTACAGAACAAATTCCAAGAAAAAGTAATATAAGTGAAGAAGCAAATATTGAGGTAAAAGAAGTGGGCACAATCAATGATGCCATAAAATATTTCATAAAATAGATTTAAAAATTAATTAATTCTTTTCTATTGATGATTCAAAAAACAAAATATGATTCCTATTGTTTAAATGACATTAGTAAGGGATGTAAATATTGTGTACATGGAAAAAAACTCGTTTTATTTATTTCTGGATTATGTTCAAGAAATTGTTTTTATTGTCCATTGAGTGAGAAAAGAAAAAATAAAGATATTGCCTGGGCAAATGAAAGAAAATTATCAAAAAATTTGAATCTTGCAATAAAAGAAGCGATTGAAGAAGCCAAAATTTGTGGTTCTGAAGGAATGGGCATTACTGGGGGAGATCCATTACTTAGTTTGCAAAGAACAATAAGATTTATTAAAAAATTTAAAAAAAATTTTGGCAAATCATTTCATACCCATATTTATCTTATTCCCGAAACAGCAAATGGAAAAAACCTAAGGCAACTACAAAAAGCAGGTGTTGATGAAGTCAGATTTCATCCAACAATTTTAGCAAATAAACCTTTAGAAAAAGAGATGAATATAATAAAAATTGCTTCTGGATTAAAATGGGGTGTGGGAATAGAAATTCCGGTTATTCCAAGAATGGAAAAAAAGATATTGGATATAATAAATAAAATAAGGGGGCATATTTCGTTTGTTAATTTAAATGAATTAGAAGTAAGTGACATTAATTTACGGTTATTTGAAAAATTTAATTTAAAAATAGATAAGAAAGATCCTACTGGTTATGTAATAAAAGGAAGCAAAAAAAGTGCATTGAAAATTTTAAAATATTGTGCTAAAAATTATCCGGAGTTATTGATTCATTTTTGTTCGGCAAGAACAAAAAACATTTTTCAATATAAGCAAAGATTGATAATAAGAGCAAAGCATGCAAAAACAAAATTTGACAAAATAACAAAATATGGCGATTTAGATAGAAATATCATTTATTTAAATAATTTTTATCCTAGTTTTGGTTATGAAAATAAAATAGAGAATATCTGCAACAAAAAAAAGAAAAAATTGATGCAGGAAATTATAAAAAATAAAAAAAAGCTCGTTAAATTTGGAATTGATGAAAAAGAAATTATTATCGATGGTGTAAATCTTAGGTTTATTACTTCAAGAAAGGTTCTAGAAAAATTCTCTGAACAAATTAAATCTTTAAAATTAAAACCTGCATTAGTTGAAGAACTTCCAACTTATTATTCGTTGCCTCTTGAAGTTAATTTTTTGTAGCCGTATTGTTTAAAAATCCTAAAGAACTCTTTTTATAATGAAAGATTTAAGAAAAATATCTTTTGGAATAAATGCTCCAGAAAATTTAGAGAAAAATACTATTTATGTAGATGTTCATTTCAGAAATGGTTTTTTCTTTGCAAGAGCATATTCAAATGAAGAGTTTAATTATCAGAAAAATTTTGGAAATGCTAGTTTTGAAGAAGGAAAATCTAAAAGAGTTTCTACAAAACCCCTTAAACATCTTTATTGGGGAAATGAGTGGAATGGTTTTGTAAAATACCTGATAAAGGGAAATCGTGCAAAATTAGGAAAAGATCATTTAACTCAAAAAGAAAAAGATTCTTACCAGGAGATGATAAAAACATGGTAAATATTGATAATCTCTCGGTTCATTCATTCGATATTATTGGAGATATTGCAATATTGCAAATTCCAAAGGGAATGGAAAAGAAAAGCAAAAAAATGGCTCTCGAGATAATAAAAAAGAACAAAAATGTTAAAACAGTTTACGCGAGAGGAAAATTTCGTGGAAGATTGAGAAAACATGATGTTAAATTTATTTATGGAATAAATAAGGCTGAAACAATTTACAAAGAAAGCAGTTGTTTAATGAAATTAAATGTTAAAACCTGTTATTTTTCCCCAAGATTATCTCATGACAGATTGGACATTGCAAAACAAGTAAAAAACCATGAGAATATTTTAGTTATGTTTTCCGGAATTGCTCCTTATGGTTTAGTTCTTGGAAAAAAAAGCAAAGCGAAGAAGATTTATTGTGTTGAATTAAGCAAAGAAGCTACAAAATATGCACTCGATAATGTCAAATTAAACAAAATAAAAAATATTGAGGTAATACAGGGAGATGTAAAAAGAATTTGTCCTAAATTCAAACAAAAAAATGTCTTATTTGACAGAATAATTATGGCAAGACCGCAATTAAAAGATTCTTTTTTAAAAGAAGCATTTATTGTTGCTAAAAAAAATAGTATTATTCATTTTTATGATTTTTTATTTACTGATGAAATTGAAGAGGGATATAAAAAAATCGAGAATGAAGCAAAAAAATCTAAGAAGAAATATAAAATTCTCGGGATAAAAAAAATCCGCGATATCGGCCCAAGAAAATATCATTTAAGATTTGATATTAAGATGTTGAATTAACTAAAGAAAGATAACCTTTTAATATCTAATTTTCTTATATTTTTAGATGATGAAGAAAATTAAGATTAAGAAAAAAGAAGATAATGCCTTCAAGAAAATCTGGGATTTTCTTTGGAATAGCAACAGCATTCTAAGCTGGATAATTGATTTTATCCTTATATTCTTACTTGTGAAATTTGTTATTTTCCCATTATTTGGATTAATGCTTGGAACTTCTTTGCCTTTTGTGATAATTGAATCTGGAAGCATGGAACATCAAGGAAATTTTGATGCATGGTTTGGTTTACATGGTGGTTGGTATCTAGATAAAAATATTTCAAAAGAAACAGTTTATTCATGGGATTTTAACAACGGATTGGATATGGGGGATATTGTTGTTGTTAAGGGAAATAAAAACCAAGATTATGAAATTGGAGATATAATCATCTTTTCTGTTCCAAAACAACCAACACCGATAATTCATAGAATAATTGGAAAAACAGAACATTATTATTCAACTAAAGGAGACCATAATGACGGACAGAATTATTATGAGGGCATGGTCTTCAAAGAACAAGTAATTGGAAAGGCGGCTTTAAGAGTTCCAAAACTTGGGTGGTTTAAACTTTTTCTATATGGAAAATTTAACTAGTTAATTGATGTTCGAAAAATCAAAGATACTTTTTTATAGCCATAATTTTTTAATATATGATGGAAAATCCTGATTGGAAAAAGAGGGTGTTTTATTCTTTTGGTTTTTTATTATTTCTGTATCTCTTTTTACTTTCATTGCAGATAATAAAATATTCTTTTAGTGAAATTGGTCCTGAGTTCATAACATTTACATTAAATAACATAAATGAATTAAACGCTCTTGGTATTGGATGGCTTCTCACATTAATCATGCAATCAAGCGCAGCCGCTACATCTGCCCTTGCAGCAATGAATTATGCTGGAATCATAGGTCCAATTGTTCTAATTTTTATGGTTATTGGAACAAGAATAGGGACAACAATAACTGCTCTTTTTACATCATTGCTAGTTTCTGCAAAAAGAAGAGATTTTAGGCATGGTTTTGAAATAGGATTAGCAAATATAGTATATGCAGTGCCGATAGCAATAATCATGTTTTTCATAGAATATTTCTTTTCTTTTTTCTCAAAAACAGGAAATTATTTTATAACGCTTGGTGTTCCTTTTAGACTTGCATTTATCAGTAATATCACTATTCCAATTATACAATTAATAGAAATTTTATTGCCTGTGTATCTTCTTGTTATTTTTGGAATTATTCTTTTAATTTTTAGCTTAAAAAATATAACAAGATTTATGATTAATTTTTTGGGTGAAGAAAATCTTAGAAAAAAGATAAACAAGTATATGAAGAAAAAACATTTATCTTTTTTTGTTGGTTTTTTCATAGCTCTTATCTTAACCTCCACAAGCATAACTATAACCTTGCTTATACCCCTTGTAGTTTCTAGAATTATTAATCTGAAAAAAGTAATTCCCTACATAATTGGAACAAATCTTGGAGCACTTGCAGATGTTATTCTTGGAGGATTAATAGTTGGAAAAACCGCTCTTCCTGCGGTTTTTGCCTATATTTCTTTCAGCGTTATAGGATTGCTATGGCTTTTCAATACAGATTTATTATTCAAGATAACAAAATTTATATCTAAAAAAACATTTAAAATATCTAGGAAAAGAGCAATCTTTTTCGTATTGCTTTTTGTGTTAATAGCAATAATATTGAGCTTTATTTAAATTTCTTATGAGAATAATTCTTATCAACAATCTAATAAATTTTAAATATTTGCCCTAATCTATTAATAATTATGGCCCTCCCCCATAAAATAACATACTCAGAAATCTTTTTAAACCCAAAATATAACTAAATACAGATAAAAAAAGAAAAATGGAATTTTGTCCAAGGTGTGGATCAATTTTAATACAGAAAACAAAAAGATTTGCGTGTCCTAAGTGTTCTTATGTTTCAAAAGAAAAAATCAAATTGATTAGTTCTGAAAAAGTTGAAAGCAAGAAAAAAATAGGTGTATTGCATGAAAAAGATTCTAGTGTATGGCCTATTGAAACAGAAACTTGTCCGAAATGTGGACATAACAAAGCATATTTTTACAGTTCGCAGACAAGAGCTGGCGACGAAGCAGAAACGCGCTTCTTTAAATGCGTAAAATGCAATCACAGCTGGCGCGAATATAATTAATCAGAATTAACTATTTATGTATCTTCAGTTTGTTGTATTTCATCTTTACTTTTAGATTCTGCTCCTAAAAGAAGCAAATGTTCTAACATATGGCATTTTGTAACCAATTGATTTTGTTCATTCCATTCAAAATATTTTTGGCCATTAATACCAATACCATCGTAACCCATTTCATTTAGAAATTTCCGGATATTTATTTTCCCTTCTGGACCATAAAGATCAGCAAGAATAACTGTTGTAAAATCATCCACTGGACTACTTAAATGATCTCTACTATGTTTTATTGCATTAATGGCTGCTCGATGCAATGCGCTTCTATCATCTTCTGCAGAAATCTCTTCTTCTTTAACATAATGGTGCGGTTCTTTCAAACCAAATCCGTGAGATAATCCGCAATTGATATCATAAACTACCTTGTATGCCATTGTAATTTAATTTCATTCTTTTAACTATAAAAAGATTATTGCAACAAATAGGGTTAATTTCTTATGGAAAAACTAAGTTATAAAATTCAAAATTTTCTAAATGTTTATAAATGAAATTCATTAAATTAATTTATGGGCTCGTAGCTCAGTTCGGTAGAGCACCGGACTCTTAATCCGGGTGTCAGGGGTTCGAATCCCCTCGGGCTCATTTTATTATTAATATTCTTAATCCAAAGGCTTTTAAACCGAATATCTTTTTTTTATATATGAAAGCTAAGGGATTATTTACAATTTTAGCAACAACATTTTTAGCATTGACTGCACCAAAAACAGCGAATGCAATAAGCTTACAACAAGCAAAAAATGTTGCCGATTCAGTATATTCACGACATGTCGGCAATAATTATCTTCATGAAGGGAATTTTTGGGATGGAACAAATCAAAGAATAGCATATGCGTTAGCAAGATCTGGAGATACTTTGTCTGGAGGATGTGGAAGAGTTTTTGTTAATTATAATAATTTAGCTGTCACTTTTGATATGGCAACTGATTCTTCTGGAGCTTATGAAGAAGGAATAACTGTTTCAAAAATAGATACTTCTGCTTTTCAAACAATCCAAGAAATTCATGAACATCTTGAAAATTTTTGGTATATTAATGATTTAGGTTCAGCTAATGGTGTTAATGGAGAACAAACAGAACAACAAAAACCAAAATCCCCTATAAAACATTATCCAAATCCTGTTAAAAAAAATTCAATATTAAATGTTATAGGATTAAAACCAAATAGCTCTTTTACAATAGAAAATATCTTAGGACAAAGGGTTTATTCTAGTTCTGCAAATGATAAAGGAGAATATCATTCAAATTCTTTATTTAATTGTAATAATTTCAGCCGAGGAATATATTTCTTAAGGGGAATTGATCAAAAAACAAATAAACCCGGAAATGTAAAAATAATTATTAATTAAAATGAAAAAAATAATATTAACTATAATTTTTGCATTTGTCTTTTTGATTACTATCACTTCAAGTTTAGCTTTAACAAAGATAGCAATTGAAAAGGAAATAATAGAACCGATTGAACCCATAATTATCGAACAGCCAAAAGCAGATATTGCAAATATTGCTGTTCAAAATATAATAATNNAATAATGTTGATGCTGTTACAATAAATGTAAGAGTTCAACCGGGCGATGGTGTTTCAGATATTGTTTATTCAAATATTAATTTAAATCCTGGCCAATTAATCGTATTGAATCCTAAATGGATTTATACTTCTAGCGGAACAAAGAATACAAATATAAGAGTAGAATATAATTCACAGATAAAAGACACGCCCTTCACAATTGATGTTATTAGCTTAAATCAATATGTCCTTTCTGGAATTATAAAAGATGGAAACTCCAACGGACCTATTGGAACAACAGCCGATATTTCTTTTGGCCTTGAAAGAACGCAATCTAATTCAAATGGAATTTATACTCTTGTTGTACAATCATTAAAAAATTATTTTATGGTTACTAAGGCAGGATATTACAAATGGTCACAACAATTAACAATCAATTCAAATATTGAAAAAAATATTACTTTGCCTATTCGATTTAATACAACTGTTTTAGGAGAAGACGGATTATACTTTATGAAATTTATGACCAATACCTTTAATCCGGAAATAAAAACTATTTTTGTTTCTCAAAAAGATACTGACTTGGTATATAATACTTTAATTTCAAATGAAAAAATAAATTCTCGCGATAAAGATGTTGCAGGATTATCTGAAAATGATATAATATACACAGAATATGTTGGAAAAATGTCAAAGGCATCTGGAATATTGACAACATGGAAAGATTTGCCAATAAAAGTTTATTATAACAGATCCGGAGCACCATCAATGTATGTTGAAAATTTAACCGCTGCCCTAAATAATTGGTCAAATGCGGCAGGAAAACCCGGAACAATGTTTATTGAAAGCACTACACCAATTTCATTGTCAGACAAAGGAATTAATTTTTTCTATCCAACCTCATGTCCTAATGGCGGAATGGGAGAAACATATCCAATAAATTCTTCTCCACAAGGAGATATTACAAATGTTAATATTTGCATAAGAACAAATCTTGGCTCTTCAACATATAAGATATTTGCTCATGAACTAGGACATGGAATAGGATTATGGTCTCATTCAGATGATTTAACTCATTTAATGAAGGCTGGTGCTGGAAGAGATATAACAACTGATGAAGCAACGATGATAAAAAATCTTTACAACATTCCTTCCTTGACAAATATGGATAATTATAAAATTGGATATGTCAACACATATCTAAAAAATATTTTAATATATTCCCATAATTCGACACATTATAATTTCACAGATAGATTTTATTCAGCACATTACACAGATATGATTGTGTGCAGAGATATTGCGTGTACTAATTGTAATATATATGACAAATCAAATTGTGTATGTTACAAAGAAAATATTGCACCATCTCCATCAGTTGGAACATTCATCACAGGAACATGCCAATATCCAAAAACATCTACAGATCCACTATATACCAAGGTCTGTGACAAAGATACTGGATTCTGCAGCAAGATGTGTAACTTACAAGCATTGAATTGCTGAAAGATAATTTTTTATAAATATCTCCTAAATAACTTCTAGAAAATTAAACCTATGATTAAATCTGCGTGTCTGCCAAACCTTTTCTTTGTCTAATTTGTTTGATTATTTTATCTTGAATATCTCTTGGAACAGGCTCGAACATCTGATCAAGCAAGAAGAATGTTGCTCTACCCTCTGTTGCACTTCTTAAATCATTACTCAATCCAAACATTTCACTAACTGGCATTTTTCCCTCGATATAAACTAAATCGTTTTCTTGTTCTACATTCATAACTTGTCCCCTCTTGCTTTGAATGATTGAACTCATTTGGGACATAAAATTCATAGGACCTTCGAATTTTAATATTTGAATTGGTTCAAACATTGAGGCTCTTGCATCAAACATTGCTGATTTTATTGCATCTCTTACAGCAGGAATTACTTGAGCAGGGCCACGATGAATAGCATCTTCATGTAATTTTGTATCTGTTAATGTGATTTTTAATTTTGTACAAGGTTCTCTTGCTAATGGTCCTTGATCTATAACCTGTTCAAAAGCATCCATTATTAATTCTATTACTTCTCCAAGATGAACAATTCCACGAGTTGTTTCTAATAACATACATCCTTTGTAAATTTGTTTTACTTGTCTTGCTTCATCATTGCTATAACCCAAAGCAGAAAGTTTCTTCCACAAAATCTCGTCTTTCTTTTTTATTCTTCCTTCGCCAATATCTCCTCCTTTAATTGCCTGATAAACATTGTCCTCTAATGGCTCAACTGTCATCATGAAAACATTATGCTTGTTTGGAGAACGTCCTTCAAATTCTCCTGATGCTTTTGTTACTGTTTCTCTATATACTACAATCGGCGGACTTGTATTAATTTCTACACCTTTTTCTGTCTTAATTCTGTTCGTGACTATTTCCAAATGCAGTTCACCCATTCCAGATAAAAGGTGCTGTCCTGTTTCTTCATTAATCTGGACTTTAATACTTGGATCCTCTTTTCCAACTTGTTTTAATACACTTATCAATTTTGGCAGGTCAGATGGTTTTTTAGCTTCAACCGCTTCTGTAACAACTGGCTCAAAAATATGTGTAATTTCTTCAAATGCCTGTTCTGGTTCAGATGTTAATGTTTCTGATGCGTCTGCGCTGATTCCACCTACTGCAAGAACATTTCCTGCTGGAATTTTTTCCATTGATTCTGTTTTGATTCCATCGTAAATATAAACTTGCTGAATTTTCTGTCTTTGTTTTATATTATTAAGATAAACTTCCATTCCTGGATAAACTGTTCCTGAAAATAATCTTCCAACACTTAATTCTTTTCCTGTTTTAGGATCAACGATGATTCTTGTAATAACAAAGGCAATTTTTCCATTAGGATTGCATGTTGTTAAATCTGTTCCGAGTTCTGTTTCTGTTTCACCATGCCAAATTTTTGGAATTCTATATTTCTGTGCATCTAATGGATTTGGCAAATGTTTAATTGCCATATCTAAAATAACTTCATAAAGTGCGGCATTTTTCCATACCCAATCTGTTCTTTCTTCTTCACTTAAATCATAAATTTTTGCAATATCTTTGAATGCAACATTTTTCTTTTTCATGAATGGCAAGGACAATGCCCAATTATCTCTTGCTGAGCCGAAAGCTACACTTCCGTCAGTAATATTAACCTTCCATTTTTCCTTATATTCTGGTTCAGCATATTTTTCAATTAATTTATTAAAATTTGCTATAATCTTAATTATTCTTTCCTGCATTGCTTCTGGCGATAATTTTACTTCTTTAATTAATCTGTCAAATTTATTGATAAATAAAACTGGCTTTACTCTTTCTCTCAGTGCCTGTCTTACAACTGTTTCTGTTTGTGGCATTATTCCTTCGCTTGCGCAAACTAAAACAATTGTTCCATCAACAGCCCTCATCGCTCTTGTAACATTTCCAGAGAAATCTACATGTCCCGGTGTATCAATAAGATTAATTAAAAATTCTTGCCCATCAAATTCGTGGACCATAGAAACATTAGCTGCATCAACAGTCATATATCTTTGCTGTTCATCTTCATGCTGCCAAGTCATCATACCTTTTTCCAAATCACCGGCGTATCTTGAAGACATCATTCCTGCTGCAGCCATTAGATTATCAGTCATTGCAGTTTTGCCGTGATGAATATGTGCGCTTGTACAAATATTTCTAATATTTTTTTGCTGAGATATTAACCGGCTAAATTTTTCTATTCTTGTTTCTTTTGCCATTTTACTTTCGTATTTTTATCTAGCAGAATCAGCCTGTTTTTCTGTTTCAATTCTTTTTGTTACAGCAACACTTTCATTAGAATTGTTTGATGCTGCAATTATTTCATTTGCTAAGGCTTCTGATAATTTAACTTTTTTATTGAATGATTTATCTTGTGCTCCGTGAATCATATTCCTTAATGCCAAACTTATTCTTCTTGATGGAGCACAATCAACTGCTTGTGGATACCTTGCACCACCATATTCAATTGCAGTTACCTCATCTCTTGGGGCGCCATTTTCTATGGCTCTTATCAATACTTGGATTGGATTTTCTTTTGTTCTTGTTATAATTAAATTAAATGTTTCAATTACTACTTTTGTTTGTTGAGTATATTTTCCAGAAACCCTTGTCATAATCTTGTGTTTTTTTCCTCTGTGTCCAGGAACAGATAATTCATTGATTACTCTTTCAATGATACTTGTTTTTGCTCTCGCAAATTTTCCTCTGTTTCTTCCGCGGGATTTAACCATTAATTTTGGCTCAAAAGAAATATATTTTTCTAAGCCCTTATCGCTTACTTTCAATCCTTCTGTATCAAATAAACCAAATATTTTCATTTTTATTTTTTATTTTATTTATCTTCTACCCTTTTCTATTTTGCCCTTAACAAGCATTCTTAGTGGTTGATCATTAACTTTGATTACTTGAAATCTAACACAAGGAATATCTCCTTTAGCTCTTCCCTGTTTTCCGCCAATACATTCTATTATTACTTCGTCATGTTCGTCTATGAATTTAGAAGCTAAATTTCCAGGAACAAATGCCGTAACTTGTTTTCCATTTTTGATAAGCTGAACCCTAACACATTTTCTCATTGCAGAATTTGGCTGCTTTGCTTCTAATTGGACTTTTTCTAAAACAATTCCCTTTGCTTGACTTGCTCCCTCTAATGGATCTGATTTTTCTTTCAGATTTAAGGATGCTTTTTTATATTTAAAAGAGCTCCATCTAAATTTCCTTCTTTTCTTTGATAATTTTTTTGCACCTAACATTCCCATTTTCGATGATAATATCTATATTTTAACGTATTAAAATATTCAAAATGTGCTTTATAAATCTTTTTGTCAATATCGGGAATATTTTTAAATCCAAATCGAGTAATATAACTAGAATAAAAAGAGGTTGTTTAAATGATAATTGGTGTAATTGGCCCTATTGCTTCGGGAAAAGATAAAGTTGCTGAAATATTTGAAGAAAAATATGGTTTTAAGAAAATAGTAACATCTAATTTCCTAAGGGCAGAAGCTGAAAAAAGGGGAATAAAGGTTGTTGACAGATATGTTTTATTAAGGGTTCAAGCAGAATTAAGAAGAGAACATGGTGATGATTATATTATTAATTCTGTTTCCCATAAAATTCGCGAGAATAAATGGGAAAATGTTGTCGTTGATGGCTTGAGAACTCCGATAGATGTTCTTGAAGCAAAGAGGAGATTAAAAGCAAGAATTATTTTAATTGATGCTAAACCAGAAACCAGATTTTTAAGACAAAAGAAAAGAGCAAGAAAAGGATTTTCAAGAACATTTGAACAATTTTTGCATGAAGAAGCAATTGATAATGCCGCATTGCAATTTTATAAAACAGTAAAGATGGCCCAGATTAAAACGGATAATAATGGGACTTTAAAAGATTTAGAAAAAAATGTCGATGCTATAGCAAAAAAACTCGGCTTGAAAAAAACAAAAAAGGGTAAGAAATAGTTATTCGGTTTTCAAAATATTTAAAAAGCTAGTTTTTCTATAAAAAATATTAAAATCAAAATGGAAACATTGGAAAATCAAAAATCGGAAAATTTAAGAAAAGCATTAGAAAAAGTGGTAAAAGAAGATCCTTCCATGCCCATAACAGCAATTGACCTGTCTGAATCTCCAGAAGATTTTGATGGAAAAGAACACAAATATAGTGTATTTTATGGAACACACTTCACAAATCTCCCAACAGCTAGAGAGGTTTATGTTCAAAGACTAGAGGTAGAAAAAATTTCTTTAGAAATAAAAGCATATTTCAAAAAA
>DAKN01000090.1:879-7769 GCA_002499185.1 Candidatus Pacearchaeota archaeon UBA284 | reverse complement strand
GAGGCAAGAGTTCTTTTTTTTGCTAAAGTAAGGTTTTGTATTAATCTCGGAGCCCCAAATAATAAAGAATCATAATCTTGGCTTGCAACAGCATATATTCTCGCATCATGTTTTGCCATATAAGATGCCTGAGCTTCTCCTTCTTCTGGCGCTTGAATTACGGGAATACCAAGATTTTGGAGTAATTCTTTGCTTTCTTCAATCATTTCTTCATTTAATCTTATGTTCTGTCTTGAATATTTGTACATTTCTTCTTCTTTGCCTTCCTCTTTTGCAGTCTCGTATTTTTCTCTTGCTTCATCTTTTCTTTTTTCGCGCATTTCAATAGTTTTTTGTTTTAATTCACTTTTTTTACCATCAAAAACATAAACAAATTTTACCCCACGGGACATTAAATTAGTTGTCCGATAAAATAACCCAGATAAATGACTGGTTATTCTTTTCTTGCTATCCATTAAAGGAGTCCCATCTGGCTGCCTTATATTGGATAAAAATTGATAAATTGCATTAAACCCATCAACGACAATTATCTTATCCTTAAGAAAATCTATAGTAATCTCTTCCTTAGGAACGATTTCCCCTATCTGTAAACCCATACTTGTTTAAGGTTTTGGAAATTTAAATAATTTGCTCTCTACTAAAACTTAAAAACTTCAAAGTTTTGTAATGAATATGAAAAAAGAAGCAGAAAAAGAGGTATTAGAAACTACTTTTATTCCATTAGATTATGACTATTTTGATTGGCGGGAAGAAAACTATGTTAAAATAATTGGTAGAAATTCTGAGGGAAAAAGAATTTGCATTATAGATAAATTTGAACCATATTTCTGGGCGATATTTAAGAAAGGAACTTCTGAAAAAAGGATAAAAGAAATTCAAAAAGATATCGAAGATATTAAAATAGAATCGCAAAACAGAACAACAGAAATAAAAAAAACAGAGATCTGTGAAAAACATTTTTTAGGCAAAAAAGTAAAAGCTATAAAAATTTTTATAACAAATTATAAGGATGCACACCCAGTTGCAGATAAACTAGATTTTCCAGAAATAGAAGCAAGAAGAGAATACGATATCCCCTTAATTACAAGATATATCATTGATAAAAAATTGTTGCCTCTTTATCAATATAAAATAACTGGAAGAACTGTTGATTTAGATTTTGAATTTGGTTCTCTTGCAAGGGTTTTGGAAGTGGATTCTTGTTTATTTGCTCAAAAAATATCTCCTATTAAAGAAAGTGAAGAATTTTCTCCAAAAATTGTTGCTTATGATATTGAAGCAGATGAACTAGAAATTGGAAAAGGTGAAATTACTATGATTTCTCTGGTTTCTAAAAATTTTAAGAAAGTATTAACTTGGAAAAAAACATCATCTAAAAAAGATTATGTGGAATTATGTAGAGATGAAGAAGATATGTTGAAGAAATTCGTAAATCATGTTAAAAAATTAAATCCAGATATGCTTGTTGGTTATTTTTCAGATGGTTTTGACCTCCCATATCTTAGAGAGAGAG
Source organism: Candidatus Pacearchaeota archaeon UBA284 (assembly GCA_002499185.1). Lineage (GTDB taxonomy): Archaea > Nanobdellota > Nanobdellia > Pacearchaeales > UBA284 > UBA284. The sequence continues at coordinate 6,256 of DAKN01000090.1, read as the reverse complement.
CAGAAAAAAATAAAATTAAACTTTCATTAGGGTTGGACAATAGTCAGCCAACATTTATTAAAGGGAGAGTTCCATCTGGAAGAATTTCAGGAATCGTACACATAGATTTATTCAGATTTATTGAAACAGTCTATTCTCAATATTTGCAATCAGAAACTCTTGGATTGAATGAAGTTGCATTAGAAATTTTAGGAGAAGGTAAAAAAGATTTTGATAGAACAAAAAGATCAAATAAAATAAAAGAAGATGAATGGGAAGATTACTTTGAATATAATCTTCAAGATTCCTTGTTAACATATAATCTGTCAAAGAAATTTTGGCCAGATATGCAGGAATTTTGTAAAATTATACAAGAACCATTATTTGAAGTAACAAGAGATTCAATGTCTCAACTTCTTGAAAATTATATTTTGCATAGACTTGATTCTTATGATGAAATTACAGATAAAAGACCGTTGCACGATGAAATTTCCAGCAGAAGGAATAGAAAAAAAGTAGAAGGGGCTTTTGTACTAGAACCAAAAGCAGGACTTTATGAAGATATTGCATTATTTGATTTTTCGAGTATGCACACTAGCATTATTGTTTCGTTCAATATTTCAAAAGCAACATTGTTAGAAAAACCAGAAAAAAATTCGTACGAATCTCCAGAATTAGAGTTAAATGGAAAAAAATCTAGATTTTATTTTTCAAAAGAATTAGGATTTTTACCAGATATGTTTAAAAAACTAGTTGAAAAAAGGAAGGCCTGTAAAAAAGAGTATAAGGAAGATTCAAATCCGGTAACAAAAGCAAGAAGTAACGCATTTAAATTATTAAGTGCAGCAGTTCATGGCTATATCGGGTTTTTTGGAGCAAGGTATTATTCTTTAGAATCCTCTGCTTCAATTTTAGCTTTTGTAAGGCAATTCAATAAAGAAACAATTGAGAAAGTTAGACAGGCGGGACACAAAGTTATTTATTCTGATACGGACAGTGTCGCATTTACAATGGAGGGAAAAACAAAACAACAAGTAACAGATTTATTAAAAAAATTAAATTCAGAACTTCCAGGAATGATGGAGTTGGAACTTGAAGATTTTTATAAAAGAGGAATTTGGGTTACAACAAGAGCAGGGGGATTTGGAGCTAAGAAAAAATATGCTTTAATTGATGAAAAAGGGAAATTAAAAATAAGGGGTTTTGAAACAGTAAGGAGAGATTGGTGTAAATTAGCTAGAGACTTACAAAACATAGTCTTGCAAAAAATATTAAATGAAGGAAATGAAGTTTCTGCGCTTAGATATTTAAAAGAAGTTGTTAAAAAATTGAAAGAAAGAAAAATAGACAAAGAAGATATTTTGATAAGAACCCAATTGAAAAAACCAATATCAGAATATTTATCTATAACGCCGCACGTGATTGCTGCTAAAAAAATGGAAGAACAAGGAATGCCGGTCGATGTTGGTATGCTTGTGAAATTTTTTATTGCAGAAACAAGAGAGACAACAAAATTAGTTCGGGAAAAAGTAAAACTTCCAGATGAAAAAGGAGAGTACAATTTAGAATATTACTTAGGTCATCAGATAATTCCTGCTGTTGAAAATATTTTTGAAGTTTTTGGAATAACCAAGGAAGATATTTTGGGAAAAAAACAAAAGAGCTTAGGAGATTTTTAGAAAAAATAATCGCTGATAATTACATAATTAAGGTGAAAAATAACGCAAAATCAACAAGTTAATTATACTAAAAAACAGAAAACCGCACGGGCGAGCTTAAAAATCCAATAATTTTTTCTGTTCTTTTGCAGGGTGAATATCCTTCCAGGTCTGCCAGCTTTTTCTGAATATTCCAGAATCTTTGAATTTTGAAGAATATTTTTTTAAAAATTCTATAGTAACCGGATCGCTAGGATAACCAGAACCAATATCAATATCTATTTTGTGTTTTATTTTTTCTATTTCTTTGTCTCTAGTAACTTTTGCTAAAATACTCGCTGCTCCAACCTCTATGTGGTTTTTATCTGCTTTATGTTCACACTTTAAAACAATTTTTTCTGGATTTTTAATATAATTTAAAAGATAGTTTCTCCATGCAAGAATATTCGTTGAAGGACAATCAACAATAATATTTGCCTTTTCAAATTTTTTTGAAAGAAGATTAATCAATTCTGCTATTTTTCTAGCTTCAAGTTGATTTAAGTTTACTTTTTCAGCCAAACTTTTATCAATTTCTTTTGGGGAAATTATTAAAACTGCACTCGCAATTACGTTCTTTTTTATTTGTGTAAAAAGAAATTCTCTTCTTTCAGGAGTTAATAATTTAGAGTCTTTAACATCAAGCATCTTGAGAATTTTTTCTTGTTTTTCATCGATTAATACAGCACCAAAACACATAGGGCCGATTATAGGGCCTCTTCCTGCTTCATCAATGCCTAAATGCAAAGTCATTTAATTAGAAAGGCAGGTTGTCTTTTAAATTTTGTTCCTTTGTTCCATTTACACGCCCCCTAAAAGAAGTTAACCATCTTTCATAATCTTTATAACTGATTTTCATTACATCAAATGGAGTTATTTTATTGCCTTCAATTGTCCAATTACTTGGAAATAATCTTTCTTCTATTTTTAAATCACCCGGGTCAACCCCATAATTTTTAAGAGATTCTTCAGGATTTTTAAAAAATAATCTTGTTTGACTTACATTGAAATAATGAAATGGTTTGTAAGACACCCCATTAAATTTTCTGGATTTTTTGCAAATTTCTTCAATTATACCAAATGGAAGAACAAGCAAAGAAAGTGTTTTTTGAGAAAGTTTTTCGATCAAAATATTGTCATTAGGACATTCCTTCAGAACCTCTTTTATATTGTATGTAAAAAAAGCATAATTTACTCCGGGTAAATCATATGGAAATTCATTCATTAATAAACTGCGATATTTTTCTACTTGGTGGGTGAAAATCTTAAAATAGTTATCATATTTACTTGCCTTTACTTCAATAAATGTTTCTATTTTATGATTTTCTAAATCCGGTTCGCATTCTCTTAAACCAATGTCTTCAATTATTTGTTTATTTTTTCTTTTTCCTCCGAAGAATTCATGCGCAAGTGTCTCATAAAAATCACCCACAATTACTCTTATTTTAAAATACGTACTGAATGCTTCACCATTTGTTAACAAATCAATTTGATTCTTGTATTTTAAATGTAGATTTGTAGGACTATATGTTCTTTTCATCTTTCCCCTCGCCAGATAATATAGCGGGGGTGGGATTTGAACCACACGACCTCAGGGTTATGGGCCCTGCGAGCACTCCTGGCTGCTATAGGCAACATCTTATTCTTTTGGAACGAGATATTTCCACCCCGCTAGGAATGATATAGTCTCCCCGCTTTTTTAGAAATGTGTTTTAACCTTTTAAACTTAATGGATATTGAAAGATAATAGATTTGATTTTTATCATCAAAGTATTTAAATTTTTTAACTAAATTCGAATCTATATCTAATTTCTTTAATATTTTTCTACATTTTTGTAGCAATTTCACATTTTTATTGATTATCTGTATTGTACTTTTTTTTAAATTAACATAACCGTCAGAATCTACCAAACCAGAAATGAAACCAAGATTAAAATTATCATTTTCATAAAATTTATCCAAATTAATAAAATTATAAAGTTCCTTTGAATGAACACGTATTCTATTGCAATTAAACCGTTTATCTTTAAAAACTGAAAAAATTAATCTTAATTTTTTTAAGAGAGATATGAGAAAAATTTCAATATCTTTATCTCTTTCAGAATGCAAATAAAATTCGACATTATAGTGTCTATCTTTTTTGTTATAGTTCGCATAGCCGTCCCCATAAAATAAACCAATCAGATAACCTATTTCTTTATTTGATAAATTATTTAATTCTATTTTCTCCACCCCGCTATAAAATATGAAAACCGAGAATACTTTTAAACCTATGGTTTATTAGAATAGAAGTTATTAAGGAGTTTTGAAGGAGTAAGGGGATTACCCTCCTCATCTTTGGGCCAATCTTCTGAGAAATCATAATTTTTTTCTGGATTTCTATCAATAGGATAAATAAAATTCTTAAAAATAGTCGTTATTTTTTTACATTTGCTTAAAATTGTATCCATCGTTTTCATTTTTATCATTAATCCTAAATGGGATTACTTGGTATGAACACTACTTAAATTATTTCATAATCTAATGATGAAAGAGAATTATATTCACTTTAAAATATATCTTTAAAAGACATATTTATTTTTAAATAAAAATAAATTTTATTATTTATGGATCCTGGACATTTAAGTTATTCAAAAATTTCAACATATATTGGCTGCCCTTTTGAATATTTTCTTAAGTATGGATTAGGTGTTGAAGCAAAGGATAATCCTTATTTGGCATTTGGAAAATTGGTTCATGAAATGCTTAATAAATTTTGGGATATTAATTATCAATCTCAAGAATCTTTTGCAGGACAATTTGCTGGATTGTGGTATGAAATTTCAAATAATAGGCTTAGGGGACATAAAGAGGTACAATTCCAATATCCTGAACAAAGTATGTATATGGCCAAAAGAGGTAAAAAGATGTTAGAAAGATTTTACATAGATCATATTAAAAGAAAAGAAGAAGGAGATCTTCCACTGCTAAGAGAACATGAATTTAAATTGAAAATTGCAAATAAACCCTTTGTGGGTGTTTTTGATAGGGTAGATGATCTAAGAAACGGTTCAACTCTGAGAAAAATATTTGATTATAAAACAGATGCACGCCCCCCAAAAGATATAGATGAAGCTAATTTTGTGCAAAGTTTTCAATTTACTTTTTATAGAATTGCCCATAATATGCTATTTAATGAAGATGCAATTGTTCACGCACATTATCTTCAAAATGGCCGTATCTTTCCAATAAAATATCATGAAAGACCAGAAGAATTTGTAATAAAACAAATAGAACATGTATGGAATCATATTTTAAGAAATAAATTTGGACAGCACATTTCATATAGATGTAAAGATAATTGTTCTTTTTTTCTTCCTGTTTGTAAGATAATTGGAGAGATAAATCCAAGAGGAAAATTGGAAAGATTAATTGAAGATGGAAAAATTAGTTGTTCTGCAGAAAAATGGAAAGCATATAAAAATTCAAAGGTACAAGGAGAATTATTTCCTGGAATTGATTTTAAACCAAGAAGAGAAAAAAATGAAATAGAAAATATGGATTTTGTTCAAGAAATATCCAAAGCACCAAAAGAAGAAAATAAAGATAAACCAAAACAACTTAAATTAAAAATCTAAATCAAAAACCTTTAAAAGTTACTTCTTTTTCTGTATATTATAAATTTGCCGCGATGGCCCAATGGTAAGGCGCAGGTTTGCTAA
>DAKN01000090.1:0-821 GCA_002499185.1 Candidatus Pacearchaeota archaeon UBA284 | reverse complement strand
GATTCCCAGTCGCGGCGTTAATATTAAAATCAAGACAGCGAAACCTTTAAGAAGGTTATTTTTAATTTATAAACATGGCAAAAGCAAAAATCGAAGAAAAAATAGAAAAAAAACCCAAGGAAGAAATAAAAGAGAAAGAAGAATTACAACTGCTCTTACCTCTTGAAGAATATGTTAAAGCAAATGTCCATATTGGTACTAAAACTATTTCTCCAAATATGAGGCAATACATCTATAGGAGGAAGGCAGATGGCATAGCTGTATTAAATACCACAAAAATAGATGAAAAAATAAAAGCAGCAATAAAATTTATTAATAATTTTGAAGCTAAGAATATAATTCTTGTTTGTAGAAGAGATGCTGGCTGGAAAGCAGCAGAAGCATTTGGAAAAGCAACTGGTATAAGGTATTTTTTGAAATATCCTCCAGGAATAATTACTAATCCAAGTCTAGAAACTTTTTTTGAACCAAAACTTATAATCTTATGTGATCCAACAATTGACAAGAATGTTTTAAATGATGCTGTAAAGACACATATTCCTGTTGTTGGTCTTGTTGGAACAAGCAATTCAACAGCTAATATAGATCTAATTGTTCCTTGTAATAATAGATTTGATAAAAGCATCGGTTTAATATTATATTTGCTTGCTAAATATTTTAATGAATCAAAAGGAAATAATTATCCTCTTTCAAAAGAAGATTTTTATTCGATTGAACTTTCTCATGAAGTAAAGAGAGAAGAAAGGATAAAAGAGAGAGAAGAAGATAAAGAAAAGTTGAAAGAACTTGTAAAAAAACTTAAAGAAAAAAAAGCAAAACAA
>DAKN01000011.1 GCA_002499185.1 Candidatus Pacearchaeota archaeon UBA284 | reverse complement strand
AAAGCATGATTTTATTACAGTTTTAAGCCCTTTTTAGATAAGTTATCTAAGCATTCAGTCAAATATGCCTCATCGTGCTCAGAATACACCGGAAAACGCTTTAAATATACCTGTAAAGAGGCTATGTCTTCACCGTTATAATTATCATAAGCTAAAGTTTTACCACGATAATTATATTGTTTCCATTCTGGATCAACCTCATATCCCCTACGTTCCATTTCTGCCATTACTCGCATATGATAAGCAACTAATTTCAAGTAGGGATTCTTAAAAACATAATCAATGGTACTGTGCTTTTTTCCCCAACCGTTCCCTCTGAGTGCACAAACTTCCCTGTGAAGTCCCAATACCTGTTGTTTTGGTAATTTTTCTAATAAACTCTCATGCCATAATCTCATAATTAATTCTCCTTTTTTATTTTTTAACTCTTTGAAATCCCAAACTTTCAATAGCAGTCCTATACTCGTCTAATCTATCTTCCATGTTTTGACCATCATCTAAAGCTTCTCTTGCCAGTCTATAAATATCGTCCATTTTATCTATAAGATAATTAAAAGATTCCTGTGCTGATTCTTCAGAAAATTTCATTCTACAACAATCTTCTGCTATATTTAAGATATTTGTATGACGATCACATATTGTTTTATTGTTTTTATTGATCATAGATTTTCTTTTTGACGGTTATTAATAATTTTTTTAATTTCCCGTAAATCTTCTATGTTCAAATTAGAAAAAATAGAATTTGAAATTTTATAAACAAGCGTTCTTTTTTCTTCTTGTTCTAAAAATCGATCCCATAACTCTTGAGAAAACTTTTTAATATATAGTGTATTCCAACCTAAACTTTCTCCTCGGAGTCGTCCACTGGAATGAAAAAGCATATATGCGCTTTTCCCATCTTCTAAAACCTTATAATTTCCAGCTTTTGTAATTTCAATTATTTTTCCCTTTTTAAAATTTAATCTACCATATTGAGAATAATCAACTAACACAATTTCATCTTTTTCAAATTTGTCATCTAACATAATAAAATCTCGCTTTCATTTAAAATCCAGAATTAATTTCTTTATTGTATAAAAATGTCCATACTTCAGCCCATTTATATCCACATTTTGTACAATAATATATTTTATTAATATGAATTCCATCTTCTTCTTCGTTATCTGAAAGAGATTGAATAGAATCTATTCTTCTACATTTGGGACAGATTTCATCTGGATATAAAATTTTATACCTTATTTTTTTAGACATTATCATATTATTTTCTCCTTTATTCTGCAAGATAATAAGATTTTAACATTAATATAAAATAAAGTCAATAGGCAAAAAAGAAAAAATGTGTGATATAATATCCACCGTCCAAGAATTTCCTAATGCTTTATATCTTTGTGTATTGCTAACACCTTCTGTATAATTATCGGGAAAAGTTTGAAGTCGCTCACACTCTATAACTGTTAACTTTCTCCAGGCATTTTCATTTTCAGGTTGTATTAAATATTTTGTATCTGGATTTTGTGCTGCCAATGATGGATATTTATTTCTAGCAACAATATTTTCTTTTATATATCCATGAGGAATTGTTTTTACCATTAGGCGTTTTTCACTTTGATGAAAATCATTTGAAGACAAATTGACAATTTGTCTTCTTGATTTTTCTAAATAGTTTTTTAAACTGCCACCTTTATAATAATTCGCATCTATACAATAAGACTTATCTCTGTCAACACTTCCGTTTTCTATAATGTCTTTTAAATAAATTTTTTTATCTTCCGGTTGAACAACATTAGGTATATTAGTCCAATATAAACGTTTTCTGGATTGTGCAGAAACTAAACTTGAGTTGATCAAAATTGGTTCAATTCCTATGTAATCACTAATAATATCTTGCCATTCTTTTTTCATTTTTACATTTTCTAAAAGAAAATATTTTGGACGATATTTTTTTAAAATATTTACAAATTCAAAAAATAATTTACTTCTAGGATCTTCAAAATTCAAACCTTTTCCCGCAGTAGAAAATCCCTGACAAGGACTTCCGCCCATTACTAAATCTATTTTAGGTAAATTCCAATTTTTCCATTCTAAAATATTTCCTAATTGTATTGTATTCGGAAAATTTTTTTGAGTAATTTTTATTGCATATTTATCAATTTCAGATGAAAAATAATTGTTTATTTTTATATTTGTTCTTTTTAACGCTAATTGTCCTGCTGAAATACCGTCAAATAAACTTAAAACATTCAAATTTAATTTCTCCTTTTTCCAATAAAATCGTTCTTTTATTTTTCTACCATCCATTTATCCCAATCTTCAATAATCTTCTTAATAGTTTTTCTATACGAAATATTGTCAGATCCCATATATTCTAAAATATTAACTGCCGAAGATAAATTTTCAATTGCCTGTTTTAAAATTTCTGGATTTTTTTGTACTTTTTTTAGTACAATACTTACAGATGATTTTTTCTTCAATATTTTACTCCTTTTATTTTTTCGTGTAGTTTATACTTTTTTTATTCGGCTTCCATATTGATTCTAGATTGACAACAGCAGTCTAAATTATTTTGAATTCTTTCTTTTTGATCTTCTGGGTAATTAGCTAAACATTCAATAAGATTATTTATTATTTCTAATGTTGTTTTTCTATCAAACCACAAAGTTAATGCGGTATGAATAGGTTGATCTTTTTCAAGAATTGAAATATTAACTGATCCAAAAGGATTACGATCTATGGAAATAGAATATTGTAGCCAATCTTGATCAACATTATAATGCTCCGTTTTATATTTAAAAAATTTTTCTATATAGTTTGACATATTTCTCTCCTAATAAAAGAATCATTTTATTTGTTTTTGTTCTCTTAGATATTCATCTTCCTTTTTCTCGATATGGCTAATTGCCTTTACTGCGCAAATTGCATAGATAAGAATAAAACCATTTACACCAACAAACAAGCCGATAAACACACCAAATATAATACTAAACACATCGTTATTATTCATTTCATCCACCTTTCAAATGCCTATCACCTCTGGCAGCTGCTTGGCACAATGCGATCACCAGTAATCCAACATTAGCACCGACAAATAAGCCGATTAATAAACCAATCCAGAACATCATTCTTCCTCCTGTGGTAGTTGAGGTTTATCATCATTTAGATACCAATAGACAGCATCCATATATTCGTTTATATCTCCAGAAAACCATCTGCTTTCAGATTGTTGTAAATTTTTGAAGTCAGGACGTATAGCGAACCAGCTATCACCATCTTTCTTAACAATTAATGTTTTGCCTTCATCAATCCACTGCCGTTCCTGCTTATCTTCCTCATCCCACCTTTTCTCTATTTTCTCAAGCCACTCTTTCCAGACAGCTTGCTTTTCTTCTTCCAATTCCTGTATACGTATCTTCGCTTTTTTCAGCATCTCAGTCACGTCTACCAATACTAGGTCGTTTTCGTATGCCGATATTAGATCTTGTAATCGCTCAATTTCGTTGACAAGAAATAATATCATTGATTTGCTAACAGTGACAGAATCATCTTGCGGAAACATGTTTAGTTCTTGTTTTATATTTTCAATATCGTCTTTTGTAAACTCT
>DAKN01000097.1:1292-4115 GCA_002499185.1 Candidatus Pacearchaeota archaeon UBA284 | reverse complement strand
TATAAATAATAATAATATAAATAATTATAATATATCTTCTAAAGAAGATATAAGACCTTCTGACGAAGGTCAAGATCATTCTTTTATAAAAAGAAGGAATACTTCTTTAAAGAATACTTCACTTATTGATAAGAAAGAAAAAACTTCTTATTCCCCTACAAAAGAATCGTTAGAAATATATTCTTATTGGCAAGGTAAAGGGCTTCATATTTACAAAGAAGAAAATAAAGGTTATCAAAAAGACTTATCGGCAATTAAAGAATTGTTAAATGGCAAGATTTTAAATAATACAGAATATAGCAACTATAAAAATTATAAATTTTCTAAGAAAGAAATTTTCTTATCAATAGGAAGATATGCTTTATTTGCATTGAATAGTGATTATCTGCCAAGAGATAAAAAAGTATGGCCTAAAAAAACATTTAAGGAATTTATTTATAATTCATATCAGAATATTGAAGGTTATGGCCGGAGCATGTTTATTTATTGCTTAGAGAATAATATGAAATTCATAAAAGAAAAAGATATTGAAGTTGAAGACAAGTATCCGATTGTCACAAAAGCAATAATGAAAAAATATTCACAAGTAATTTTAGGCTGTGATAATTTTGATTTCCCTAAAATGCAGGAAAATGATTTTAGAAAAGCGGCAATATTTGCGCAGGAGTTTTTCAAAAAGAATCAAGGCAGGTTGATTGGAAGCTATCAAGAATTAAAGCCATACAAAATTGCTGAATGCTTAATAGACGCTTTAATGAAAAGCAACCCAGATATGATAAGAGTACAGCCTTACTGGTTATTTAATAATATTATGCAACAGAAGCTCCCGGCTTATCTTTACTCTACAGCAATTATGAAAGAGGAAAATTCAAGCAGCAATAGTCAAGAGAATACATTTTATAACTTTGGTAAGCCGCTTGAGTAAAAATAATTGTTAAAAAAATGAAAAAATAGTATATAATAGATATATAGAATAAATAATAAGGAGAATAAAAATGTTTTGTAAACATGAATGGAAATTAATTTCAGAAACAATTACTAAAAGTAAATTTGAAGTAGCTTTATCTAATATTGAAAATAGAAATATTGTAAAATTTAATTTACCTTGGCAATTAACGGATGCAAGTAGAAAACATATACAGGCTTTTCAATGTAAAAAATGTGGAAAATTTAAAAGATTTGTAGAGGATATTTAAAAGGAGAATAAAAATGAAAATGTCAAGAATAAGATTAGTACAAAGCGAATGGGTTGAAGGGAAAAAGTTGCCTTCCGATATAAAGGAATTTGACGCTATAGTAAATCGAGACGGCAACTTTAATAAACAGGCCACGGATTTTATTAAAGAAGCAATTGAATGGTTGTCTTATAGTGAAAATAATACTGTTGAAATAGAGAGGGTAATAAAATGAAGATAGTTATTAATAAATGTTTTGGTGGGTTTGGATTAAGTTACGAGGCAATAATGCTTTATGCAAAATTAAAGAAGTTTAAACTATATGCATTTACAGAAAAAAGAGATAAAGAAGGGAAGATCAATTTTAATATATTTGAAAAATATAATCCTAAAAAACATAAAACTTCTTTTATTCATTATTCTAAAAAACCATTATGTAAAAATGGCAAATATGTAAAACTGTCTTATTTTTCAGAGCATGATATAGATAGAACTGATAACTGTCTTATAAGAGCAGTAGAACAATTAGGAGAAAAAGCAAATGGCGATTATGCAAAATTAAAAATAATAGAAATTCCAGATGGTATTAATTATGAAATTTCAGAATACGATGGAATAGAATCAATTGAAGAATGTCATAATTCATGGAGTTAATAAATAAATGATTAAACGCAGAGTGATTCCACCTTTTTGTGCCTGTGACTGCGGAAATAAAGTTACTTGGCATAAAGCTAAAAAATGTTGGAATATATTTATTTCTGGGCATAATAAAGGAAGATTAGGGAAAGGGAAGCCAAAATTACCCTCACAACTATGCGAATGCGGCTGTGGTCAAATGACAAAACCAGGAAACAGATTTATTTTTTGTCATCATCACACAGGGAAAATAGTCCCAGCAAAAGACCAGAAGTTAAGGCAAAAATAGGTAAAGCAAATAGTATTGCCTTATTGGGAAATAAGCAATCAGAAGAGACGAGGCTTAAGAGAATAAAGCCTTTAAAAGGAAAGGCTAGAAAAAATGTTGTTAAGGCAAATAAAACTTTAGAACGTAGAAAAATAGCTTCAAAAAATTTAATAAGATTATGGGAAGATATTGAATATAGAACAATGATGATAGAAAATCATTCCGGAGAAAACCATTATAATTGGCAAGGAGGGATTTCAAAAGAACCTTATTCTCAAGATTGGACAAAAGAACTAAAGGAGCAAATAAGGGAAAGAGATAATTATCAATGCCAAATATGTTTTATTTCTGAAGACCTATTAAAAGATAATTATCATAAAAAATTAACAATTCATCATATAGATTACGACAAGAAAAATTGCAGCCCAGATAATTTAATTTCATTATGTGGATCTTGCCATACCAAAACAAATTATAACAGGGATGAATGGATAAATAAATGGGGAATATAATACATAGAAGAATAATTAACGATGAAATTGAAACGCGCATTCTTATAGGGATAATTGTATCAACTTCTTTTGCCAGAAAAATTGTTCCGGATTTAAAGTCAGAATATTTTTCATCCGACTATATTGGAAAAGTATTTGATTGGTGTAAAGAGTTTTACAATATTTACAAAGAATGTCCCGGCAAACATATTCAAGATATTTATGAAGAGAATAAAGAACAGCTGGAAGAAGC
>DAKN01000097.1:0-1265 GCA_002499185.1 Candidatus Pacearchaeota archaeon UBA284 | reverse complement strand
CATATATTAAGCAAAAATCAATTAGAAGTATTGCAGAGAGAACATTAAAATATCTTGAGCATGGTAAAATAGATAAGGCTGAGCAAGAATTTGAATCATATAAAAAAATAGCAAAGGTTACTTCAGATTGGGTAAATCCTTTTTCATCTGATTTTATAAAAGAAACATATTTAACAGAGGAAGAAGGGGAAGACAATATATTTATTTTCCCCGGAGCATTAGGAAAAATCGTAGGCTGGCATCAACGAGATTGGCTTGTTGCGGTACTTGCTCCAATGAAGCGAGGAAAGTCTTTCTTTTTAATGGAAATGGCTTTTAGGGCTTTTATGAATCATAAAAAGGTAGTTTTCTTTTCTCTTGAGATGTCAGAAAAAAGAGTTGAGAAAAGATTATTACGAAGAGTAACTGCTCATGGTAAAATTGAAGGCGAATATTTATATCCGTGCTTTGATTGTGAGTATAATCAGAATGGAGAATGTGCAAGAATAGAAAGAACAAATAAAATAACATTATTGAATGAAGCAAGGAACAAACCAGTTTTTAAAAAAGACATGAAATATAAACCTTGTACTGCTTGCAGAGGAACTTCTAATTATAGAGTAGCAACATGGTATATAATTAAGAAAAGAGAAAAGCAGTCAATGCAAAAGTCAGTTAGGAAAGCAAATAGCCTGACAAAAATGTATGGCGATAATTTTAGATTAAAATCATATCCGGCTGGTACTGCAAATATTAATGATTTGATTTCGGCGTTAGATCATTTAGAATACACAGAGAATTTTATTCCTGATGTAATTGTAATTGATTACGCTGATATTTTAAAGCCAGAGGATTCAAGATTAATTGACCCTAGAGCAAAAGCTGATTCTACATGGATTAAGCTTAAAGGAATGGCAGACTCAAGACATTGCTTAGTTGTAACGGCTTCGCAAGGTACAAGAAAAAGTATCGACAAGAAATCTATTAGTCAAACAGATGTCGCAGAAGATATCAGAAAGCTTGCTCACTTAGACGTTATGTACGGGTTATCGCAAACACAGGAAGAAAAAGCGGAGTCCATAATGAGAGTCAGTATTCTTGCGCATAGAGACGAAGATGCCAATGAGCTTCAGCAAGTTATCTGTTTACAGCAAAGAGGATTAGGACAAGTATTGCTTGATAGCGAAATCACCGGAATGAAAACTTTTGTAGAAGATGATTCCGGCTTAATAAATAACGATTAAAGGAGAATAAAATGGAGAATGTTATTGTATTGAAAATCAATA
>DAKN01000036.1 GCA_002499185.1 Candidatus Pacearchaeota archaeon UBA284 | reverse complement strand
CAATATTATACCGGCTCTTCTTTTAATAAAAAGTATTTTGAAAAGAATGCAAAAGAATTTATTGAAGAAATTGTTCTCCCATATTTAGAAAAATTAAAAAATCTTATGGAAACCCAAAAATGATATCTTCTATGATTGATAGAAATGTTATGCGAATTCTCTCTGTTTTTTCAATTTCTCCTGGAGCAAGATTTTTAAGAAAAGAATTAAAAGAAAGAACAAAATTAAACAACATCCCCTTAGAATCAGGTATAACTATCTTATTAAATCAAAAAATACTCAAAAAAAATAAAAGATATTATGAATTGAATTTTGAAAATAAAATAACGCAAAACATCTTAGAATCTGTCTCTTCAGATCAAACCAAATTCAAAAAAATTCCCTTAGAAATTTTCTTCTTATTATGCGAGTTAGAAAAAATTCTTAATGAGTCAAAAGATACAAAAGACGTCTACCTTTTTGGTTCATTTGCTAAATTAATCTATAATCAAAATTCAGATGTGGATATTGCAATCATTTACCAAAATAAAATCAATAAAAACAATATTATCAAAAAAGCGGCAAAAATTGAAAAAAAATTCTCAAAAGAAATTCAAATTCATTTCTTTGAAAAGAGAGAATTTGATAAAAATAAAAAAGATCCATTAATAAAAGAAATTATCCGGAATGGAATTCTCTTAAATTAGAAATCTTAAAATTCTTGCGCAAGCACTAAATTCGAAAGGTATCGGAAAACCGGTTTTCTGACTATTTCACAACATGAANNTATATTTGAAGAACTTCCTCCGTCTACTCTTTTTGTTATCTTTCCTAATTCTTGTCCAAGAACATTATAAAGTACATAATCTCCTGCCTTGTCTACTTTAAGATCAATCAATCTTTTTATTGGGTTTGGATATGCTCTGAATTCTCCTTCTCTAAGAGCTCCATTAGTTCTTGCAAATGCATTTATTGGACCATAAAATGTCTTTTCTCCTGAAAAGCCAACTTCTCCTAATTTATACCAATTAAGTCCTTCTGCGCATTTGTCATCGTGATAATAATGTCTTGGCTGATTTGAATTTCCATCTCCTGGCTGTGTTCCAATCAAATCATATCTTAAGGTATCATTATTTTGTCCCCTATAAATCTCCCATAAAAAGCTATTAAGTGAACTTTCAGTCATCCATTCAAGCCTTATGCCTTTGTCATAAGGCATTGCACCAAAATATGAAAGCTCTACGGCCATCGGGCCTGAAATTGTCTTTTGTTTTGTATTATTCTCTGGCGTATTGTCTCCATTAGTAGATGTTGAGCATTGCAAAACATGTGCGAAATTTCCACCTTGAGGGCATGCTGAAAAAGTTATTGTATCTCTTTGTCCTGCTAAAAGTTTTTTATCTAATGAATCTGCATAAAATGGCAATCCATTTTCTGTTATTGTAAAATAATATTTAGATGAATCAGATAAAACTGTTCTGTTGTTTTTCACAAGTGCTTTTGGATAAACATATCCCCCAACAGCTTGTGTCGTCCAGACGCTGTCTATCTGAAGGTCTTTGAAAACTGAAACATTTTGAGGGAAATATAATGTATCTCCATGAAATGCGCCATTATGGATAGAATTAAATTCATTAACTTTCATTGCATCCCAAACAGTCGTGTCGATTGCGCTTGATATTTCTGTAAACCATGTTGAATCGTTACGGGATTTTTCTAATCTTATTTTGAATGAATCGCCATGTGCAAATGTTGAATCTTGTTTTTCGAGGTTAAAATAACTATCATAACGATGTATTGTTGATGCAGAAGTATCTATAATACCAATACATGGTTGTTGTAAATTTTTATATAATTTAGCTAGTGCTACAAAAGATGTGCTTATTCCAGAAGTGTCTTTAACTACACTTATATTTGGTGTAAATGCCAATGGCGAATTAAATGGATCATCTAAATGCAGTTCTAAAGGAAAGTTATTTGATGCCTTCAGAATATGGTTTGTTTTAGAATTAAAGATTCTTCCAAGAGTGTCTTTACTTATCTTGATAAATAATTTTTCTCCCACAGATGGTGGGGGGGTAAGATTATTTGTATCAAAAAAATATCTTTGATTATTATTAACAGTACTTTCCATTGTATCTGAATTTGCAGTAAAATATTGAACAATACTATTTTGAGAAGGTACATTGTTTGATGAATGATGTATGTAGGAACTGACTGAAATACTTTTTGCAATTTTAGGAGTTGCTAAAATCATACCAGATGCTAATAAAAAAGTCAATAATTTATTTCTTAATTTCATATATCTCCAAACTAAAACTTATTTATAAATCTTTTGATTTTACTACTAGAAAGTGAAGGTATTTTTAAAATAATAAAAAGATTATAGGGTTATTCTTGTGTCCATGTTGCACTTCTTCCAAAATCTAAATCTATCCTATATACCTTACCGGGAATTAAATCAAAATCTTCCAAATGTTGTTCATCAATTTCATAACAAGTATAACCTTCTACTGCAGATTCAACAATCTGTAGGTTAACATTGAAACGAGATATGGTCGAAGATCTTGAAATAATTTTTCCGGTTCCATCTGCAATTTTACACAATTGGCTTGCCTTTTTTATTGTTGTGTTGAAAGGCAAGACAAGATAGTTTTCTCCGACTCTTAAGTCAAACGTAACCGGCGACGGAACGTCGCCCATGTAAATCATGTCATAGCTATCTAGATTGTTGTTTTGTGTTTTATCATAGGATATGAAATATGGTTTGCCGGGTGTTACATTGAAATTTCCTGTAATGTAAACATCTTCTGAAATTATCGGATAAATTGGATAACTTATTGGTCCAATTGGATATGTTGCCAATCCTGTTAATGGCAATTTTTCAGGAGAGATTACTATCTTTTCTATTGTTCTAGGATCTCTTGGGGTTGTTGTAGTATATAACTTACCATAAGCTGCTCCTTTGCTTGATTGTGTTGCGGGATTCCATTCAGCAACATAATCTGCTTTTGTTAATTGCAGTAATCCATCTGCAGAACTGATTCCTGCAGGTGCTACAATCCAATTAATATTTGTGTTTGTTGTCGTGCTTTGTGATTTTTGTATTGTTTGATTAAATCTTACAACCGGATTGCTTTCAATAGGACAATAGTATCTTGCACCTGCACAATTTCCTGTTGTAATTCTCATTGCACTTCCGTTGCTTAAAATAGCATGCCATCCCTCGTAATTCGGAGTTATAGAACATTTAATTTCTACGATGTTCGAACATTTATAATTTCCTTCTCCAACGCTGTTTCCCTGGCAATCATAGAAATATGCTTTATTGATTTGCAAGTTAAGAATTTTCCCTGCAACGTTGCTTATGCTTTCCAATACTTGTTGATTTATTGGGCTGTTTGAACATGATAGTTTGCATCTATTTTCTACACCATATGTTGTAAAAGTCTCATATTGAATTGCTTTATAAAATTTCAATCTATTTAGAATATCCTGGTCTGCATTAAATGTAAAGTCTGTTGCTGTTGTTCCTCCAATTGCAAAATTTAATTTATCTTTGTTTTTTATGTATAAACTATCATCTGAAGATAATCCTATTGCTGTTGTTCTATCCAATGTTCCTTCAGTATCTGTTGCCGGAGTTAAAACAGTATTTTGTCCAGGAATTGTTGCATTTAATAGTGTTGTATTTATATCAATTGCTGTTCTGTTGAATGTTCCATTTTCCAAGAATAAGTTTCTTAAACTATCTATTTTATCTGATTTGATTACATTATATGTTGGAAGTCTTCCGCAGAATCCGGGAATGTCCTTGTATGAACATTCGCTTATCGGATAACATCCACTAATTCCTGTTCTATATTCGCATGGAACAGGTAATTTAATGTCTACTCTTTCTGTTATTGAAGTATCTATGCTTAATGTAAAACTTCCCTGTGTAAAATCAGAGCAATTCATTGTAAAATTACTAATTGCCCATTGAAGTGTGACATTTGTAATATTGCAATCAGTAGGACAATTACATTTGTTTTCATAATTTTCACAAATTGCGTTGCCGCAATTTGAACATATAAATTCATCCGATATTCCAAGACAATTTTCAACATCTTTATAAATTCTTAATGCAGTCAAACCAGGACAGCAATTTTCAATCTTTGTTGTTTGCCCTGCACTCGTGCAATTCACAGGACAATCAGTAGGACAATTGCAATTATTTTCACCTGCTTCGCAAAGCCTATTCCCACAATTAATGCAAACTTTTTTGTTTGTCTCGCTGGTCAAAATACAACTTGTCAAATTTGTGTAAATATCTACTGCAGTCAATCCAGAACAACACTTTTGTGAAGTCGCTGATGAGCTTATTCCTCCAATTATTGTTATTTCCTGTCCCTGCAATGCACAACAATCATTTGGACATGTTACATATGTTTCCTCTGTTTCACAAATTAAATTTCCGCAGATACTTGGACATACTCCGCAGTCCTTTTCACAGGTTGTGCAATCCTCTTTTTCTGTGCATTTTCCATCACCACAAACATCTTCTTCAACTGGTTCTGGTTCTACTTGTGGCGGTTCTTCTTCTCCACCGCCACCACTTGGTGTGTTCAAAGTCAAAACAATATTCTTATTAAGATAATTTCTAGTTAAATTGATTGATTTATTTTCTGAAAAATATCCAGATTTTGTAGCATTCTCTGTATAATTAGTATAGTAATATTGTCCTGTTTGATTCTGGAAATATTCTGTTACGTTTTGCCTTGGAATATATCCTGAAGAATTCGTTGTTTGATTGAATGTCAATTCCCCTGCATTATCATATGCTGTTACAAATGCCCCATTAACCGGATTGCTTTCACTATTTCTAACATATGTATCTAAATACCATTTAACATAAATATCATTATTATTTTCAAAGAAAATATTCGATTTATTAAATGTACAATTTGTAATATTGTTTTGTCCAAATCCATATAAATAGAAATCATAAGAATTTGTTGAATTTATTAGGGTGTTATAGATATTTGTATTGTTAACATCCCAAAAGTAAACACTATACGAATTACCTTCCCCAGTAGAGAGTATTTGATTATTATACAAAATATTATCTCTGCTTTCAACAAAATAAAAGCTAATACTGTTTTCACCATTTGCTATGATTTTATTTCCTTCAAAAAATGCATTAATAAGTAAACCGCCCAAAAAAGAATAGCTATTATCCCCAAAAGTAGTTATGTTATTATTCTTAAAAGTATTATTAATAGAATAATCTCCAAAATATATAGCTCCCTGACAACCATGTTTATAATTTAGAATTTCATTTCTTTCTATTGTGCTAAAAGAGGTTGAAGAAATATCTATTCCATAAGTCTTCGTAGAATTTATAATATTTCCAGTAATATTAGTATAATTTGCTACTAAAAAAATTCCTGCACCATCTTCCTCACTAAATGTAAGATTTATTTTATTATTACTTACTTCGGTTTTATTTGAATGTTGAAATAAAAATATTCCGTAACTAATATCTCCTTCTACAAAAATTTGATTATCTCGCACTATGTTGTTATTACCGGAGTATATGTTAATTCCATTTGTGTAATTTGAAAATATCTGAATGGTGTTATTTTGAATTAATCCATTATCTGCACCATTGTTAAAAATAATAGCGTCTGAAAAATCTGAAAGGGGTTCTATTTGTTTTATTACAAAATTTTTTATGGTTATATTATCAAAACCATCAGAATTGTTTAAGGCGTTTGAAGTTGCTGGAGAGGAATATTCAATCCAATATCCATTCCCATCAATAATCAAATCATCTGCTCCGATAGTAAAACAAGTTCCGCTTGATGTTAGATTACAGTTCATTGTGCAGGATTGCATTATTGTTTCACCACAAATATAAATAAAATCCCCGCTATCACATCCGCATTCTCTTAATGTCAGGTTAACAGGCCCATTATCTCCGACAATATAATTTCCTGTAAGATTTATTGATTCTGTTTCACTTATTGGGTTTTTTGTTGCATTTATAGAATAATTAGTATAATAAAACACCCCACTTTCATTTGCTAAATACTCNNATAATAAAACACCCCACTTTCATTTAATAAATATTCGCTTATATTTTGTCTTTCAATATACCCACTTGAGTTTGTTGTCTCATTAAATGCTAAATAATCTAGAATATACTCTGTTGGATAATAGATAATATTTGTATTATCAAATGTGACATTTCCATAATAAACCGCTATTCCATCATAGCCACTCCAAGTCGTTCCATATTCTCCTTGAACACTTGCTACTCCTGGAATCGTGCAATTCCAAGTATCTCCATTCTTTTCAAAAATCATCTGATATTCTGTATCTGTTAAAAGGCTATGCCCATCATCT
>DAKN01000068.1 GCA_002499185.1 Candidatus Pacearchaeota archaeon UBA284 | reverse complement strand
TTTTTATATTCCCATACTGCTTTCACTTTTCCTTTTTTTACGTTTCCCTTAGAATCTAACATCTTTCTTTTTACCTCTTTTTATATATTGAAAATTATGGTGTTAATCTTTCTGTATCTCTGGGTAATAACAATGCTTCTCTTATATTTTCTAAATCAAGCATTCTTTGTGTTATCCTATCTAATCCAAAGCCAACACCGCCATGCGGGGCTGCTCCAAATCTAAAAATATCTTCGTAAATTTTTGGAATCTTTATGTTCTTTTCTTTTGCTTGTTTTTGCAATATATCTAATCTATGTTCACGCTGGGCACCCGTTGCTATCTCTACTCCCCTGAATATCAAATCAAAACTTCTTGTTCCTTTTTTGTCGTTTTCTGGCTTCATATGGTAAAATGGTCTTTTGCTGAACGGGTAATTTGTAACAAATATAAATTCAGAGCCAAATTCTTTTAATGCGTAATCTCCAACTAATTTTTCAGATTCTGCATCTAAATCATCTTCTTCTCCAAGTTTTTTTCCATGCTTCACTAAAATTTTTTTTATTTCAGACATTGAGATTCTAGGAATTTTTGGAGGAATTTTCAAATTAACCTTTAATAAATTTAATTCTTCTTTTCTTTCTTCTTTAATATTTGTAATAAGATATTTCATCATTTTTTCAATTACTTCCATGATATCGTTTTCATCTTTGATAAAAGCCATTTCAAAATCAACACCCGTAAATTCTGTCAGATGCCGTGTCGTGTGTGATTTTTCAGCCCGGTATACTTGTCCGATTTCCATAACTTTTTCAAAACCACCCATTGAAAACATCTGTTTGTAAAATTGTGGGCTTTGTGCCAGAGCTGTTTTCTTTCCAAAATAATCAACCATAAAAGATTCTGCTCCTGATTCAAGGCCAATAGTTGTTATTTTAGGAGTATTTATTATTACAAATTCTTCATTAAAGAAAAAATCCACTAAATTTTTATAAATGCTCGATCTTATTTTAAATATTGCATTAATCTGTCTTTTTCTAGTATCTAAAAATCTGTTGTCAAGCCTAGCTTCCTGGCCTGTTGTTACGCCTTTTTCATTAACTTGTATCGGCAATCTTTCTGCCTTGTTAATTAATTCTAAGTCAAGAATTTCAATTTCAATATTATGCAAGCTAACTTCTGGGCTTTTGACATCTGCTTTTTTTGCAATTCCTTTTATGCTGATAACACTTTCTAATGTTATTTCAGAAAATTTTTTGAATAATTTTTCATCTTTTATTATACATTGAACAATCCCACTATAATCTCTCAAAAGAATGAATTTTATCTTGGCTAAATCTCTAAGTTCAAAGCACCATCCTTCAAGAAAGCATTCTTTTCCTTCTTTCAAATCCACAATTAACATTCTTTCTTTGTTTTTTGTTTCGCTCTTTTTTATCATATTATTTTATTAAATATTTTAACTTATTAACTGGATCAATATTTTGTTCGGCTATTCACATTTCAAAGCCTTTAATCTGTTATAAATAAAACTATTTTATTATATTTAAATTATTTCTTTAGCAATTTATCAACTAATTCTATTATTTCTTGGCTATCTGCTTTTCCTCTTAATCTTCCAATAAGCATTCCCGAAATTGTTTTTTCGGGCAAGTTTGAAATTTTGTCCTTATTTTCTTCAAGGAATTTTTTTATTTCTTTTTCCAAATCATTTTTTGATAGTTTTTTATTTTTTAAAAAAGAATTTTCAAGATCTTTATTCATAATAAAATCATAAATTACATTTTCTAAAGAATCTTTTGAAATTTCTTCTTTTTTTACTGCTTTAAGAATTTTTTCAAATATTTCTTCTGTCAAAACAATAAAATTAGAATCATCTAATTTATAATGCGCTTTAATACTGTCTGGAATTACTGCAATTAATCTTGCTGTTGTCTTGCTATCAATACCCATTTTTAATAAATTTTCAAATAATTCAACTTGCCCACGCTGTAAAATTGCTTTTGCTAATTCAATATTTATTCCCTTTTGCTCTATTTCTTTTATTATATCTTCTTTTAATCTTATTTTTGGCAAATTATTTTTTATTTCATCAATGAATTTTTTATCTAAAATGATTAAAGGAATATCTGTTTCAGGATACATTCTTGCTTTTCCCGGCAAGGGTCTTAAAAAAGTGGTTGTTCCATCAGGATTTGCTTTTCTAACCTCATTTCCAATGGGTTTTTTAAAATCGAGCAATTCTTTCTGCCTTTTAATTTCTGTTTCTAATGTCTTTACAATTAATTCTGGTTCTTGTACCCCCTTTATTTCTGTTCTCTCTTTATTTAGAATAGACATATTAACATCTTGTCTTATTGTTCCTAATCCGCGCTTAACCTTACATGTTCTTAAAATTTCACCTATTCTTAGAGCGGTTTTTTTTGCATCTTCTGGATTATCGATATCAGGAGCAGTTGCAATTTCTACAAGGGGGATTCCTAACCTATCTAACCTGTAAATGACTTCTTTTTCATTTTCCAAAATTTTTTTACACGCATCTTCTTCTAAACATATTGACTGAATGCCTATTTTTTTACCTTCAATATCAACATACCCATCTTGTGCCAAAAGCAAGGTTCTCTGAAAACCACTTGTATTGCTTCCATCAACTACTGTTTTTCTCATTACCTGGATTATTTCATTTGGTTTGCAATTAAGCATTAGTGCAACTTGAAGTGCAATTTTTAGTGCGTTTTTATTAATCTCGTGTGGGGGTTCTTCATCAAGTTCAACTAAACAAGTTGTATCATTATAACCCTCATAAACAAAAATTCTGTCTCGAAATTGTTCATATTCTGCTGCAATGTCTTTTTTTCCTTCTTCTCCAGAAACAGCCTTTAATTTTCTTTTAACTTTAAAATCAACCTCGTCCTGTCTTAATACTGAAGGACATTCACAAAATAATTTATTAGAATCTAGTTGTTGGTGTATTTCAATCCCAATCTTTAACCCTATTTTTTTATATTCCTCTTTATCCATAAAAATAGAAGATAAAAAGCATTAATAAAAGTTACTAAATCTCTTCTAAATAAAACCACGTGGTCTACTCTTCTTTAAGATTATATCTAAAGATGCAGAAATCTTTCCAGCGATGTAATCATAAAATTCCCGTTCTCCTTCTCCAATATTAAAATCTCCTTGATTCTTTGATTCTTGCCAACTTATTTTTGCATTATCTAAATGTTTAAAATAGTCGTCTCTTTCTCCTGCATAAATTATTGGTGGGGGTAATCTTGCTTTTTTTAAGATTATGTTTTGAAAAGTTCTTGCTGTTCTACCATTACCATCTACAAAAGGATGAATTCTTACTAAATGTAAGTGAGCATAAATTGCTGCTTCTATTTTTGCCCTAATTCCTTCGCCACTTAAAATCTGTTTGATATTTTGTATATAATTGTCCATTTCTAAATGTATTTTTCCATATTGGGGTGGCATATGTTTTCCCAAAATTATTCTTGCAGAAGTTGTTCTATATGCTGGGCTTATTTTAGGTTCAGCTTTTCCTGCCAAATCTTTTATAAATGCCTCATTTAAAGATTCCAAAGAAAAATTACCTTGCCCCCATCTGAAAGCTTCTTCAAGTGCCTTAAGTCCCTCTTTAATGTCTCTCTTATTTTTCTTATTAATTACTTTTTCTTCTATATCGTATGAATGAAATGAAGCATCTTCATATAAATGTTTTTGGTAAAAATTATGCAATAAAAGACAGATTACATTTAGATTACCAATTAAATAGTCTTGTTTTTCCTCGATTTCTTTAATAATAACCTTATTAACAAAAGGATTTTCCATCTATTATAAAATCCTTTTTCATTTATAAATCTTATGTTTTGTCATTACTAATTAATGACAAGAAATGCCCCCAACGGGATTCGAACCCGTGTCACAGCCTTGAGAGGGCTGGATCCTTGGCCTCTAGACTATGGGGGCGATGAAACAAAATAATGCGGGAGGCAGGGTTCGGACCTGCGCAGCCACTAAGGCACAGGATCTTAAGTCCTGCTCGTTTGACCACTCCGACACCCCCGCGAATT
>DAKN01000108.1 GCA_002499185.1 Candidatus Pacearchaeota archaeon UBA284 | reverse complement strand
TTGCACCGAAAATTTAGAAATTTTCTAATGCTTTAATGTGGTGAGCGATTTCATTATTTTTGGAATTTCATCATGTCTGCAAGATTAGTTACTTCTTCTTTATCTATTTTGCCGGTTTTTGCATCTATTATAACATTTAAAAGTTTTAAACCAGAAAACATAAAAGTAAGATTCCAACAAGGTTTTCCATTCAATTCTTGAAAAACAAGTATTGTTTTTGTTAAATCTCCGTTCTTTTTATTAGATGCTTTTTCATCAATCACCGATTTCATTTCTTCTAAATCTACTTTTATTCTCGTATCTAATTCATTATTTGTTTTTTCCAAATGACTTTGTTTATTGTATAGCTCGTCTAATTTTGTTTGTATTCCATAATTATTTAGAATAAAACTCATAACTTTGTTATTTTTTGGAAGAAAATAATTAACTTGTTCAATTTCAATTTCAAATTTTGGAGAAACTATGAAGAAAAGGGATAATAAAAAAGCATCTTTATTATCTTTTTTAAATTCATTATATTCCTTGGATGCTTCAACACTTTTGATTATTTCACTTATTTTCATTATTTAATTGAGAAATTAATAATTTATAAATTAATTGTTCAATAAGGATTTCCCACTTCCACTTGGGTTTTATAACCATCTGAAAAATAGCCTAATCTTAAGATTGTTTGAGGCAATGGAGTCATATCACTGGCATATGGTGCATCAAAAGCCGCAGATCTTATAAAAGGAAGAATGTAAGATATAGAACTATACTGAGATACTTCTTTTGTACTTCTTGAAGCACAAACATAGTTCATTATTCTTTGGGCATATTCCTTATCAAAGTTTAGCATGGTCCAATATGATTTGCCATCTGCTCTTAATGCAAAATCAGAAGGGATTACAGAAGTAATTTTATCACTGTTTCCTTTTATAGATGCATAAATAACGAAAATATCATACCAGCTGTTAATCCCAGAAGATTCTGAGGGTTCTTCATTTGGAAAAACCGCTGCATGCACGCTTATTCTTCTTGTTCTTACACTATCCACTCTAAATGAAAAACCAGCTTGTGAAGAAGCCCACTCATTCATTCCAACAATAGTCTCTAAATTTTTTTGTTCTATTTTTGGCGGTGATTGTTCTTGCATTGTTTGTGAGACATAACCTTGCTGAGAAGACTGTTCTATTGGCTGGTTCTTTTGAGAATATTCTCTTGTTTGTTGTTGAGTTATTCTGCTTTGATTATTTGAATTAAAAGCTTTTCCTATAAGAAATACTCCAGTAAGTGCACAAATACCAAGAAGAGTATAAAGAATCCTCTTTGCCGAATTATTCTTTTCCTGATTTTTTGGATTTTCTGCAGAATTTCTTGTAGAAATATGAACACAATTCTCTTTTCTTGGAAGGGTATTATCCGGTATTTTAGTTCCAGAACCACCAAAACTATAATTATCTAGTATTTGATTAATCTCTCTTGAATTTAAATTATAAACTTCCCTTATATATTTGAAAGTATCTTCTCTAGATACTCCATTATTAGAGAATTTGCTTGCGTATTCATTAGCTTCCAAAATATCTTGTGTTTTGCTCATTTTTAGCCCAATCTAAGCACCTTTTAGTTTTTATAAAATTTATCATAGTTTATTATATTACATTAGATAATTAAATTATAAGATAATTATACAAAAGTAGAATAAAGTTTATATAGTGCTCGAAATAGTTAAAACTATGGTAAAAAAAGGGTGTCTAATATTTATATCTCTGTTATTTTTATTGATGCTACCTCTTTTTTCAAGTGCGTCTTTTGTTATAGAAGCAGATGACGGAAAATATAATTTAGGGGAGAACATAAATATTCAAACAAAAATATTTCTTACAGAAACTACGAATGGTTTTCTTAAAATACAGGTTTTTTGCATGAAGGGTTCAATAATAAAATTGGATCCAGAACTTGTTTACTATGCTCCAATTTCTATAGAAATAGGAAAAGAAAAAAAAGTAACTCTCGATTATCCCCTTAATGTTGCAGGAAAATGTTATTTTTATGCTAGTTTAGAAACTACTAATGTAGTATTAAATACTAAAAGCAATGAATTTTTTATAAGCGATTCAATTAATTTGGATGTTAAATTGAATAAAGAAAAATTTAATCCTGAAGAAGAAATAAAAATAGAGGGAACCGCGATAAAAGAAAGTGGTAATAAATTAGAAGGAAAATTATCTTTTTACATAGATGATAAACCTTATGAAATAGAAATTAAAGAAGGGAAATTCGATTATGAAATTACACTTCCAAAAAACATAAAATCGTATTCCCATAGTTTAAATTTAATTGCTAAAGATATTAATGGAAATTATGGTAATTCAAATTTAGAATTTTATATTAATCCAATTCCAACAAAAATTGAAATAAGAACAAATAATCTTTCTTTTAATCCTGGAGAAACAATAATCATAACTCCAATTTTAAACGACCAAGCAGAAGACAAAATGAATGGAACAAGCAATATCGCATTGTATCAGAAAGATAAGTTGCTTTATTCAAAAGATGTTATTTCTGGAGAAAGTACAACCTATACTTTTGATACACAAGCAGAAAAAAACATCTATAATATAAAAGTAATATATAATGAATTAAAACAAGAGAAAGAAATTACAATAGGATATCATTATGAGTTGAAAGCAATCATTGAAAAAGAAAAATTGATTATAGAGAATATTGGAAATGTTAAATATGAAAAACCGATCAAGGTTATTTTTTATTCATCAGAAACAAATCAAACATTCAACAATACCCTAAATTTAAGCCTCGATGTAGGTAAAAAACAGACATATCTTTTAGAGGCTCCTGAAGGAAATTATACTATTTCTTTAATTTATCCAACAGAATCTATTCAAAAGGAACAGAAATTTGAAAATAATTTCTTAACTGGAAATGTTGTAGCAAGTGTTTCTCTTAATCCCCCATTAATTAGCAATGAAATGTTGAAATATGCATCAATTTTTGTTATAGCATTTATTTTGATTTTACTTCTTATAATGGGTTTATCAAAAAGAGGAAGAAAACAAAAATACACTGGGCAATATAGGGAAATTGCCCCTCCAAAAATAAAACCCCAATCAGAAAATATTAATGAATCGAAACCAATAATTCAGGAAAAACCAAAATCTTTTGAAAAGCCAAGAGTTTTTCATAATGATTTCAAAACAAATTCTTTGAATAGGGATTCAGAAAAACAAAAAGAGATTGACAAGCTAAGAGCAGAATCTCAATGGTTTATAAAAAGATCATTAAGAAAAGAAGGATATTAGATCAAATAATCAATTTTTTTTAAAATTTTGTATCAATTCACACGCCTTGCAAATTTCATTTGATGCAGGAAAACCACATTTTGAACATGTTGAAAATTCTTTTTCCTTATACTTCCCTTTTAACATAGGCATCATTTTTAAAAAAGAAGATACGAGAGCATTTTTTATTTCTTTATGGTTGCCTTTTTCTTCCATATATTTAAGCCAGTTTCTTATTTCTACTCTGAAAGTTTCTCCACGCATTGGACATATTGCTGTTTTCTCATTTGGTATTGGAAGATTTAAGGCCTTGCAATAAGCAACAATTTCCTTTGTTGAGCATAAGTAAAAAGGTTTTATTCTTTGGGCAAACCCCTTCTCAATACTTTTTTTCCTTGTATCAGTTATGCCTGAAACAGGACCAAGTTTGCCAAGCAATTCCGGATTTCCTTTTAATAAATTAAGCATAATTGATTCTGCTTCATCATCTAATGAATGAGCTGTAGCAATTGCTTCAATATTTAATTCAAGTGCTTTTTTATTCATCAGCCATCTTTTTAATAAACTGCAAACATAACAATTTGTTATTTTAAGATTTTTTATTTTATTTTGAACATCTTTTAAAGAAAACCCAAATTCTTTTTTGAATGAAAATAAAATGAATTTGATATCATTTTCTTTACAAAATTTTTGTACTATTGGAATAAGATTTTTTCTATAATCCTTAATTATGCCTTCATCAATCATCATAGCATATAATTTTTTTCTTCTCTCTTTGCAAATATTATTCATGAGATAAAGCAGAGCCATACTATCCTTTCCTCCAGAACATGCAACAGCTAAACTATTGTAATTTTTAATAAGATCATATTTTGAAATTGTATAAAGAACTTTTTTTTCAAAATATCTTATAAATTGTTTTTTACTTAATCGCGTGCCACTGCTAAGAATAAAATAAGGGGTATGTTCTTTATTGTTCTTTTCTTTAATTTTTTCCATAAATAAGATTAAGAAACTAGATTTTTAAGCTTAGTGATTAAAGAGATATTTTATCAAGGAAAAGAAATAAGTGCAGGTTCCTTAATAATTTTTGGTGGAGATTTTTCTATGGTTATTGGATTAGGTTTTGTAAATGGAATACAAATACAATTTACGGGATCGAGTCTTTTGCCCACCGGGCAGATTAATGTGCAGACAGGCTTTTCGTCTTTTGATTTTGGAGAACCACCGCTCCCACTTTTCGATTCATTTGGTTGTGCAAAAATTATTTCAGTAAGTTCCTTATTAAATAAATTTATCAAATCTATTGCAGATTTCCTAAGTTCTTCATTTTGTTCATTTATCAAATCTATTTGTACCCGTAATTCTTCTTCTTTTAGTCTTTTCTCTTCAAGTTCATTTACTAATCTTTCATTTTCAGAAATCATTGCAGAAAATTGTTCGAGATTGTCTCTAATTTCTATGACATTTTTTCCTTCTATTACAGAAGAAGTGATTATTTTAGAATTATCTGTCACACCTATCAAAAAACCAATTAATAATAGCAAAAAAGCAATAATTACTAATACAATTGGATTTTCTTTGATTGTTTCTTTTTCGTTCATTTTTATTTTTTCTCAGTTATTATTATTGCTTGTACAGGACATATTTTTTCTGCTTTTTTGTTTTCACTAAACTCTTTTTCTGTGATTTCTGATTTTTTAACATCTGCTTTTCCACCTTTATCCATATAGAAATTTTTGCACACACTCACACAAGCTCCACAGCCAAGACAATCTATTTTATTTACCACAACCTTATATTTTTTCATATTAATCTTAATAACACAAGATATTTAAATTTTATTTCTTAAACAATTCTTGTTGAAGGTTAGGGGAAAGATGAAAAAAACATTAGAACGAAATTTAATTAGGATTTTTTGTACGCTTGGCTTATTTTTAGGTTCTTTATTTTTTAATCTAAATCAAGCAAATACCTATGCAACATTTCCTAAGAGAGACTATTTTATATTAAATCCGGTTGGCGTCTCTGAATCTCGAACATCGATAATTCTAGATAAAATAAAAATAAATAACAATCTTTTTTCTTATAGGGCTGAAACTGAAACGAAATTAGATTTTGACAGATATTCTTTTTTTAATGTAAATTCCAAATATTTTGGAGATCCTAATCTGGATGAGAATAAATTAAGATTAAAAATGTCACAATCAATCGTTGCAAAAGACAGATTTAACAAATTTAAACATAATATTATGAAAAGCCCGGAAAATTCAAGATATCGGGATTATCTTGATAAAAATAGTTTTGAATTTAATTTGGAAAAATTAGAAGAAACCCTTGATTCGCTAATCTTCTTTTCTTTGAAAGATGGTGCTGACCCGCGTTCGATTATTCCACAAAGCATAACAGAAAGTATTGCAAATCAATTACCTTATGGGTTATTGGATGAAAGAGGACCTTTCCATATAAGAGAGAAAACAGCAAAAGATTTTTTTTACTCTGTTAAAAAAAGGTGTTCTCTTGAAGAGAAAGAGATTATTGGAGAAATTTTTGAAAAAGAAAAATTAATGAATCTAAAATACAGTTGGATATTTTATTCTAATTTCATGAGCGATCAATTGGCAAAACAAGACAGCGTCCAAATTGGATTGAGGAGATACAATGGCGGTTCCAGGATAAAAGGAAATACTTATGACAAACTAATTGAAAAAATGATTAAACAAACACATTTTTATGAAGCATATTCACTGGTTTATCCAAGACAATGGGGGATAGAATATATATCTATAATGATTCCTGAATTTAAATTTGAAAAAAAGATAGACGTAGAGAATTCTTTTTGGCTTACAGACAATCCCCTTGGAATAAATAAAGATTCTGACTCCCCATGGGCTCTAAAAGAACCCAATAAATCTGTTCTTAAAACATTAGCACAAATCAATTTTCTCTCAGCTAACGATTTGGTTGTTTATCCGAAAAAAGCAGAAGAATTTACAAAGATTTATCTGAGGGCTAAAAAATTAGTTGATTTGACTTTATTCAAGATTTAGTTTAACAACATCTGTTACTCTGTCTTGATCAGAAATTTTGATTATTCTTACCCCTTGTGTGTTTCTTCCCATTTCTCTTATATCTGCAATCGGAACTCTAATTACCATGCCTTTTGCAGTTGTTAATATTATGCTGTCTTTTTTTGTAACTACTTGTATACCTGCAACCTTTCCATTTCTATCAGAACAATTTATGTTTGTAACGCCCTTTCCTCCACGATGTGTTTTTCTATAATCTTGGACAACGCTTCTTTTTCCAAATCCTTTTTCTGTTACAGTTAAAATAGTTAAATCTTGCTGGTTTTCTTTTTCCGCTTTTTCTAATAAAGCAGAATCAAAAACCTCCACCCCTATAACTCTATCATTCTTTTCCAATTTTATTACAGTAACCCCATAAGCTGCCTTGCCCATTGTCCTTATTTCTTTTATTGGAAATCTTATTGCACTCCCTTCTTTTGTTGCAATTATTACCTCTGATTGATTATTTACTATTTTTGCATCAACAATATAATCTTCATTTGGTAAGCTTGCAATCATTACTCCGCTTTGTCTGATTTTTGCAAAATTTGCTAAATCAATAATTTTAGCCATTCCTTTTTCTGTAACTATGAACAATCCCTCTTTGAATTCTCTTATTGGGATTGTAGCTTTTATTTTCTCACTTATATTTAATAAATTTACAATGGGTTTTCCTTTTGAATACCTCGTAGCTTCTGGAATATTGTAGGCTTTTATTAAATACATTCTTCCACGTTCTGTTAAAAATAAGATGTAATCGTGAGTAGAACAAACAAAAACATTTTGCATAAAATCACCCGTTGTTAAATCTGTTCCGGTTATACCTTTCCCTCCCCGGTGTTGTTCTTGATATGCATTTATAGGTAATCTTTTAATGTATCCTCTTGAGGTTATCATTACTGCAACTTCTTCTTTTTTTATTAAATCTATTTCATTAACATGGCTTGTTCTTTCTATTATTCTTGTTCTTCTATCATCTCCGTATTTTCTCTTTATTTCTTGCAATTCATCTTTTATTATATCTAAAATTTTTTGTTCGCTTCCAAGTATCTCTTGCAATTCTTTAATTTTCTTTTTTATTTCTTCAAAATCTTTTTTTAGTTTATCTTGTTCTAAAACAGTAAGTTTCTGTAGTTTCATATCAAGAATTGCCTGGCTTTGTTTTTGGCTTAATTTAAATTTACTCATTAAACCTTCTGTTGCTTCTTGAGTTCCTTTTGATTTTTTAATTAAATTGATTGCATCATCAATATTTTTTAGGCAAATCATCAACCCCTCTAAAATATGTTCCTGATCTTGTGCATTTTTTAAATCAAACTGTGTTCTCTTTTTTATCATATCTTTTCTATGGCTGATATAAGTTTCCAAAACTTCTTTTAGATTCAATATTTTTGGCTGTCCATTTACTAAAGCAAGCAATATAACATTGAATTTTGATTGTAGGACAGTTAGATGATACAATTTATTCATGATTAATTTAGAATTAGCCCCTTTTCTTAAAAGCAAAACAACCCTTATCTTATCTTTTGCAGATTCATCCCTTATATCTGAAATATCATCAATCTTTTTTTCTTGCACTAAATTTGCTATATGTTTTATCAATTCAGCTTTATTTGTTTGATACGGCAGTTCAGTTATGATTATTTTTTCCCTGTCTTTTTCTTCTTCTATTGTTGTTTTACCACGCATTACAAAAGAACCTCTGCCGGTTTTGTAAATATCAATTAACCCATCTTTTTGTATTGCCCCATAAGTTGGAAAATCTGGCCCAGGAACATATTCCATTAATTTATCAATTTCTGTATTTGGGTTTTTTATCAGCGCAATTGTAGCATCACAAACTTCATTTAAATTATGCGGTGGAATCGAAGTCATCATCCCTACAGCTATTCCTTGTCCCCCATTGATTAAAAGATTAGGGACTTTTGCAGGCAATATTTCTGGTTCTGTCAAAGAATTATCAAAATTAGGAAGCATCTTAACTGTTTTCTTTTCAAGATCTTGTAAAATTTCTTCGCTTATTGAAGCAAGCTTTGCTTCAGTATATCTCATTGCAGCTGCAGGATCTCCATCAATGCTTCCGAAATTTCCCTGCCCGGTTATCAAAGGATATCTTAATGAAAATGATTGGGCCATTCTTACTAATGCATCGTAAACTGCAATATCGCCATGTGGATGGAATTTACCTAAAACTTCTCCAACTATTCTTGCACATTTTTTTGTAGGCTTATTATGATTTAAGCCAATTTCAGACATTGCATAAAGGATTCTTCTCTGAACGGGTTTTAATCCATCTTCACAACTTGGAATCGCTCTTGCAACAATTACAGACATAGCATAATTGATATACGCTCTTTTCATCTCATCTTCTATATCTGCATGAATAATTTTTTCATCTTTTGAAATATGATTTGTAGTTATTTCTACATTTTTACCATTGCCGTTTCCATTTTCTTCTTTTTTCTTTTCTGCCATTTTTAAATAAAATCTCCAATTACCGCATTCTTTATCTTTTCAAGTTCTTTTCCTGAAATAAGAGCATAATCTTTCAATGTGCCAATATTAATAATAATTTTTTCTTTGATTATTAAACTCTGATCAATAAAAACACTAGCATTAATATCAAAAGCAAATAATGCTCCAACTGTTCCAATTTTTTCAACATCACTATACTCTGCCATGCCCATAATTTCTGCCTTGCTTGTATCTTTTAATTTTTTAAAGTCTATTTTTTTATTTCCAGGTAATAATATTATTTTTGTAACATCATCCAAAACCATGACAAGGGTCTTGACAATCGCATCTTCAGTTATATTGTTGTAATTTTCTGGAAGAAATGCCTTTACTTCAGCAACACTGTGTGCTTCTGTTTTTAATTCAATGTGCTCTGCATCAATTCCAAGTTCTTTTAATGTGTTTAGGTTTTTTTGTGCTGCCATTTTATTTATTATCAACTCCGCCCGCAAGTTTGTTTGCATGTTTGACTTTTTTCATGACTTTTGGAGGCATTCTTTTTTCATATTCATTTAATGTTTCTTGTAAGGCTTTGTCTGCATCAACATTCGTCTGGTTCGCTATCTTTAATATTAAAAATAAAGTATCCCCGATAAAATCAGAGACTTTGTCAATATGTTCTTTTGCAAGTTGTTTTTGTTTAGCTTCATCCACCCATTTGATTAAGTTCCACAACTCTCCGATTTCTTCATTAATATTTAATGCAAGATCTTTGACATACCATTTTCCCTCCCATCCTCTTGCTTTATCAAATTCCGATATTTTTTCTTGTGCTTTCATTATTTCCATTTTTTTCTTTTTGGTTTTTTATTATTTATTATTTCCTATTTTATATATCTAAATTTGCTTGTTTAGCATGTTCCATTATAAAATTTTTTCTTGGTTCTACTTCTTCACCCATCAATATACTGAATAATTGGTCTGCTTCTACAGCATCTTCTATTGTAATTAATTTAAGCATTCTTGTTTTTGGATTCATTGTAGTTTCCCATAATTGCTGCGGATTCATTTCTCCCAACCCCTTGAATCTTTGAACATCTAAATTTCCCGACATTTTTTTTAGAGTTTTTTCTAATTCTTCATCACTATAAACATAATTATCTGTTTGTCCTTTTCTTATTTTATATAATGGCGGAACTGCTAAGAATATCCTTTTATGTTCTATTAATGCTGGCATGAATCTAAAGAAAAAAGTCAATAATAATGTTGAAATGTGCTGTCCATCTACATCTGCATCGGCCATGATTATTACTTTTCCGTATCTTAAATTTTCAACATCAAATTCCTCCCCCACTCCAGTGCCAATAGCAGAAATTAATGTAGCAATCTCATCATTTGAAAAGATTTTATGGGGGTTTGCTTTTTCAACATTAAGAATTTTACCTTTTAAAGGAAGTATAGCTTGGTTTTCTTTGTTTCTTGCTTGTTTTGCACTACCCCCTGCAGATTCTCCCTCAACAAAATATAATTCCGTTTCATCTAATTTTTTGCTCGAGCAATCAGCAAGTTTTCCAGGCAAACCCGCTGTTCCAAGTGCATTTTTTCTTCTTACAAGTTCTTTTGCTTTTTTTGCAGCCAATCGTGCTTTTGCAGCTTCAATAGCTTTTGTAACTATTATTTTTGCGATTCCAGGATTTTCCTCAAAAAATTGGCTTAGGGATTCTGTAACCATTGAATCAACTATTCCTTTTATTTCGCTGTTGCCCAATTTCGTTTTTGTTTGTCCTTCAAATTGTGGATCTTTAATCCTTACACTTACAATAGATGTTAATCCTTCTCTCACATCATCTCCTTCTATTTTAACATCTTCTTTTACTAGTTTGGTCCTTATAGCATAATCATTAATTACTCTTGTTAAGGCTGTTTTAAATCCAGTAAGATGTGTTCCACCCTCAGTAGTATTTATAGTATTTACAAATCCAAAAATATTTTCATAATAAGTAGTATTATATTGTATCGAAATTTCAATAATCGTAGAATTTTCTTGCTTTTTGAAATATATTGGTTTATGTAATGGTGTTTTTGCCCTGTTCATCCATTTTACAAATTCTATCAAACCGCCATCATATTTGAATGTCTCTTTTTTTTCAGTTTCTTCTTCTAAAATTATCATTTCTACACCGGGATTCAAAAAAGCCAATTCTCTTATTTTGGTGGATAATAATTCAAAATCAAATTTTAATATAGAAAATATCTGGTGATCTGGTTTGAATATTATTGTTGTCCCGGTTTCTTCTCCATTATAATTTCCCACTATTTTAACATCTGATTTTGGCTTTCCTCTTTCATATTTTTGTTCATAGATTTTTCCATTTCTTCTTATTCTTGCAATAAGCCATTCAGAGCATGCATTTACTACGCTAACACCCACCCCATGCAATCCACCGCTTATTAAATATGCCTTATGTTCAAATTTTCCTCCAGCATGTAAAACAGTTAATACTATTTCTAATCCAGATTTTTTATATTCTGGATGTACTTCCACTGGAATCCCTCTTCCATTGTCTTGAACAGAAACAGTTCCATCCTTATGCAATATTAAAACTATTTTCGTGCAATGCCCTGCAAGTGCTTCATCAATGGAATTATCTAAAATCTCATAAACCAAATGGTGCAACCCTTCTTTTGCCGTGCTTCCTATATACATTGCAGGCCTTTTTCTTACACCATCTAAACCTTCAAGAATTTTTATTTTATGAATATCATAATCGTGTTTCTTGCCTACTTCATCATTGTTTTCTTTTGCCATTTTTAATCTTCTTTACCGACGATTTTAAATACCCCTTCCGACGATAAAGATAATAAGAAACTGAACTTTAAAAAGCTTTCCCCTATTTTATCGTCGATAAAAGAAAATTTTTACTTTTTTCTATACAATAAATACCCTAGTAATCCGCCAATTACAGAAATTAAGGCAATTAAATAAAAGTACCAGCAAACGCCAAGTGATTTACACACACCCAAGAAACAACAGGTTTTTT
>DAKN01000054.1 GCA_002499185.1 Candidatus Pacearchaeota archaeon UBA284 | reverse complement strand
CAAATTTAATGTTTATTAAATTATTTCTTGATGTAGTAATCGGAGTATTTATTATGTTATACTTATAATCCAAATATATTAAAACTATTCCTGCTGTTGTCAAGGCAACTGCCCCTCCAATAAATAAATACTTTGCTTTTTGTCCAAGTGATACATAAGGCACAACCTTTAGTTTTGGTATTTCTATTGTTGGTAAATCACAATCTCTTGTTGTATACCTGAATACTCCGCTTGGATAGTTATACCAAACATCAACAAATCCATTATATTTCATTAATATTCTGGTATAACTTACAAACTCTTTTGTATTAGTTACAGTATCTAAAACCTCCTTTACTTCAACCTTAACAGAATCTGTTTTAATTTCTGGTTTTGGTATGGGGTTTGGTATTATTACTGGAGTAAGATAATTATCCACTATCTTTGTCTTGTTGAAAAAAACCCCATTTATTGTAAACCCAATTGATAATCCTATAAGAATTACAACAAAAAACCTTAAATAACTATCTGTTGTATCACCAAACACCCACTTGAAAAACTTATTCATACTTGTCTCCTTTAATTATTGAGTCAATCCGAGTAAAGAACCTTTGTAATGGTTCGCTATCATCCGTAGATATTTCAAAAAACCTTGCCACCTCATGTTTAAATATAGACTTTCCAGAGGTGTCACAAAATTTCACTAATTCGTTTCTGTCATTTTCGTTTGGGACATATATTTGCTGAACATACTGCATAAGCATAACAATGGTATATTGGTAAATAGTTGAAAAAACAAATAACATTGCCCTATCATACTCAGTCTTGCTTTCAGGATTATTTGATAATTCTGGGAATGCTTTCTTAAACGCCATTTCAACAAGAAGTTCGGTTGAACTATCTGAAAGCAGTAAAACAATAAAATGCAACTTGTCTGTAAATTCCTTTGGTAAGGTAGTATTTAATTCAATGGATTTACGAATGCCATTTGTTGCAAGAACAAGTATATTCTTATTAAGAAATATTTTTTTTATGTCTGTTCTTATTTTTAGTATTATTAAACTATTGTTCATATTTCATTCTTCCATAAGTTCCTTATTTATTGAATCAATTATATCCTTTTTTTCTTCATCTGATAATTTAATAATTTCATATGCGATATCTTCTGTTATATGTGACCATGATTCATATAAACAACTATTTCTTCTGTCTTCACCGTTGGTAAAGATAATAGCATTTTCAAATATAGTGGTGGCTTTGTTTCCTAAAACAAAGGGTCTTTTACGCAATAATGTAAAAAATTGACTATCTTTAGTCATTCCAAGTGCAACAGAAATATCGTCAAATGTTTCTTCCACCCCAGTTTTCATAGTATGAACAATAAACTTATTGTTTGTTTTTTCCCTATCCCAAAATATGTATGCTTCTTGTTCATATCTCCAAGCAAGGTCTTGGGCTTCTTCTTTTGAAATATTAAAAATAATTATTGATTGCTCACCCTTGCACATTCTCTGGTCTTCTGGGCAGTCTTTATAAGGGATTGATTCATTTTTACACCAGCACCATTGCCCATACGAAGTTACATATCTATAATCCAAAGATTGAACTATCTGCCTTAATTGATAATTTCTTAAATTATTTTCATTGGTAGATACTTTTATTTGTTCGTCAGAGTTATTATGTTGTTTTTGAGAATGGTCTGCAGGCAACTCATCTCTCCATGCGGAAAGTATTGCCAAACTTTTTAATCCAGAATCATTCTGGATATGCCATAAAAGTCGATTGATGGTGCTTTCAAATAGCCCATGAAAATCTTCTTTCCTCTTATACATAAGAACATTATAAATAGATTCCTTATCTTCTGTTATTCTTTTAAGGCAATTCACTACAG
Source organism: Candidatus Pacearchaeota archaeon UBA284 (assembly GCA_002499185.1). Lineage (GTDB taxonomy): Archaea > Nanobdellota > Nanobdellia > Pacearchaeales > UBA284 > UBA284. Next base: position 3,122 of record DAKN01000054.1, on the reverse strand, counting down.
ACCGCAGTTGATTTTTAGGAAGAATTAAAATAGTTTCTTTAAGTGTTCTCATAAATACTCCTTACTTGTCTTGTATATTTTTCTTTTTTATACTACTTGAAAAATCTAAACCAGGTCTTATTCCATATGGGTTTGAGATATCTATCTCAAGGTTATTTCGCATATTTGAAAATAACTCATTTATTTTATTGTCTATTTCTTTTTTTTCATCATTAGTAAGTGGTCGCTTAATTTTTTTAAGGTTTTTTGGAGGTCTTCTTGCTTTCATTGTTTCTCCTGATTAACATCAATAAACAAGATGTTTGTTATTGTAACTACCTTCTTACCAACTGTTGTAACGAATGCAGGTATCCCAAAAATATTTAGGGTAAGCATTCCAACAACCTCATCAGAAACACCTTTAAGTTGTTCTTCTATGTTTGTATAAGACGACAATATTTTTAAGACCTTATTTGAGTATACTTCCGATTTCAAACTTGTTGATTTAAGGTTGAGTTTTTTTGGAATCAACCTTTCACAGTAATATAAGTAGGAAACATTACTCAAAGCATCAAAAAACATAAATTGTTCATTCGACAATGTCTCTTCTAAAAAATTTGGGTATAACCTTTTAATCTTTCCTTTGAAACTTTCTTTCTTTCTTTTCATAATTTTCTCCTTTCTTATATTATACCATAAAAATCATAAAAGTCAATAGCGGTTAGTCAATTTCTAAAACAGCATCTATATTATCAATGCTTTTTATGTTTTTATAGATGTCAATAATATGTGATTGGTTTAAATTTGTTGAAAAGGTGGAATTGAATGTATTTATGCTTTCCACATATAGTTTAATATCATCTGAATACAATGTATTTTCTTTACCTCTCGGCAACCATGTAACCAAAATAAAATAATTCTTAAACACGGGATTGAATTTATAGTTCATGACAAATCCCTGTGTGTGCGTTTTTGAATATACCAACAACCCTGAAAACTTGTTAAAAAAGTCCCCAGACATCAATGGATTATCAAAGTCTTTTTTAGTATACCCCATTCTTGCAAATTTAGCATTTAGATTTTCCTGTAATTTGAGAAACATATTAGCATTGTCACCAACCAACAATGAGTCTATAATTCTCTTTAACCATTCTTTTAGTTCTTCCATAGAATACTGACCATCATTTCTTACATCATTTAAAAACCTATCTTGCATAAAATGTGTGTCGCTTTTTAATATTTTTATTCCATTATGCTCAATAACCAACCCCCTATCAAGTATAGCGAGTTGGTCTTTCCTTGCTCTTTCTATTTGTTCAGGTGTGTTTCTGTTCTGCATCGCTTTTTTGTGTATGGATTTTATAAAAGCATCATCAATTTTTTCAACAATATTTACCCTATACACAATGTTATTTTTCTTACTTTCCATTAATTTATACGACAATAAGTCATCAAGTGATATTGATTTTTGCTCAATGTCGGTTTGACTATCTTTTATAATGTTTAATTTTACATCATATGAATCTCTGTTTAGGTTGTCCAATTTACCATTTGTTATAGAAGCACCCCACCACCATATATAATCCTGCTTTTTTTTATTGAAATTACTGTTTGTTTCTACTGTAAAAGTATATGCTTTAGGAACAAATCGTATCCGTATCCAATTATCTTGGATAAGATTGTCCATTATATCGTGTCTTGCTTTTCCTTCAATACCAACTTTTTCATTATACTTATCATAAGTATCTTCTATTTCTTTTTTTGTCAATCCAAATATTTCAGGATTCTTTATAATAGTATCTATATGAGTTGTATCAACTCCAATTATGTCTCCATAAGGTGAAATCCAATATGCATTATATTTCATTACATTACTCCTTTTATGTATATATTATAATCAAAAAACTTAAAATGTCAATACTAAACCTTCATATTATAGATTTACTTTTTTATTGAAAATATATAGAGCCTACCCAAATAAAAGCATATAATTGTATTAATCCCTACAATTCTTTGTATTAAATCATACAAAATCTAAAATGTTTAAGATTTTTTGGAAATCTACCTAAAAATACTATTCTGCATATTAAAGGAGGGTTTATGAAAAAGAAAACTTTGGTAAAGTCAAAAAGTGGATTATGGAAAAGTAGGGTAGATATTCCTACAACAAAAATAATTATTGACAAAAAGCATAAAAAAGAAAAACACAAAAAGAATTATAGAGATGAACTGGATAATGGCGTAATTAAGTAGCCCCCATATAAACAAGGGCTACTTATATTTTAACCTATATTCTCAATATTTATTTGGCAAAACGGTTGATGTTGTTTTTGTATATACTGGAAATAAAATAGTGTCTTTTTGTGAAGACACAAACTGAAACGAATATGTAATAGATGAATCAACTAAATAAATTATTGGCAATACGCCTTGGTTATACTTTACAAACAATGAATCTTTCAATCTCAGGGAATCAACTACAATTTTAGGGGTTACTCTAGCATCCGCCTTTAATTTAGGCTGAAGGTATAGTGTAACGCCATTGGTTGCTGTAATTGACCAAATACCTTTTGATGCACTTGCAATAATAATAAACAAGCATACAAACAATAAAACAAACCAAACATTCTTTTTCATAGATTACTCCTTTTATATTTATTATTCATTAGTTTCTTGTGGCATGACTCCAATATCGCTATTACTATAAAACAAACTTCTTTCCCCCAATATAAACTTAAAATTTCCAACAACATTTGAATCAATTGGAAGCATTCCAATAGAATATATAATCTTATGTGAAATTGTTATGTTAATAGGAGTATAGTCAAACAATCCTTTTGAGTAACTGTGTGCATAATCAAATGTTTTAAATGTATCATATAGTGTTTCACACTTAAAATCAAACCTAAATCCTGTCCCATCTTCAAACACAAACATAATAGGGGTATCTGAATTGTGGTAAAAGAATCCAAGTCCATTATTATAAGGCATCACACCCTCTGCAACAACACATATTGCCAGCAACATAAGAATTAAAGCAATTAATTTTTTCATAAAACCTCCTATTTATTTTTTACTTTATCAATAGTATCTATATGCGACTGTATTAAATTAACAAGACATTTAGGACAAATATCTATATT
>DAKN01000064.1:4364-7264 GCA_002499185.1 Candidatus Pacearchaeota archaeon UBA284 | reverse complement strand
GAGTTACAAAACCGGGAAAATTTGAAATAGATTTAGTAAGTTTATTCAAAAGAAAACCAGTTATTTACAAAGTAAGTGAAGGCAAGTATATTATTGATTTGCCTACGACATTTCAAATATTAAATCAAGAAAGAGCAAAAAAGAAAAAAAAGAATTAAATTAAACAAATTAATTTTTTACACTAAATTTATGGAGGTGAAATAAAAAATGGCTTTAGAAGATTTGACAACAGGACTTGCAATAGCTGGCTATGACAATTCAACGCTTACGCCAGAACTATTGGTGGTTTATGTTGTCTTGACTGTAATCTTTTCAATAGGTGCCTATATCTATTTGTCCTTTGCATATCAAAGCATTGCAAAAAAGACAAAAGTAAAGCCTGCCGGAATAGCTTGGATACCAATTGTTGGACCATTAATAGTTGCATCGAGAGCAAGCAAAAGAGAAACATGGCCAATATGGCTTTTACTAATAGGAACAATATTTTTTGTTGTGGCTCTTGTTTCAGAAATTATATGGGTTTCAACAATAAGTATGATTGTTTCATTAGCTGCATTTATTGCTATTAGCGTTTATTCGATATTTTGGCATTGGTATATGTTTAAAACATTGAAATATCCTGGCTGGTGGTCGTTATTAGTATTAGCAAGTTCAATGGGAATAATAATACATATGACCTTATTGGGAATAGCTGCTTGGCTTGAAAAATAATTTTGTTTATTTTTATTCGCTAGAAAATTTAAGAAATTTTCTGCGCGAGGAAATTTAATAATTTCCTGTGCATGAAATTAATTATTTCATAGCGCCCAGAAAATCAACAAGATTTTCTAGGGTTTTTATTTTATTTACATTATATCGACGAAATAATAAGAATAAGATTTAAATACTAATAGTTTTATAAAATATTATTAGAGGGAACATCACACACTAAAAATGGCAATAAAAGGTATAGGTGATTTTTTTAACAAGATTTTTGGAAATATTTTCAGATATCATAAACATGTTAAGCTTGGTTTCTATGGGCCGCCAAATGCGGGCAAAACAACATTAGCAAACAGAATAGCTAAGGATTGGACAGGTGAAGAAATAGGAACAGTAAGCAAAATTCCACATGAAACAAGAGATATTCAATTCAAGGAAAAAGTTGACATTAAATTTGACAGCAAGAAAGCTACATTTAAACTGATAGATACTCCGGGAATTGCCACAAAAATTGATTATGAGGAATTCTTGCATTATGGCTTATCTACAAAAGAGGCAAAAAAAAGAGCAAAAGAAGCCACAAAAGGAGTTATTGAATCAATTAAATGGCTTGATGACATGGAAGCAGTCATTGTTGTTTTAGATTCAACAGAAAATCCATATAATCAAGTTAATGTGACTATAATAGGAAATCTTGTAGCAAGAAAGATTCCGGTTCTTATAGTTGGAAATAAAATAGATTTAAGGGGCGCTAATATAAAAAAGATAGATGCAGCATTCCCAGAATACGATGTTGTTGGAATAAGCTCTAAAACAGGAAAAAATATGGAGGAATTTTACGAGGCCTTGTTTAATTTAATAAAACACGTTTAAAATATAAAATGAACAATTTAACAATTCAATTTCTTCCTTATAGTGAACTTGCATATTTAAGCTCCTATAAAAGGGTCAAAAAACTTTTAGATTTGATAAATGAAAATAAAATAGTAATTGTCCAGGGAAAATTAGCACCAGAAGAAGAAGCTGATTTAATTCAAGAAACAATGAAAGAAATAAGTCGGAGTAAACAAAACAAATCGAGATTCAGAGGAATTGAAATAACCACATTAAATCCTAATTTAAAAAATTTAGGATTATTTCAGGGCTTAAAAGAAAAAATTGCTTCTGGTTTTGCTGGAGGCAGAGATATTATTACAATTATTGGACCAGCAGCAATAATAAAAGACATAAAAAAAGATCCTTCAAAGATTGAATTATTCTTGAGAAAATAAAAAACTCGCTGATACTCGTTTATCGTTAATGCATAAATTAAACTCACGCACAAATCACAAAATTATATTTACCTTACTAAATGAGCGCGGAGCACCCATAAAATTATAATTCATTGACCTTTACTGAATAACTAAGAATAACCTATTTATTTTCTGTATCCCGAAATCTTTGATTTCGTGATTTTCACCCTGAAAACAAAATGGCGATTGTTGGTAAGTATTTATAGTTTAAAGATATTTTGAGATGTCGTATCAATGACATACAATTTCTAGAAGAAATTAACGCAATAACCTTAATTATATTTCTTGAGGAACAACTGTTAAACAGCCATCTGTTGCTCTTCCACCATTTCCACAAAGATCCTGGCATTTTATGTAATATGGCGATAAACGCCAGCCCGTCATGTGAATAAGGTTGTCATTTGTCGAGAATGTTCCTAGTTTAAGCAAAGGATTATCTGTATAGGCATAATTGCATTTATCTGCATCATTTTTGTTATAATAGCAAATAGCGGGTTTGCTTGTTCTTATTATGAGATTGTTTCCTTCATTGTAAATTCTTGTAATTTGCGGGGGCTGTAAATCTTTAACAATCGTGAATGAAATAGTTGTTTGTGCGGTGTTTCCTGATTCATCCAAGCATAATACTTTGTAGTTGTGATTGCCAGCAGGCAATCTTAATTGTGTTAAATGGTTATCATAATTAGTATTATCAAATTTATTAAGAACCGAATTTTCTTCATAATAACAAATAGCACTTCCGTAATCGCTTCCGTTTGCTGTTTTTAAACTTAAAGTAACATTCCATTCATTTGAACAGCTTTCTATATTTCCTATTGGCTGAGCATTTATTATTTCTAATGGTTCTACTGGATGTAAGACATATTCATAGCTGTAAGTATTAAGATTTCCTTGCTTGTCTTCACA
>DAKN01000064.1:753-4275 GCA_002499185.1 Candidatus Pacearchaeota archaeon UBA284 | reverse complement strand
TCATTAATATAAATTCTTGATTCTACAATTGTTGCAGTTTTAGATATTCCTGCATTATTTCTTGGAGAAATATCTAATATTCTTGGCGGAATAGTATCATCTGCAGAAATAGGCACTTTTATTGTAAATACCTCTGATGCTAAATTCTTGTTTCCATTCGTGTCTACACAGGAAACTTTTATTGTTAAATTTCCATCTCTTGGAGCCTGTATTCCTAAGAATGTTTTTTCATGGGTTGTTGAATAATAATTTAATATTAAATTATCAAATATATTCGCAAGAGGCATGTCATCAAAGTTTAATGCAGTGTCTGAAATTTTCCATCTGCATAGAGATCTTTCATCTGTAGTTATTTTTATTGTTATTCCATCTGGATTTAGATATTGNNAAATATGTACTGAAATAAACATGTCCTTGTATTGGGTTATAATCTTGTTCTTCAATTCCAAATCCTTCTGCAACAACATTTGTAATTTTTGGAGGGAGATTATCTCCAAGATTATAGGCAAAACAATATCCGTCGCTAATATCTCCGTCTGTTCCCACAATTCCGCTTCTGCTTACAAATTGACATGCTGTTCCAAGGCTTTGACATCTATAACTATTGCAGGGCCTTAAAGGATCTTGATTGCATAATTCACAATTTTCCCCGCCATAAGGCGGTTGATACGGAAGACATGAAAATTCGTAAGTCATTGCTCGTTCGTCATCTCCAAATGCATAAACTACTAATGCTAAAACAATTGCAATTCCGGCAATTATTAATCCAACACCGGTTGTAACAGTTGCTCCAGCTAATTTAAGTACAGCAATACCTATTCCTGTTCCAGCAGCAGCTAATCCCCCTATTTTTATCGCTTCTTGAGTGCTTCCTCCAAGTAATTTAACTATTAATCCAGCAACAATTCCTGCAGCAATTGAAAGTCCTGCAGCAATCCAGCTATTAATTGATGTTGCCACTTGTCCACCGGCTCCGGCTGCTGTTGCACCACCCGCAGATGGAATTATAGAAGATAAACTAGGTCCTTGTTTTATTGCATGAATTAATGCCCCAGGACTAGTTAGAACATTCAAGGCCATATCAATAGTAGTTACATAATAAATGATTTGTCCAGTTATTCCTGGCAAAACAAAAATTTTCAAAAGGTCATTTATATTATAATCGGAATTTAAATTATAAATTTTAATATTTTTTTGTTCTTTTATTAATTCATTTTTGAGATATGGTCCAATATATTTAAAAGAACCGATAGTTTCACCAAATCCACCCCAGGAATTTGAATAATAGGGGTCGTCTGTTCCATTAACCCAATAAGCATAATCTTCTCTATCTCCTGCACAATCTCCCTCAAGACATTTACTTACAAAAGTAACTCCAATATGTGTGTGATTTGCAATATTCTTTTTTATTCCAGAATCTCCTATTGAAGAACATTTTTTTGCTAATGCATATGCCCAAACTCCTTCGATGCTTGAAGCTACTTCCGAATATGTCCCTTTAAGGGTTTTATCATCATCGTCCCAATCAATTGCACCAATTTCACAATTTTCTGAACAATCCCAATCAGTACAGGTTTCACATTTGGTTTGTTTAACAGAGGTAGTATAAGTTCCATAAGCTAAACCAGCTACCGAACCCCCCAATGGATATTTTGGAAGACATAAACTTCTATCTTTAAATCCTGGAAAATTTTGCCAAAATCCGCTTGGAAACATAAAATTTTCATTTACTGTTCTTATTTTGCCCATTATGCTGGTCTCATATATAACATTAATATTACTCAATTTTGAATTTAAATTAGTATCATCACCCAACCAATAACACAACCCCATTGTTCTCGCAGAATAGCATTTTTCTTTTGTATCTGCAGATAAACAAATAGCAGTTGGATTCATTATACATCTTGCTCTTTGTGATTCTTGTTCAATACAAACTTCACTTCTTCCGCCTGTTCCGCACATTTCAGGATAAAATTTTCCATTAATGCAAGTCCATATCCAATGTTCTGAACCAACAACATCCATTCCAAAGTTACCCATTGTCTGTCCAGAAAGGACATTTGGATCTTTGTAGTAAGGATCTAATTGCTGGTCATAAACACAAATGCTTCCATAATTTTGAACTTCCCCTGTTGGACTTCCATTTGGCAATATTGCAGAACAACTAGATTTTTTGCAATAAGGGTTTTTATTATCATCATATTGACATATTTTATTATCTATTGTACAATTTTGATATAAAGTTTCCAGATTATCATAATTATCTGTCCAATAAATTTCATTATCATAACATGTTTTTTTTGCTTTTGATTGTAATCCAGGACATTGATTTTTGAATTGTAAATCTGTACAATATCTGTTTACATTAAAAGTTCCTCCGAGAGCAGAACATCTGTAATTATTTGTAAAAGTGCATCCTTGGCTTGATATGCAACAACCAAGAGGATAACTTAATGTTACCAATGCACAATCTATCTCTCTTTCAAAATCTGTTGAGCCAGAAATACCAATTGTTTCTCCGCCTATTTTATTGCATTGCTGTCCTGTAATATATGTCGTGCTTCCAGAAATCCTGCAACAGACTTTTCCACATTCTTGAATATTTTCACATTGTGTTTTATCTGGATAAAATGTTCCTTCATGTGCTTCACAGGTTTTTTTATTAGTATTCTTTGCGCAATCTTCATATTTAGCGCAACATCCAACATTACATTCTGCTACTTGGTTACAAGTTTTTCCAGAAAACCATTGATAATTTGAAGAAATTGCAGAACAAGAAGATTGTTCAAATCTGAAACTGCAGGTGTAGGTATTGCTGTTTGTTTCTTTTGTAATACAGCAACCATATCCTTGCGCTTTTACACTTGGAATTAAATCAAAAAATGAAAAGCTCTTTTCAGAAATTATATCAATAATATCTTTTTGAGAATTATTTTCTGAAATTGCATTTAATTTGCTGAATACAATAGGCATTGAGATAACAAGAATAATCATCAATATTGCTTCTGCCAAAATTTCATGATTTATACGATCTTTTTTTATTTTTACCATTTGTTAAGCATAAACTTCTCTTTTGACTGCCAATTTAGTTTCATTGGGCAGATTATGAAAACTTGTGTTTTATCTGTTTTATAATCTTAATTGTTTTATTTTATTATTTATAGTAATCTTATTTAATTATAATTTAATGTTTTATAGTACCGGTTGGAATAAATTTTTTACACCGAAGACAAAGGATTTGTCTGTGTTTAATTTATGCAAAACATAAATTTTTGTTTTTTCTGCTTTTATTCTCAATATTTCGATATTTGGATTATAAAATTGTCCGAGTATTAAATTAAATTCTCCAAGCGTTATCTCTTTATCAACAATCTGCATTGCTAAAGCAATAAATTCTCCAAGCGGATGGGCGTAAACAGCTTCGACTTTTTCATATCTCTGTGTTTTATCGTTTTTTGTCAAAGTAATTGCACAATCAAAATTCGTTATGATTTCATTATTTGTTAATGTAACATTAAAATC
>DAKN01000064.1:0-538 GCA_002499185.1 Candidatus Pacearchaeota archaeon UBA284 | reverse complement strand
TACAATTGGTTCAATATAATCTCCAAGACATTCTCCCATGAAAATATTTGGATTTAATTCTTGCATTGGCCTTTCAATTTGATATTTAAGATTATAATTATATACAAAAAATCCGATTATTGCTAAAACAATTATTGCTACTGCAACAATTATCCAGATAGTCATTTGACCTTTTTTATTTTTATTCATTGTTAATTATTTATCTTTTTTTATTTAAATTATTATCTATATCTTTTATTATTTATCTTCAACTTCGAGGTTTTGGCGGTGGCGGCAATGCTGGTTGTATTTTAGGTTTTGTTTGCGGTTGATTTTGATTAATATTTTTTGATTTTAATAGTGTCGGTCTTTGTTGTAATGTTGGTTTTTGCATTGGTTGTGCTCTTTGAATTTGTGGTTTTAAGCTTGGTCTTGTAAATATGTTTCCTTGCTGCATTGGTTTTTCATCATCTTCATCTTTCTTTTTGAATATTTTTTTCCTGAAAAAGAAGAGCAATCCAATTATTCCTATTCCCAATATTATCCATAATATAAACCA
>DAKN01000084.1 GCA_002499185.1 Candidatus Pacearchaeota archaeon UBA284 | reverse complement strand
ATCATGAAGTATTAAGTGTTCCAAGTGCCGTTGCACCAATGTTTTTCTCAAAAACAAAAAAAGAAAGTTTTATTGAATTATTTCAAACACACCCTTCTGTAAAAAACAGATTAAAAGCATTGGAATCAATGTAAGATTTTTAATTGAATAAAATGATTAAGAAAAATATCAGAAATATTCCAAAAATTATGGATACTCTTGCAAAATACTTTAATTATAAAGAAAAAACTACATTAAACAGAATGCGATGCGATAAAGAAGACCCTTTTAGGATTCTTATCAGTTGTCTTCTAAGTTTGAGAACACAGGATAAAAATACAGAAAAAGCTTCAAATAATTTGTTTGCAGAAGCAGATACCCCTAAAGAGATCATGAATTTGCCAATTAAAAAACTTGAAAAATTAATTTATAGTTCTGGACATTATAAAAAGAAATCAAGAATTTTAAAATCAGTATCAAAAGAAATTCTAAAAAGATTTAATGGAAAAGTTCCAAGCACAGAGGAAGAATTGCTTTCAATAAAAGGAATTGGAAGAAAAACAGCAAATATTGTTTTATCATTCGCATTCTGCAAACCTGTTCTTCCAATTGATACACATTGTCATAGGATTCCAAACAGGCTTGGCTGGGTAAAAACAAAAACACCAGAGCAAACAGAATTTGCATTAATGAAAATTCTTCCTAAGAAATACTGGAGAGAATTTAATGCTCTCTTTGTTTTGTTCGGAAAAACAATATGCCAACCGATTTCACCTTTCTGTAGTAAATGTCCAATAAGAAAATATTGTCCAAAGATTAATGTTAAAAGAAGCAGGTAATTCTTTTTTATCCGCAGCTTCCACCGCTGGAAGTGCTGGAACCGGTTCCAAATCCTGGTGAAGGGTTTGCTGTTGAAAAACTAAAAGAACATTCGCTTGGTTTATTTGATTTAAATGCTGCGCATAAAGCATTTGCAACACTTTGAGCATCTCTTGGATAAATGTTTGCTTCTTCTCCGTCAATTACAACTGTTGGAGAACCTTGAACACCATATTTTGTATTCAATTCCTTATCTACATCCATATATCCTGAAACTCTTGAACTTAAACATGATTCCAATTTATTATTGTCTATTCCAACTTGGCTTATGCATTTTTTACTGTCTGCCTCGCTTCCTGTATTTGAAACAAAACATTCCAAATAATCTATTAATTTTGCATTTTGTTCTTCTCTTATGCAAATCATCCTATTATTATCAAGCTCTTCTTGTGCCCCGTGCATAGTATAACCAACAAATCTTATTTCAATATTTGCTTTTCCCTTGAATTTTTCCATTACAGGCAATACTCCTTTTACCATTTGTGTTCCATATGGACAATGGCTCATTATGAAAACTTGCATTGTTGGAGCTCCTGCAATGTGCCCTGAACCAGAGTAAGATATTTTTTCCTTGAATTTATTTTCAAGTTTTAATTTAAGAATAATTTCTTGTCCAGCATATTCTGGGTTTGCATCGATGAATATTTTGTCATTTGTCATACCAATTACTCTTCCAGTTATTGTTCCTAAAGTAATTGTTTGTCCAATTGTTGGTGTTAATTTAAAATAAACATATTCTGAATCAAAAGTAACTTCGTAGTTGCCATTCTCGCTTGGAATTACAGTATTGTTTCCTTCCATTTCTAAAACAATGCTTGTATCATTAATTGAAACAACCTTAGATGAAAATATGCTGTTTGGAATTGTTTTTCCAACATTTGTTTCTATAGATAATTTAACTTCATCTTCTGTTTTGCTTAATACCTTATAATCCCATGGTGCTGAACTTAATTTATAGGTTTTTCCTACAATTGGCTGCTCGTCAAATACATCTGTAAAATCAGATAATGAAACATCTATTATCCTATCAATTGTGGTTTTTCTCTCCATCTTATTAATTCTATCAGAACTTATGTTTTTACTTGAGTCATATTCTCCGAATGCATCTACTGGGCTCAGAGTTATTGTTTTTTCTTCTCCAACATTCATCTGTGTCAATTCTGAATTAATTTTTTCTGAATTAATTCCAAGTGTTGAAGATAATGAATCTTGTGTTACTGTTGCTTTTCCTGTCAAAATATTTGAACCATTTGTTAAACTTAGAATATAATCAACATCATATTTTTCAACTTCAACTATTTTGTTTCCAGAAAATGCAATTACTAATAAAATAATAGCTGCAACAATTAAAACACCTAAACCAATGTAAATCCATTTTTTATTGTTCTTATTTTTGTGTTCTGTAGTATGAACAACAGGCTCGTGATGTTCGTTGTGTTCGTGATGTTGTGGATTGTTTATTTGTTCTTCTTCCATTTTATTTTAATAAAAAAGGTATTTAAAAATGTTTCTTCTAATTTTTCCTTTGCCTTTAACTTAAATTGTTAGTAACCTTTATAAGTTTGTTGTTTTATATATTTATATAATATATAAGATCTAATATTTAAAAAAAGAAGAGGTAAATATGCCACAAGACATAATAATCGGAAGAGATGCATCTGACAGAAAGCTTTTTGGAAATGATGGATTAATTTATCTTGGCAAACACTATGTCAGGATGGGGCAACTTACAAGTTTAAGCAATCGCGTAATGATGGATGTTTCGAGAAGCCATGTTGTTCTTGTTTCTGGAAAACGTGGAAGCGGAAAGAGTTATTCTTTAGGAGTTATTGCGGAAGAGATTACTAATTTGCCACAAGAAGTCAGCCAAAATATTGGTGTTTTGATTTTTGATACGATGGGGATTTTTTGGACGATGGCTTATAAAAATCAAAAAGAAGCGGAATTGAGAAAAGATTGGAATATAGATGCAAAAACACTCCCATTACAAGTTTTTGTTCCCCAAGGATATTTTGAAGAATTTAAAGAAAAAGGAATTCCGGCAGACAAATCTTTTGCGTTAAAGGTATCAGAAATAAGCGCAGATGATTGGATTATTACATTTAATCTTGATTTTACTTCTTCAATAGCAATAGCTATACAAAGAACTGTAACAAAATTGCATGAACAATACAAAGATTCTGGAAAAGAATTTGATTTAACTGATATAATAACTTTAATAAAATTAGATAATACGATTGGTCAAGATACAAAAAATGCTGCTACTAATTTAATGGAAGGAGCGCAAACATGGGGATTATTTGCAAAGAAAAAAGAAAAAGGAACAACCGTAAGCGATTTAATCAAAGCAGGAACAACGACTGTTTTGGATTTAAGTGTCTATTCAAGTATAGGGACTTTTAATGTAAGAGCGTTAGTTATCGGATTAATTTCAAAAAAAATATTTAGTGAAAGAATGGCTGCAAGAAAAAAAGAAGAGGTTGAATCTGTTCAGCATGGAATGGATTATCTTTATTACAAGGAAAAAAGAGAAATGCCCATGGTTTGGATTTTGATTGATGAAGCTCATGAATTCATGCCTTTGAATGGAAAAACAGCTGCAACAGATGCATTAATACAGCTTCTGCGAGAAGGAAGACAGCCCGGAATTTCAATGGTTATGGCAACGCAACAACCAGGACAGATACATCATGATGTAATGACTCAAAGCGATATTGTAATAAGCCACAGAGTAACAGCAAAACCAGATGTTGATGCATTAAATTTCATAATGCAGAGTTATTTATTTTCTGATATAAAAACACAACTAGATAACTTGCCTAGATTAAAAGGTTCGGGCATTATTCTTGACGATAATTCTGAAAAAATTTATTCAATGCGTGTAAGGCCAAGATTTACCTGGCACGGCGGAGAAGCACCTACCGCAATCAAAATCAAAAAGAGAATTTAATTGTTTTAATTGAATTACCGAATTATTTAAGATAAAATGATAAAAAGAAAGTTAAATAAAAAAGGCATTAATCAAATAGAATACATTGCCGCAATGCTTATTTTTATCTTTGGATTGATTGTTGTAATGTACTTTGTTCTTACATTTGATATTGCTCAAAGACAGGATTATTTAACAACAATTGAAAACAATTTCAAAAAAGAAACCCAAATCGAATATGGGGTTTATTATCTAACTGTAAATGATGCGGGAAATTGTTTTGAAATTATTTTGCCTGAAGGAGTTAATGATGATGATTTATACATTTTGAAAGATAATTCCAGGGTGGATTATCAAATCAATGAAAATTCTATAAGCATTAACGGTAATAGTGGTAATTATATCTTTTTAATTGCAGATGACCGTGGGGATGGAGGTAATTTTGAAGGGGAAACTTGTCAACACATAAATTCTGTTTTTTCAATAAAAGAAAAAAAGATAGCATTAGATTATAATAAAATCAAACAAGGTTCTAATTTAAACAAGAATTATACTCGAAATTACGAACAATTAAAAAAAGAAATTGCAGAAGGAAAAGATTTTACAATAGAATTTGAAAATATCGGGGATTGCATAGATTATCATGAAAATCCTCCGAAGCCAATAAAGATTCCTGGGCTTATGCGTTATGTTCCACATAACGCTCAAGTTACTGCTGGAAAATTTCCGGCAAGAGTCTTTGTAAATCCGAATTTAATTTGTGATGTAAATGTGCTAATAAAAATTTGGTGAATAAAAATAAAGAATGAATAAAATCACGATGAACAAAACAAAAATAAACAAAAGAGGTTTTTTAATTGTCCTTGAAGCAACTATAGCGATGCTGATTTTGTTTGGATTTTTGTTTGTATCTTTGGAAAAACAAAATCAAATCACCACACAAAGTTACAGCAGAGAAAGCCAAAATGCAATGTTGTTGCAATATCTTCAAGATTTTATTGAAAAAAATGAAGAAAATCGCGGGCAAATTATTGATGAAAATATTCAAGAATTAAACAATGGTGCAAAAAACTATTTATCTGAATATAATTCTGGTTTGGAAGTTTCGATTACTGTTTGTTCAATAAATGATAATTGCGTGCTTAATATTCCTGCAAACAAGGAAGTTTCAACAAAAGATTTTTTATTTGCTTATGCTAATAATAATGTTAATAATGAATTAAAAATAAAACAAGTCATAATTGCTATTTGGAATAAATAAAAATATAACTAAAATCAAAATGTCATATCAATTTTTTGAACACAAGGCAGATATTGGAATTAAAGGAATAGGGAAAACTATTGCAAAATCATTCGAAGAAACAGCAAAAGCATTATTTGATTTAGAAGTTGATATCAAAAAAGTAAAACCACAAAAAAAATTTTCAATAATGGCAGAAGCACAAAATTACGAGGAGCTTTTGATTGAATTTCTTAATGCCTTGCTTGCTGAATCCGGCATAAAAGAGATGGTTTTTTCAAAATTCTTAGTTAAAATATCCCAAGATAAAAGAAAAGATAGATTAATTTTAAAAGCAAATGCTTATGGAGAAAAATTAAATATCAAAAAGCACAACATAGGGGTAGAAGTCAAGGCGGCAACATATGGGGAATTAAAAGTTTATCAGGATAAAAATAAAAACTGGATAAACCAATGCATTGTTGATGTGTAATATTAAAAATGGAACTAAACAAATTAAAAAAAATTAATGAAAATGAATGGGAAATCCCAAAGCAGAATGAAATGAGAGTTCCTGGAAAGATTTTTGCTTCTAAAAAATTAATTATTGATATGGATAATAAGGTTTACGAACAGGTAAGCAATGTTGCGACATTGCCTGGAATACAAAAATTTTCTCTTGCAATGCCAGATGCACATTGGGGCTACGGTTTTCCGATTGGTGGTGTTGGCGCTTTTGATTTAAATTCAGGAGTTATTTCCGTCGGCGGTGTTGGATTCGACGGTGGATGTGGGGTAAGAATGTTAAGAACGAATTTATTTTTAGACGATGTAAAACCAAAAATAAAAGAAATCATAGATAAATTATTTGACATTGTTCCTTCTGGAGTAGGAATAAGGGGAAAAATTATGCTTTCTGACAGGGAAGTTAATAATGTTTTAAAATCAGGGGCAAAATGGGCTGTTGAACAGGGTTATGGAGATAAAAAAGATTTGAAATTCATAGAAGATAATGGGGAAATTAAAAATGCTGAGCCAAAAAATGTTTCTGAACTAGCATTAAAAAGAGAGAAAAAACAAATAGGAACATTAGGAAGCGGAAATCATTATCTTGAGATCCAGTATGTTGATGAAATCTTTGATAAAAAAGCCGCAAAAATATTTGGCTTGGAAGAAAATCAAATAGTTATATCTGTACATTGCGGTTCAAGGGCATTAGGACATCAGATAGGAACAGATTATCTTAAGACATTAGCAGAAGCTTCGCGAAAATATAATATCCCCATAAGAGAAAGAGAATTAGTCTGCGCTCCAATTAACAGTGATGAGGGACAGAGATATTTCAGCGCAGTATGTTGTGCATTAAATTATGCTTATGCAAACAGGCAAATAATAACAAATCTAATCCGGGATGGTTTTGAAAAAATTTTCAGAAATCCAAAAATAGAAACATTATATGAAATAAGTCATAATAGCGTAAAAATTGAAGAGCATTTTTTAAATAACGGAAATGGAAATAAAAAAACAAATCTTTTAGTTCATAGAAAAGGAGCCACAAGAGCATTCGGACCAAATCACAAAGATATTCCGCAAGCCTATAAAACAATTGGACAGCCTGTTATCATCGGTGGGAGTATGGGGACAGAATCTTATTTACTGCATGGAACAGATTATGCTATGAAAAATTCCTTTGGAAGTTCATGCCATGGGGCAGGAAGAGCAATGTCAAGAATGCAGGCAAAAAGACAAGAAAACTCGCAGGTATTATTGCAACAATTAATGAAAAAAGGAATTTATGTAAAAACGAGAAGCATATCTGGTTTATTGGAAGAAAAACCAGAAGCCTACAAAAATGTAAGTGAGGTTGTGCAATCAACACATGATTCAGGAATTGCATTTAAAGTCGCAAGAGTAAAACCAATTGGAAATATCAAGGGATAAAATTATACTAAAAAACACAATGTGTTTTTGGTATCCCGAAATTCTTATTGAATTTCGTGATTTTATTTTTTATTCGGCAAATTCGCCAATGAAACAAAATGCGAATTTCAATTATCTTTTTACTTAACAAATTAACGCCTTACGAGCGAGTAATTTATTTCTATTTATATTATTCTCTTTCTATTATATACTATAATATATACATTTGGTGCGTTAATTCAGGAAAATATTTAAATAGTCTGTTTTTCTGTATTTAATATTATTATTTTTAAAAGATGGTATCAATAAAAAAGGTGGATTATAGAAAAAGAAATCCTGACAGAAAATTATTCTTTGGATTTCCCGCTGTTCCATTTGCAATTTTCTTGACATTTGTTGCATTATTATTAGTATTTAATTTAATTGTAACAGAATCTCCTTTAAACAAATTAACAGGAAATATTGTTAATACTGTTTATGTTGCAAGCATTAATACGCCTTTTTTTCCAGGAGATCCAATACAGGGGAATTTTTCATTAACATTCCAAAAAGATGATTTGATTCCAGAAGATGCCTACATCGAATATTCGATAAGTTCTCCAGAATGTTCATTATATTATGTCTGTGCTAATGGTGCAAAAATTAAATGGAAAAATTACGATAAAGATACTGGTGCATGTTCTGTAGTTGATTCAAATCCTTTAGTTAAATGTTCTTCTACTGGTGCTGCTACAACTTGTGGTCAAAACAATATTGGTGTTTGCTGTAATATTAATCAATTAGGACAAGGAAATTATTATGAAAATTTAAGATGTGATTCTGGAAAATGTTTTGATGCTTGCGGAACAAAAGAAATATTCACTTTAAAAGAATTTATACAAGCATATAACTCAAATACCCCATATTTCGGTAATTATAAGGAAGGAAAATATCTTAATAAGGGGGTAGAGATAAGACATTTAGAAAAATCAAGTGGATATGGTTTTACATATTGTCCACCAATCGTCCCACCCACGGGCATGGTAATTGCCCCAATAACGGGGAATGCTGTACTTTATGAAATTAAGGGAGATTTAAGTGTAGAAAATCCAGAAATAAGTTATAATACTTTCAAATTTAATGTTAAAAATACAGACCCTACGAGTACTGCAATAACATTCTTAGTAAAATTATATTATAGAAATGACTTGTGTAGTTTTGAATCATCAAGTATTATTAATAGTCCTTGTTGGATTGAAAAAGATAAAAAAGAAATTTCTATGGGTGGGGGATTTGGCTCAACAACAGAAACTGCCCCTGTTTCTGTAAGTTTTAATGTTTCATCATTGGGTGGAAAATATATTGGTGTTGTTATAGATTCAGATAATGATGTCAAAGAAATTAATGAAGACAATAATGAATATATTCTTCCAAAAGCTGTTCCACAACAGCCAGTACAAATTGTTCCAGATTTAGATATCATCAGTATAGATTATAATTATTCAACAAAAAAAGTAAAAATAATTATAAAAAACATAGGAACTGCAGATGCAAAAGAAACCAAAATTAATTTGTGCAGAACATTAACTGTTGGAACGGGTGTTACATCAGAAACTAGCTGCTCAAATATTGAACCAGATAAAACAATCGAAGATGTTCCTACGGGAGAAAGTAAAACTGTTTTATTTGATGCAAATAAAATTTCGGTGGAAGGATATAATGTAATTGCGACAATTTACAATACAGAACCTCCAGAAGGAAATTCTCTTAATAATAAAGAAACAAAGTTTATCCCAACATTGGCGCAATTGCCAAACATAATTGTCGTAGGTTATGAATATAATTGCTTAGATAATATATTAATAATCTCTTTAGTTAATAAGGCTCCTTCAAATAGTGGAGATTTTACTATTATACTTTGTGGAGATTCTTTTAGTTCTTCAGAAAGTAGTACCTGTAAAAATGTTTTATATTCTGGAAAAATTTCTAACATGGTTGCAGAAGAGGAACGCCAAATTAAAATAAACGGCAATATGTTCAAAGATAAAACTTCTTTTATAATTGAAGTTAATCCAGAACCAAGACAAATCACGGAATCAAATTACAACGATAATAGATTATATGCTGATATTCCAAAATATGATTTTGAAGTAAGAGACCTGCAATACTTCGGAACAGCATTTTCATCAACAACAGAAACTGCTTCGCAATTAAGATTTAATATTAAAAATAATGGAAATCGCGCTTCAAGTGTAAATTATCTTATTGAAAGATGTTATGATAAATTATGCAATAAACTCAAAGATGGCAGTGTTTCTATCACAGCTAGCGGAATCGCGCCAGTAACAATATTGAGTCCAGAAGGAACATCCGGACAATATATAAAAATAATTGTGGATCCAAAAAATGAAATTTGCGAAAGCGATGAAAATAATAATCAATTAACTTGGAGTTATTGGACAACATTTAAATGTTCCTTAAGTCCAACCTTGTCTAGTTATACCAATAACATTTATACCACTCAAACAAACTGTACGGATAATTTAACAAATGAAAAGTATATGGATTATTGTTTAAATAAAGATATTTTGATAGATTATAGTTGCGGAAATTCTGGAACAATGTGTGTTCCAATACAATATAATTGTTTGGTAAATAATTATGCAAATTGTACGGATGGAAAATGTATTCCAAAACCTGAGGGCACTTGCACAGATACAGATATGGGAAGAGATTATTACACAAAAGGGGTATGTAATGGAACAAATGGTGTTTTTATAGATATATGTACGCCAGAAACAGCGGGGGGATTTTCAGCATCTCAACCAGGATTAGTTGAATATTATTGTGCAAATGACATATGTGAAAAAGAAGTTGTTTCATTTTCAACAAATTGTTTAAGCTGTTCAGAAGATGGTGGCTCTTGCTCAAGAAACCCCTATAGTTGTGGCAGATGGGATAATGCTTATACCTTAAAGATTGGAAATTTACCGGTAAGTCCTTCAAATACCCAAGCTCCAAATTATCCTGATGCTTATTATAATATAAATATAAAATTAAAAGGAATCGGATTACCTTGTGATAAGGTTGGAGGATGTGATCCAATAATTGCAGAATCTCAGCAAACTTTTTATGTTCAAGAATCTAATAGCGTAATGCAAAACATTTGTACTGGAATAAATAGATGTGAAGCAAGACCCTGTACACCTAGCGCGACTAATAATTGTAGTAATGAATGTAATTCAAACAATGAATGTACTTCCACCGGCGGAGGTGGAGGGGGCGGTGGCGGCGGAGGAGGATGTTATGAAGATTGGACTTGTTCAATATGGGGTGCTTGTTCTGCTGATGGATTAAGAACAAGAAGCTGTTCAAGATGTTCACAGACAAGAACAGAAAGTGAAGTCTGCGTATATCAATGTATTCCAAACTGGGAATGCACAGAATGGAGTTATTGTGATGAAGCAAATGAACAATCACAAATATGCACAGATAGGAATAGATGTGTTCAATCAAATTACCAATATGTTCAAAAAAGAGATTGCTGTGTTGAAAATTGGGATTGCAAGTGGGGAACATGTAAGAATAGTCAACAGCAAAAAGTCTGTAAAGATTTAAACAATTGCGGAACATCATTCATAAAACCAAGCGATGAAACAAGAGAATGCACACCGGGCTTTTTAGATATGCTTGATAATCTTCCATTACCTATCAAAATAGCTGTTCCAATAATAATAGTCGGAGTAGTTGCAGCATCATTATTCGTATTAAGGAGAAGGAGTGCTGGTTCATTGGGAAAAGTAACAAAAGAAACTCCTAATGGAACAGGGACAAAAACAACAAATAATTATCCTGAATTGCATAAATACATAAAAAATTCAAGAGCTGGAGGAATGAACGATGCTGACATAAAAGCAAAGCTTTTAGATTCTGGCTGGCCTAAAGATTTAGTTGACAAATCATTGAAGTAAGAGTTTCTTAATCAAAATCACGAAGTAATATATAATGCTTTTCTCCAAGATTCGCTTCTTCAGGCGAATTGAAAGCCCATGAAAGTAAATAGCTTTCTAAGAATATACCTATCTTAATTATTGAACATTATCTCTTGATTATTTTATTTCAATCATCAAACTCCTGTAAAATTCTTGGATATCTTTTGATTTCATTATTTCCTTGGGATTTCTTGCAATAAATGTAATGGTGAAATCAAATTTATATTT
>DAKN01000057.1 GCA_002499185.1 Candidatus Pacearchaeota archaeon UBA284 | reverse complement strand
TTCGTTTCTTTCATTATTTTTCATCATTTTTTCGTCATTTTTTCTTCATTTTTTCGTCATTTTTTCGTCATTTAGTATACAAACATAGGACGATTTCAGCGTCGAATTTGATCTGAGACGAATTGTAGATGATGTTTTTATCATCTCAAAATATAAAAATGCTCTGGCAGGGTTCTATACACCACATATACTAAAAATTAATACTTTTAGAGACTAACTGTGCCGAACTATGCGTTCGTTATGAAAATTTCTATTGAAAACTATGTCACTGTTTTTGTCTTCTCCAGAGTTCGAATGCCGACCCGAAGGTCTATGGACTTATATTTACTCTGCTCTAGATTGACTATCCAGCGATGCGCACATTTACGAAAAACTTCGTATACTAACGTTTACTAGTCGAGTTTGATTTTTTTCTTATTAAACTTTGCTGCCTCACCTGCAAGCAGGAATGCGAGGACTTAGCGCTACTCTGGAATAAAAAGAAATTGTCAAACGATTGTTTTTTTCAACACTGATTTTTTATTTATGCACGACTTACGTTTCTCATTCTGCGGGCATACGTAATGTTATCTGTGTTTCAAAAACAATGCACTATTTTTATTATACCATACTTTACTATATTTGTAAATAGGTAGAATAATCTGCTAAGAGGGTTTTTCCATTAGCATAACAATACAGTGTTAAGTTGTTAAACTTTGTTTTATGAGTTTTCTCTCAGATAGATGATGAGTTAATCAGCTCGATTTTTTGGCAATTATAGAGTATGCCAGCTCAATTATCATTATACAACGTTTTTTGCACAGTGTAAATAGTGCCGAATAATGGAAAACATATTCTGGAACTTGATATTATATAATTGTCGATTAGTCTTATTCTTTATTCTCCTTTACAACTCTGTCGCACAAAATAAGTGCAAATTTTAAACCTTCGATATATTCAGCATTCTTCGCTTTAAACGTTTCAGAAGCAGAAACTCTTTGGTGATTTTCTGCTGCTTCAATATTATGTTTCAATGCTTCTTTCAATAGTTCAATGTTTGTCATAGTTATTTTTTAATGAAGTACCCATAAACACACCGTGTTCCATCTCTGGAGCAATCGAATGTATCATTGATAATTCCATCGATTACAGAAGTCAGGTGCTTCGAAACTCTAACAATTAATCTACCACTAGGTAATTCATTATCTTTCAAATGTGTTTGACAACCCGATCCAATTGTCATACAGGGTACCCAAGTCCATCCTAATTTCTCTAAGTATGGCCTGTATACTATTTTATTCACTCCAGTTCTAGGATGCGATTTCTTAATTCTGCGAGTTTGTCGAGCATTTTTAATTTTTTCGACCAGAGAGTCGTAGACTTCACTATAATTCTGTTCAGTCGCTATTGCGATTGCTCTACATACACAATCTCTAGTGTCTCCTTTGTACCCAGCAGCAGAACGTCCGCCGTCGTTATAATTGAAGAGCATAATTGTTAATAATTACAACTATAATTATACAAGTTCCAGAATTTATTTTCCAATCATAATTACTAATTGCGCACAGTGAGGGTTAGTGCTCAGTGTGGAAATATATCACCCACTATTCGATTTTGAAAGAATATCCTATATTATATTATACCATACTTTCAAAGAAAAGTAAATAGGCTATTTCGAATTTTTGATACTCTATTTTTATTATACCATATTTTTAAACTTTTGTAAATATTTACTTTTCTTAAATATGTGTTATAATATAAAGAACTTATTTTTCAGATGATGTTTCTATCATCTTGTATACAGAAAGACTCTCTCAATTCAACGTAGAGCGCTCGAAATGCATTCGAGTGACGACTATTTTTCGATATCAGTATACTCTAACAAAAAACACATACACTATTTATATTATACCATATATTACTTAAAAAGTAAATAGGCTAATAATTCAACTCAAAGAAAGCACATTTTGAAATGTGCGCACTTAATTACATAATTATCATAATTAAGTAGATGTTCCGAAACATAAAGATTGCTGGATGTAATTTGATTTAGTAGTTAATAACAATATTCACATTCAATTTATTTTCAATTTCCTCTTTCAAACTTGCACTTTGTTTTGCCTCTTCTAATTTGAAGATTTTAGAATTTACATAATCACCTCTCCAAAACTTTTTTTCGATAATTGTATCGATTAATAGTTCTTTGAGACTTTGAGACAAATCTGCGAAATCAGTCAAATAAATATATTTTTGCATAATTATGGGTCCAGTTTTTCTTTATGTTCCAGAATATCTACTTAATTAGCTGGACGTTTTAGAACTCAAGATTGTTAGATACGTTATAATTTAATTTTGAACTATTTCAAAGAAGTCTAATGTTTCGAGGTCTAAAATATGAGTCGCATTTTTATCTACTAAGTTGTTTTTCCAATCCCACCCACCTTCGAAATCAGAACGATTGTCGTCAATGTAATTGAATGCATAGCAATCTGCACTTTCTGCATTCATTCTATACATAGAATGCTGCGCCCAATCTCTAATTCTTTTTTTGAACTTAATTTTTCTATCTGATAGTTTTTTATAAGAAGTCATAATTGAGTATCTATTTTTTTCTTGAGTTCCAGAATGTCCAGCCAATTAATAATTCTAAAATATTCATAATTATATTATACTATATAATTATTCCAATTTTGAAGGGATGTTTCGAAACTTAAATTGGTTATTAATTTTTTTGTTTATTCTTATTTTTCTTTAGGAAGATTTTTTAATGAATCTTCATCTAAACTATCGTCTTCATTTAAGAATGGTTGAACAATGTCGTAACATTTTTTAATTAATTTAATTCTGGCTTGATATTCACTATCATAACCATCATCAATTAATTCATCTTCCATACTATCTTCACAATCTCTTAAATTCAATAAAGTATTTCGAAATCTACAATATGACATATTTGACATAATTTTGGTTGTACCAATTTAAGTTCCAAAATATTCTTTCAATTTAATTAAGGGGATATTCTAGGATCTAAAAATCTGAATATAATTTAATTAATTTTCTTTAAGAAAATCCATTTCCTCTACATCTATGAAAAGGAAATCATCTTCTTCGATACCTTGATAAAACATTCTTTCGTTTTTTCTTTCTTCGTCATGTTTTGCAATAATTCCTTCTAAGTTTAATTCCTGGTGATTTTCACAAGGGTCATAATTTAGTTGGTCAATAATAGTTATCATAGTTGATAATTATATTTTTGATTTTAGATCCTAAAATACCCCCTCAATAATTGGAGAATATTCTAGAAT
>DAKN01000040.1 GCA_002499185.1 Candidatus Pacearchaeota archaeon UBA284 | reverse complement strand
TATTGACAAA
Organism: Candidatus Pacearchaeota archaeon UBA284; assembly: GCA_002499185.1. Lineage (GTDB taxonomy): Archaea > Nanobdellota > Nanobdellia > Pacearchaeales > UBA284 > UBA284. The sequence continues at coordinate 2,667 of DAKN01000040.1, read as the reverse complement.
AGCGTCTCCGAATCCCTGTCTTTCGTTTATTCTATTGACTATAGATTCATACATGTTTAATAAACCAATTGAAGTTCTTATTTCTTCATCTAGGTTTTTAAACGCTTCTGTCCATGCGTTTGTTGTATTTTCNNGCCGTTAAAGATATTAATATGGCACTTAAAGCTGCTGCTGTAATAGCAGCCGTAGTCATTCCTGTTGCCATTATGGCAGTTAAAGAATTTCCTTCTATCATTAATGCTATAACTGCTTTTAAAGTAGGTATCAATGAAAGAAGAGATTTTCCAGCAGTTTTTATTCCTACATCCCATTTCAAAAACGTATTTACTATTAATTGCATGTTTAAAGCAGCAACTAAACTAATTACAACTCCCAATGTTGGAATTATACCACCTAAGTCACTTGCAAAATCAGCAATAGCTATTCCTAAGTCTAAGAAAAATTTAATTACATTTTCATCTATTGTTTTTTGCCATAATAATTCCATAGATGCAGTTAATGTATTTGTTTTTCCTTCTATGGAATCTAAATAAATTTCATATCGTTCTGTTGCTAATCCAGCGGATTGAAGTTGAATTGCTTGTGCATTTAAAACTTCGTTGTAGTTGCTCATTAGCACTAAAAAATTTTCGCGTTGCCGAACTTTTCTGTTACTTTCACACCGCGAACCATGCTACTGACCATTTTATAATGGCGATTAAGTATTTCTACTTAATTCTGCAATTTCTTTTTGTTATAGTTGCAGAGCAGACCATATCTTTTTCTTGTTCTACACAAGAAAGATGACGCGGGAATTTATGTCACCACAAATACCCAATTGGTCGTTACGGATTCTCAAGACTCGCTTAAATAACTAAGTCTTAAGTCTTTCCTCGGAATTGTCTGCTTCCAGAGTTTTTCCGATATGGTCATCTTCTGAGATTTTTATTCTAATTATAGAAAATGCAATCTCTATATGTTACCATATATTCTGGCATTCTATTTTTACCAGCAATAGCATTTGCAACTGCGCTTTGTTCTATTTCATTCATAGTAGACCATTTTTCAGCAATCTCATCCATGACATCACCCATAGGTCTAAACGAAGTAGCAGTGTCTCTTAAACTAATGTTAACTAATCCTAACGCTCTTTCAACGTCATTAATATTTGTTGCATCATCTTCAAACATTTTTCCGAGTTTAATGTTTTCTAAACGAGCGAACATCGTTTTTCGTTTTTGTTACATTTATTGAAAAAATCAATAAAAGGAATTGCTTCTTCCAAAAGTGTCTTTACACTTGAGCAATTCTCTTCCTCTTCTTTTACAGTTATAAGGAAGACCAGACTATCGCATCTCCATATTTAAATGGAGTTATCTCGCTTAGTCGTTCAGGCTGCACTTTAATTATTTTTGTTTATTAACAATCGAGGAAGGTGATGACTTCCTGTGCCAATCATTTTCTTTTTTATATTTTTGAAAACATTTCTGCGAACAAAAATGTCTTTCATTTTTATTATATTTAGTTATTAATTGCTCTTTCTTTTTACCACATTGATAACAAGAATATGTTATCCATTTATCTATTTGTTTTTGACTTATTTTTTCTTTTAATTTTATATCAACTATTTGATTAATTTTTTCTATGTCCCATTGCATATATGGAAAAATAATTTCATTTTTTAAACAAAGTTTATTTTTTATTATTTGATAATTTATGCTATGATAATTATATATTTGTCCATTATTATTTAAATATTTATCAATTAATAAAGAACATAATTCCAAATTTTTTATTATATCTTCTTCCCAAAGATATAATATTTCAATATGATAATTATTTAAAATAAAAGAATGTTTTATTTTATCCATTTTTATTCTCGTAAGTTGATTTTTATAATTAATTTCTTTAAATTTTCTAATATCACAATGAAAGTATGTTCCCATCACTTCAATTATTAAATTATGTTCAAAAAGATAATTATCAAAAGAAAAATTGCCAATTACTTCTTCGTTTCTATACTTTATTGATTTTTCACACAATAAATCATTGATTATTTTTTGAGGAGCAGAATTAATCTTATTCATACTTTTATTTTTAAGTTGATTTAAAGCAAAATCTCTTCTATTTAATTTCCAAGATTTTTTTTGACTCCAGACTTCTGCATACCACTCTCTTCTACAACCTATAGAACAAAATCTAGATGTTCCTTGCTTTGATTTATATGCTCCTATATGATAATTTTTACCACACCATTCACATATTACCTCATGATTAACATCATGATGATAACTTGGATGTGCAGATCCACTTGTTATAGGAAACGGTCTATAATTTATTTTTAACCATTCACGATAGCATTTTTGTGAACAAAAATGATTTATAGATTCTCTATCCTTTTTCTTTGTAAAAATCTTACCACAGTTATCACATTGAAATTCTATCATAATTTTTCCTTTTTTATATTAAAATCATCACTTTTTAATATTATAATAATTAAATGCTTGCCCCTTGTTGTCCTCTTCAGGAGTTCCAAGTCAATCAGAGATAATTTTCTTTTGAGATTTATGAATTATATCTCAAAGCCTCTAGTTTGTCAAAGGATTGACCGATCGATTCCAATCTGTTACTTTTATGACTATGTTTTTTATACATAGCGGAGCAACTTCTTCCAAAAGTGTCTTTACA
>DAKN01000083.1:4018-4194 GCA_002499185.1 Candidatus Pacearchaeota archaeon UBA284 | reverse complement strand
AGCATCGCTCAGGTAAGCTGCTTGCAGGTCCCCATAGGCTTGCATGCGGGCAGTGATGCGCTCGCGGGCGGTACCGCTGGGCAGCTCTAATGTTGCGGTTGAGGTGGGCTGGGGCAGCGGGGTGATGGCGGCGGTGGGTGGCTGCGTGGGCAGCTCGGTGGGTGGCTGGAGCGTTT
>DAKN01000083.1:0-3958 GCA_002499185.1 Candidatus Pacearchaeota archaeon UBA284 | reverse complement strand
GAGCGGCAGGCAGAGTTGCCGTGGGTAAATTACACGTCGAAAGCAGCGCGAGGGCAATTAAGGTGAATAATATCTTTTTAGCCGGCACAACTATCTCCTTAAGTACAACTTCATTATAAAACAGAGGAATCATGTTGTTTGGACTAATTAAGATTTACGATTCTTTATCCTCGAATAAAATGAGTATAATAATAAATGTTTGTTTTTTGATTCGCAACATTAGATTTATTGATGATAGATTATATAGACTAGGTTTGGAGTTTTACGCTTTTTATTTTTATAAACCGGCATTCGAAATAAATGAAGGTAAATGTTAAAACTTTATTTTATGGACATTCTTCAACTAACTTTACCAAGGTTTTAATAATGTTTAGTTAATTACCAACCTATTACGCGAACCGTAATTTGATAAGCTATTAAATACTCGTTTATGGTGGTAGATATGATAGAGGAAACAAAGACAGGATACATTATTGATTACGTTTCTAGGCAAGAGGTGAGAGCAACACCAGAAGAAGTCGACGCAATTCAAGTTTTCTCAAAGCAACTTGTTGAGGACTATAACTATCCAATCGAATATATCCAAACAAGACCACAATTTAGGGTTAAGGTAAGACCTTCTGATACAAAAAAAGAATATCCTGTTGATATTGCTGTTTTTACAAATGATAAGAAACAAGAAGACGATATTTATATTATTGTTGAGTGTAAAAAGAAAAACAGGAAGGATGGGAAAAGTCAGTTACAAGATTACTTAAGATTTTCGAAAGCTTCTTTAGGAGTTTGGTTTAATGGTGAGGAAAGACTATTTTTGAGGAAAATTGAGAAGGAAGGAAAAATTTATTTTGAAGAAATCCCAAACATTCCAAAATTTGGACAAAGAGTAGAAGATGTTGGTAAGTTCAGAAGAAAAGACCTTAAACCAACTCATAATTTAAAGGCGACATTTAAAGCCATTAGAAACCATTTAGCTGCAAATACAGTTGGAGCGACAAGAGATGAAGTACTAGCACAACAGCTTATAAACCTTATTTTTTGTAAGATATATGATGAAAGATTTACCGAGCCTAATGATATAGTAACTTTTAGGGCTGGTATAGATGAAGAATCGAAAGATATTAAGAATAGAATTTTAGGGTTATTTGATTTAGTAAAAAGAAAATATAAGGAAGTTTTGGATGATAACGATTCGATTACACTCGATCCAAACTCTGTCGCTTACGTTGTAGGTGAATTACAAAACTACTGCATAATAGAAGCACAAAGAGACATAATTGCTGATGCTTTTGAAACATTTATAGGGCACGCGCTAAAAGGTGAACAAGGTCAATTTTTTACTCCACGAAATGTAGTGAAAATGATGGTTGATATTCTAGATCCTGATCGAGAGGATCTGATTATTGATCCCGCTTGCGGTAGTGGTGGATTTCTTGTAGAAGCAATGAGGCATGTTTGGAGAAAAATAGATCTAGAAGGAGAAAGATTTAATTGGAACGTAAGTAATATTAATGAAGAAAAAATGGAGTTTGCAGTCAATAATATTAGAGGAATTGACAAAGATTACTTTTTATCCAAGGTTGCTAAGGCATATATGACAATTTTGGGGGATGGTAAAAGTGGAATTTTTTCAGAAGATAGCTTAGACAAACCTGAAAACTGGGGAACATTGACAAGGACCAAAATTCATCTAGGTGAATTTAGTGTTTTATTAACGAACCCTCCATTTGGTTCAAAGATTCCAGTACATGGCGAAGAAAAACTAAAACAATATGAATTGGGCCACAAGTGGAGATTCGAAAAGAAAACTGATAAATGGCAAAAGGAAAAGTTAAAAGATCAGGAAGCTCCTCAAACTCTTTTTATTGAAAGAAGTCTACAGTTTCTAAAAGAAGGCGGAAGAATGGCAATAGTTCTGCCAGATGGCATCTTTGGAAACGAAAGTGCAGAATACATAAGAAATTGGCTTTTAGAAAAAGCTAGAATTGTTTGTATTATTGATCTTCCTTTAGAGACATTCTTACCAAATACTGGAACAAAAACTTCAGTATTAATTCTTCAAAAATTGTCGAAAAACAAAATACCAGATGATTACCCAATTTTTATGGCGGTAGCCGAATATTGTGGACATGATAGGCGAGGTAAGGAAATTGAAAAAGATGATGTTGTTGATATTGCAGAAGAATTTAAAAAATGGGCGATTGAGAACAATTTTAAATATTAGAGAATAATATGTCACTAAAATTATTGACTATTAATAAAATTGGAATAGCAATCTCTAAAGAAAAACGATTAGATGCAGCATATTATTTTGTAAATGCAGTTTTTGATGAACTTGAAAAAAAAAGCTCTTGTAAAGTGAAAACGCTAGATGAACTAAGGGTAAGAATTTCAAGCGGTAGTTACGTTGATACCTATATAAACAAACAAGATGGAGTTCCGTATCTAAGAGTAGGAAATATTAAACCTTTTACAATTGATGAACAAGACAAAAGTTTGGTTTTTGTTTCATCAAATGTTCCGGAAAAAATCAAAGTAAAAGAAAATGATTTAATTATGGGGAGAACGCAAGCTACAGTTGAAAAGTTGGGCGTTGCTAGTCTTATTGATAAATATATTGAAGGTTCAGTCATAAGTCAACATGTTTCTAAAGTAACAACTGACAACAATATTTCGCCGTTTTATCTAATCGGTTTTTTAAATTCTAAATTTTATAAAGCTCAAACTTCTTTGGCTACTCATGGAGATACTAGAGTAGAGTTGACGCATTCACAGCTAAGGAAAGTAAGAGTTTTTATTCCTAATGAAGAGGTAGTAAAAAATATAGAAGGTAAAGTAAAAAAAATAATTGAAACCAACAGACATTCTATTTATAAAATAAACGAAGCCAAAAGAATATTAAAGCATGATATAGATATTATTAGCAATAATAAAAATAAATATTTTTCAGTTTCATTATCCACAATACAAGATTTTGGCATCTGGAATAGTCGATCTCATTTACCAAAGTATGTAGATATTGAGAATGAAATTAATAGTAAATTTGAAACCGTACCTTTAGAGAAAATATCATCAATAGAAAAAGGCATTGAAATAGGGAGCGATAATTACCAAACTGAATTATTTAAAGAAGATGGCGATTATGCTTTTATTAGAACATCAGATATTACTAATTATGAAGTCGATATTTTTCCAGATTACTTTGTCTCAAGAACAATTGCAGAATCTTTAAACAATACAGCCGAAGCCGGAGAAATCATCTTTTCAAAAGATGGCATCATAGGAGAAACTGCTATTATTTCAAAATATGACAAAGTAGTAATTGGATCTGGTTTCGTAAAAATTAAATTGAACTCAGATGCTTTTTCATATAATATTACTCCTGAATATTTATTTACAATTCTATTATTAGATGAAACTGGTTTTTTCCCAGCAATAAGAAGAACTGTTATTGCTTCGACAATTCCACATCTGAGAGTAGAACGTCTAAAAAAAATAAGGATTCCAATTGTAGATAAAGATTCTATAGATAAGATTACTGAATTAATTAAAGAAGCCTATGAACTGAAAGATGAAAAGAAAAAACTAATAATTGAAATTAGAAAAGAAATTGATAGCTATTATAATATAATATAAACGATTATATTTAGTAATATTGAGATATATTATTCAAAGAAAAATTAAATAGAAGTCAAGCAAACAAATTCAATTAACCTTTCCCCTTGCGCATCTTCCCAAAAACAGGTAAGATTATCGCAATTTAATAAGCATTGACGCGGGACGAGTAAGCAGAGCTCCAACCCCAGAGAGGCGCTACCAAGTGCGAAAGCGCCGGCAGCCTCTGCCCAAAACCACCCGCCAGCTTGAACCTGAACAGGCAGAAGCCCCACTAAGGCAAACGGCAGCCCCGTTATCGGCAGCACGAGATACCCACATGGGTAATCTGGGTGGAACCGCGTGA
>DAKN01000016.1 GCA_002499185.1 Candidatus Pacearchaeota archaeon UBA284 | reverse complement strand
TAAAATGATGGTTTTATTAGGAGAAAACATATGGATTCAGTAAGGCAAACACCAATTTACCAAATGCAGGAACTAACCAAAAATGAATTATGAAATTAAAAATAAAGAATATATAATTCAGCACACAGGAAGAGGATGGAGATGCATAAGCCATCATCCCCACTATATTATGACTCAATTTGTAAAATCAAAAGAGCAAGGGATATTAGATGGTGATAAGGCAATAGAAAAATATTATGAAAAATTATCTGTTTGGGGTGATAATCAAAATTTTGATATAAAACCAAGGAAGATGTTTAAGTTATAAGGATGAGAATGGAAGAAACTAAAAATAAATATGTATCGCAAGATGATCTGGAATATATTTGTGCATTAGCAGAGGGTTACGAAGGATATTTAAGATTAAGTAGCCAAAAATTAATTTATGTAAATCAACCACGAAAAAGTCCAGAAGAAATAGGAAGTGCGCTGCGCGCTGTGCATGATCGAATGATAAAAGAAAAGAAAGGAATATTATGAAAGATTTCACTAAAGAATGGATAGATGGAGCAAGAGAAGTTGTTGGTAAAGATAAAGCTACTGTGTCTGGTCAAATTATGCTTGGGGTGTTGGAAGACCTTGAACGCCTAATATATGAAATTAAAGAGAGCAATGATTTGCTACGTTCTGCTTTTATGATTGCTGAAAGGGAAGGAAAAGAAACCAATTGGGAAGCATGGAGAAAACAACTTGAAATTGCCCTAACTAGACAACATGTAATGATGTATGGAAAAGATAAAAAAGTATAATAAAAATAAATAAAATCTTAGTTTCATTAGGAGAAAATATGGATGATTATATAAAAATGAAAGATTTTTTAAAATATGTAAAAGAAGGAGACTTAATTGATTATGATGGTTTTGGATGTTTATGTTCTTCTAAAAACATAAAAACAAATCCTGAAATTTTAATCAATCCTTCAGATGTAAATAATAAATTTGATAGAAATTATTTAAAAAATTTTTCTGGTGTTGTGTGGTACAATAGATAAAAGGAGAAAATATGGAAGTCAAAAAAGGATTAAATAAAGTTTTAGTAACAGGAGGAGCAGGATTTATTGGATCACACATTGTTGATACGCTAATTGAAAATGATTATGATGTAATTGTAGTAGATGATTTAAGTTCAGGAAAATTAGAAAACATAAATAAAAAAGCAGATTTTTATCTTTGTGATATTTCTTCTAAAACAATATTACAAGATGTATTTGAAGAAACCCGTCCTGATTATGTTGTTCATCATGCAGCACAAGCCACAGTAATAAAATCTATGAGTGATCCTGTTTCAGATGTCTTAGTAAATGTTGTTGGAACTTTAAACTTACTAGAACTGTCTAAAGAGTTTAATATTGTAAAATTTATTTATGCTGGTTCTGGTGGAACAGCTTATGGAAATCCGTGTTATGTTCCGTGTGATGAAAACCATCCTGTAAATCCAATTTCTCCTTATGGGATTTCTAAACATGCCGTAGAACATTATTTAAATTTTTATTATGATCAATATGGATTAGATTATATTTCTTTTCGTTATCCTAATATTTATGGAGAAAGGCAAGATCCATTAACTGAAGCAGGTGTCATATCAATTTTTGCAAAACAGATGCTAAAAAATAAAGAAGTAATTATTTATGGAAATGGTTTACAAAGCAGAGATTTTGTTTATGTAAAAGATATTGCAAGGGCTAATTTGTTAGCATTAGAAAGCAACAACATACCTTCTGGAATTTATAATTTAGGATGGGGAGAAGGAACTACAATTAATATGGTTTATGAAACATTGAATCAGATTATAAAATATAAAAAGAACCCTGTCAATAAACCAGAACGAAAAGGTGAAGTTTATAGAACGTTTTTAGATGCTGAGAAGTTTAGAAAATATACCTGGTGGAAACCTGAAGTTAGTTTATCTATGGGATGTATGTATGTTGTTGATTGGATGAAGAGAAATTTGTAAAAGGAGATAATAATTTGGAATTAAAAGAATTAGTAAAACAAGCATATTATTCAGAAAAAAATGGAATGTTATTGATGGGAGATTGTATAAAATGGATGAAAGAAATTCCTGATCAATCAATTGATATGATTCTTGCTGATCTACCTTATGGAACAACTGCTTGTAAATGGGATTCAATTATTCCTTTTGATTTGTTGTGGGAACAATATAAAAGAATTATTAAAAATAATGGAGGAATTCTTTTAACTGCAAGTCAGCCTTTTACAAGTGCACTCATTATGAGCAATATAAAAAACTTTAAGTATGAATGGATTTGGGAAAAAAATAGAGGTAGCAATTTTGCAGTATTAAAATATCAGCCTATGAAAGAACATGAAAGTGTAGTAGTATTTGGTTATAATAAAATAAATTATCATCCTATAAAAGAAGCTCGGAAAGGATCTGGATTAGATAGAACAAAATATCAATATAATCCCACAAATACGGGAAAGAGAGAGGTTATGGGTGGATTTAAAATGACTCATGCAAATCATAATGGAAATAATGAATTAAGATATCCGAGTAGTGTTCAAAAATTTAATTGTGAAGTTGGATTACATCCAACCCAAAAACCAGTGGCTTTATTTGAATATCTTATCAAAACTTATACAAATGAAAATGAAATAGTTTTAGATAATGTTGCAGGAAGTTGTACAACTGCTATTGCTTGTAAAAATACTAAAAGACGTTGGATTTGTATAGAAAAAGAACAAAAGTATTGTGATATTTCTGTTGAAAGAATTAAGAATCATAAAATTAATTAATAAAATATTGGTTTTATTAGGAGGAAGATGTACTTTTTATATAAAATAATAAATTTATCAAACAATATGATTTATATTGGATGTACAAAAAATATTAATCAAAGAATAAAAAATCATTTATATAATTTATGTAAAAACAATCATGAAAATAAAATTTTACAAAAAGATTGGAATTTTTTTGGATATGATTATTTTGATTTTGAAATTATTGAATCATTTACAGAAAATATTGGTTTACAAAAAGAAATTGAAACTATCAAAATGTATAATTCTATGTATCCAAATGGTTATAATCTCACAAAAGGTGGAGTAGGAGTTAATGGATATATACAAGATAATAATCAAAGAAAAAACCAATCTATAAAAATGCAAGGAAAAAATAATTCTAGATATAATAAAAAAATGAATATGAGTCAATATAAAGGAGTTTATATTCATAAAAAGAAAAATGAAAACTATATTTATTATAATGCTAAAATGACTATAAATAAAAAATCTGTGTGGATCGGAGAATTTAAAAAAGAAAAAGATGCTGCGATTGCTTATGATGATTATTGTTGGTTAGTTTATAAAGATTTAAATCATTTAAATTTTCCAGAAAGGAAAATCAATGTATGAAATATACAATATAGACAATATGGAATATGCTCCAAACAAAAAGTTTGAAGTAATTTATTCTGGTAGTTTTACAACATCTGTTTGGTGCGAAATGAATGAAAGAAATTCTGTAGGAATTGAATATGCCCCAGTTATTTTTGATATTGGAAAAGAAAGGTTGAAAAAAATAATTGACAAACAATAATAATATAGCCACCCTTATTTTTTCAAAAAACAGACCACTACAATTAG
>DAKN01000021.1 GCA_002499185.1 Candidatus Pacearchaeota archaeon UBA284 | reverse complement strand
TTTTATGCTGATAAAGAATACAATTAAATATTAAGTAGAAAATAATCTCCGTTATAACCAACATTTACTATTTTTGTATTTTTCAGGTTCTTTTGTCCTTTTCCTTCATGAATATGTCCGCAAAAAACATATTTCGGTTGTTCTTTTTTGATATAATCTAAAATTATTTTGCTTCCAGCGTGTTTGCCTAACCAATGTTTTGGAGCTCCACTAAATGTAACCTTATCTAAAAACCCACATGGTGGTTGGTGACACAATAAAATATCCACATAACCAAAATGCTTCAAAACTTTTTTAGCTTTGTTTGTTTCATTTTTTGCTTTTCTCATCTCTTTTTTGTCTGAAGGTTTGAATTCTTTTACCCATCCAATATCAATAAAATACCCCAATCCCCCGATTTTAACATCACCTATTTTTACAATTTTATTATTTATTATATTAACATTTTTAAGTTTGTCTAAATCATCTGAAAGATAAGGCAATTTGATACCGATTTCTTTTGATCTTTTTTTTATTTCAGATTTTGAAAGTTCAACATTTCCAAAAATAGTATAAACCGGAGCAATTTTTGAAAGTTTTTTAATTAATTTAATAGATGAATTATATATTTGCATAGAAGCATTTTTTTCTTCTTTTGAAGAATATTTCTTTTCAGGAAGACCTTTTTGCCGTCTTTCGATATTCTCAAAAGCCATCTTTCTTGCAAGAGAAGCATTACCTAAATCTCCAGTTAATAAAATTAAATTTATTTTTGACAATGAAATTTTGTCAATTTTTTTTAGATTTCCATGAGGGTCCCCGATAATTAAGATTTTCATTTTAATAATTTACAANNGCAGGCATTGGTTGTTTTTCTTTTGTTTGATTGCCCCATTTTTCGAAGAAAACTATGTGTTTTAATTCAGGCTTTCGTTTTTCCTTGATTTTCATTTTTGGAAAAGGTTTTGCTATTGGAAGGATAGCATCTATTCTGCATTCTGCCGGAATTTTCAAAAGATTTTTTATCTCATCTTCTTCAAAAGCTCCGATCCAGCAAGTAGCTAATCCAAGTTCTGTTGTTTTTAATAGCATATTTTCTATACACGCCCCTGTTTGCTGTCTTGCATATTTATCTGCAAATTCACTATAGCTTTTTTTCAGCAAAGAATCTTGACTGCAGACAACTAAAACATAAGGGGCATCTTTTATAAATTCTTGATTAAAACAGGCATCAGCTATTTTTGAAATTTTTTCTTTATTGTCAAGGATAATTATTCTTGTAGTAAATATATTGGCTGCACAAGGAGCAAATCTTGCCGAGTCGCAAATTTCAGCAACATCATCAAAACTAATTTTTTTAGTAGAATATCTTCTTATGCTTCTTCTTTTTTGCAATAATTTATCAAATTCCATGTTTTATTATATAATTTCAAGATTTTAAAGATTTCTGTATATTATCTATCATCGCCCTGAATAGTAAATGGCGATTGTTGGTAAGGTTTTATGCCTTAATATTTCTTTAAAGAGTGCAGTCACACGCGACTTCTCAGAAAGAAATAAAAACCAAAAACCCATTGTTAAAATATGCTTTTTTCACAATTAAGTAATACTTTTGAAAAAATAGAAATAACATCAAAAAGACTTGAGATGTTCGACATTTTAAGCGAATGTTTAAAAAAATCCAGTGCAAATGAAGTAGATAAAATTGTTTATTTTTTTCAAGAACACATTTTACCTAGTTTTCATGGGGTTGAATTAGGGATAGCTGAAAAAATGGTTGAAAAAGCATTGGCAAAGGCTTCAAGCATTTCTGAAATTAAAATTGAAGCGCTTTATAAAAAGAAAGGAGATTTTGGATTGGTTGCAGAAGAAATTCTTTCTGTTAAACAACCCACATTATTTAAATCAAAAAGCCAAACAATTAACGAAGTTTATGATTCATTGCTCAAAATAGCAAAAACATCCGGTGAAGGAAGCAATTCTAGAAAAATAGATATGCTTACTGGGATTTTACATAGCTGTTCTGGAAAAGAAGCAAAGTATCTTGTCAGATTTGTTCTTGGAAGTCTTAGATTAGGTGTGGGAGATCCAACTGTTATGGATTCGCTAGCAAAAGTTTTTCGTGAAGACAGATCATTAAGACAACAGATAGAACAAGCATATAACTTATGTTCAGATCTTGGCCTTGTGGCTAAGACTTTATTTGAAAAAGGAGAAAAAGGTATTAAAGATTTTAAAATAAAAGTCGGAGCTCCAATAAGAATGGCACTTGCCGAAAGATTACCCACACCAAAAGAAATTATTGAAAAAATTGGAAAATGTGCAGTCGAAACAAAATATGATGGTTTAAGAATTCAATGGCATTTGCAAGATGGAAAAGTTGAGCTTTTTTCTAGAAATCTTGAAAGAATGACACACATGTTTCCAGATATTGTAAAAGGAATAAAAGAACAAATAAAAGCAAAATCTGCAATTGGTGAAGGAGAAGCAGTTGCATTTAATGAAGAAAGCAATGAATTTTTTCCATTCCAGGTTACAATAACAAGAAAAAGAAAACACGGAGTAGATGAACAGGCAAAAGAATATCCCTTGGTTTTATTTTCATTTGATTTGCTTTATCTTGATGGAAAAGATATTACAGAAGAGCCTTATGTCTATAGAAGAGATATATTATCCAAGATAATAAAAAAAGGATTTACAATCCGAGAAGCAGAAAAGATAATTACAGATGATCCAAAAAAACTTGAGAAATTTTTTGAAGAAAATATTGAAAAAGGAACAGAAGGAATTATGGCAAAAAGACTTGACTCGCCCTATCAAGCCGGGGGCAGAAATTTTAACTGGATTAAATTAAAAAGAAGTTACAAAGGAGAATTAAAAGACACGATTGATGTAGTTATTATTGGATATTTTAAGGGAAGGGGCATGAGAGCAAAATTCGGAATTGGTGCCTTGCTTGGGGCTGTTTATGATGAGAAAAAAGATATGTTCAAAAGTATTTGTAAAATTGGTTCGGGGTTAACAGAAGAAAAATGGCTTGAAATAAGAAAATTAATCGATAAAATAAAAGTTGAAAGAAAACCAATTCGGGTTGATACAATTATAGAACCAGATGTTTATTGTTCTCCTAAATATGTTTTTACAGTAATGGCTGATGAAATTACAAAAAGCCCAATCCATACAGCAGGAAAAAAATCAGAATCAGATACGGGCTATGCTTTGCGTTTTCCAAGAATCCAGGGATGGATTCGCGACAAAAATCCTGAAGACACAACTACTGTTAAAGAAGTAATTTCACTATTTGATATGCAGACAAGAACAAAAGTTGTAACAATGGGAAAATAAAAAAGAATAAGTGAAAATAAATAATCAAATAAAATGAAAGATAACTTAAAATTCGGACCTGGAGGATTTGGAATGCCACCAATTGAGGCATTGCCGAAACTCAAAGAAGATGGATTGTGTGCTGCAGAAATAGAATTTACATACGGAATTAATTTAACAAATGAACAATCAAAAAAAATCGGAGAACTTGCAAAAAAACTTAATATTAAATTAAGTATCCATGCCCCTTATTATATTAATCTTAATTCAGAAGATAAAAGAAAAATTTTTATGAGCAAAAAAAGAATTCTTGATTCTTGCGAACGTGCACACTATCTCGGAGCAAAATATGTTGTTTTCCATCCAGCATTTTATGGAAAAGATAATAAGGAAGAAGTTTACGGAAGAGTAAGGAAAGAAATTATTGAAATGCAGGAATACATCAAGAAAAAAGAATGGAATGTAAAATTAGCTCCAGAAACAACAGGAAAACCAAGCCAATTTGGGGACATTGATGAATTGCTTAGATTATATAGGGAAACAGGATGTTTCTTTTGTGTAGATTTTGCACATTTAAAAGCAAGATATGGTGGAAAAGTAGATTATAATGAAATTTTTGAAAAATTAAAAAAAGAAAAAATAACAGAATTACATTGCCACTTTTCCGGAATTGAATTTACAGCAAAAGGAGAAAGAAAACATTTAGTTACTTCAAAAGAAAATTGGAATAATATTCTTCCATTATTCAAAAAGCATAATTTTTCAGGAGTAATTATTAATGAAAGTCCAGATAATTGGAATGATGCCATAAAGGGAAAAAAGATATGGGATGATATTAATAAATAAAATATCATTAATAATTATCCTTTCTTAGAATTTGTAATTACCTTCAGGGCAAATTTCATCACATCGCTATAAAAAAAGATAAAGAATATATTCCTTTAATAATAACTCTAAAAGCCCCATTTACCTGCACACAGTAACAACACCGTCGATAAAGGGCAAAGATTTTTAAAGGAAAATTATCTTAGGATGATAACAAATTTGCGCTAAGGGGCAAATTTGAATTCAAATTTGTAAATTTAAATAGCAAAATAAAATAAATCTAAAATGAAAAAACAATTTTTGTTTTTTGTCTTAGCATTCGCATTTGCAATTCTTCTTTTAACAAGTGCAGTTAAAGCAGATTCTTGGAATTTGACAGAACAACCAAGCATTAACAGCATGTCTGTTTTGATTGAAGGCAATAGCGTATTTCAAGGAGATTGTGTACAAGTACCTGGATTAACTTTCTGGAATTGTAACACAGAACAACTTGCAGTAGCTGCTTTGGAAAGAGGTAATGAAATGCCAATCAAGGTTGTCTTTGTTCCAGGGGAAGATTTATCCAACGTACAAATAAAGGTCTGGATTTCTGGCTATCATGACGACATAGAAGTAAAAACATCTCAATTCGATGTATTTGCAGGAAATGTTTATACAAAAACATTGAATATGCAACTTCCAAATGATTTGGATGCATTAGATACCTATACCTTACATGTAAAGATAACCCAGAAAAGAACATTGACTGGAATCGAAAGTGCAGATATAGATACAATAGTCCAAAGAACAGCAAACCAAATTAAAATTTTGAATGCTGAAGTTTTTGGAACAATGCCAATAATAGCAGGAAATACTGTTTATGTTGATGTTGTTGTAAAAAACATTGGAAACCACGAAGTAGATGATATCTTTGTAAAAGCCTTTGTAAGAGAACTTGGAATAAGCAGAACAGTTTATCTTGGTGATTTGGCATCTGAAGATGATTGCAGCAGCGGCTGTGATAAAGAAGATTCTCAATTAGCAAGGATTGCATTAACAATACCTGAAAATACAAAATCCGGAATTTATCTTTTGGAGATAGAAGCTTTCGGTAATAGCCTTTCAGATAAAGTTGTTAAAACAATCTATGTTGAGAAAGGACAAACAACAGATTCAACAGGCACAGGAAGTCAAGATACAACAACTGCAGCAGGTTTCGAACTTTCAGCTTACAATGCTAAAAGCAATGTTGAAGCAGGAAAAGGAACTGCATTTAGTGTAATGGTTTCAAATCCAACAACAAGCACAATTACACTAACATTAGCTGCTTTGGGAACAGAAGAATGGGCATCAAACCAAGTTAATCCTTCTGTAATAACATTGGCACCAGGAGAATCAAAAACAGCAACAGTTTATCTTGTTGTAAAGGAAAATGCAGTTAATGGAGATCATATCTTCACAATAAAAGCAACTTCCGGAGCAAATTCAAAAACGATAAACTTAACAGCATCTGTTGAAGGATCAAAAGCAACATGGGACATGAAAACAATCTTAATGATTGCAGGAATTGTCTTAGCTTTGATTATCGTTGTATTGTTGATTGTCTTATTGACTAAGAAGAAAAACGCTAAGGTGGAAGAAAGTTATTACTAAATAAGAAATTTTTATTTTTTTTCTTTTTTCTTTTTTTTATTATATTTTATTATTCTTTTATACTCAAAAAAAGAAAATTTATTAAAAATTATCTTCGGAATTAATTTAATGAAATACACATTTTGAAAATAACCTTTTTATTACCATAATGCTTTTAAAAGACATTTTTCTTTTAATTATAGTCAAAAAGGTAAGGGAAATTTAAAATTAATAAAATGAAAAAACAATTTTTGTTTTTAATGTTTTTCGCATTTGCGGTTTTGTTAATAGCAAACGCACATAATGTAAATGCAGAATTTTATGTTAATACTAATTTAACAACAAACGCTGTTTGTCCTGCAAGCACTATTTTAATTTCAACAGCTGTTTCATCAACAACAGCAGGATCTTTTTCAGTAACACAAGCAGGAAGCGCAAATAATTTTGCAACAACAGTTCCAGTAGGATTTTATCTTGAACCCTATCAAACACAGGTAATATATACTTATATTACACCATCAACAAAAATTTCTCCAGGATTATATAATATGGAAATAAAAGTTTCTGATGGCACAACAGTTAAAACAGTAAAACAAGAGATAGTTGTTGAAAATTGCCACGATACCAAAATAATTGCAGAACCGGTCACACAAACAATATGTTCTTGTGAACAAAAACAGATAATGTTAACAGTATTTAACAATGGCAAATATTTAGAAAATTATAATATAAGAGCAGATGGCGTTGCATCAATATGGACCAATTTAAGTTTAACAAAATTTACACTAGCACCAAATAGCTCACAAAAATTATATGCTTATATTAATACACCTTGCAATATTATAGGAAATTATGAATTAAATTTTATTACAAAAGCAGATTCAGAATATTCTCAAGCAAACACAAAAGCAAGTTTTAATGTTGTTTCTTGTTATGATTATTCCTTGACTCCTGAGAAATTTTATTATCCAATATGTGAAAATGAAAAAATAACAATCCC
>DAKN01000107.1 GCA_002499185.1 Candidatus Pacearchaeota archaeon UBA284 | reverse complement strand
TTTCAATATCATAAATCAAATCTCTTCTTACTGTTGCCGCAAAGCTTTTTTCCTTCATTTTTTTCTTTAAACTCTTAAAATCCATGTTATTGAGAGATTTTCTCATTAAACCATAGGCAAAAATCATCCCAGAAATATTATCGCTGGCAGCTAAACAATAATCTAATTTGCTTTCCCTCATTATTTTTGTGTATTCTTCATTATGTGATAGGATTGCGTGAATAATGTCATCATCAATTTCATTATATTTTTGTTTTATGATTTCTGTCCCTTTTTTAGCATGTTCTTCCAAGCTGGAAAAAAGGTCATAATCTAGATCATGTAACAAACCAGTAATGGCCCATTTTTCTTCATCTTCTCCTAAATCTCGAGCAAGAAAACGCATTATTGTTGAAACTTCAAGACAATGCAAAATTATCTCTTCTTTTTTTACGTATTCTTTTAATAGATTCATAGCTTCTTGAAAATCCATAAATTTTCTTATTAATTTAAGCTTAAAAACCTTAGGAAAAAGAATTTAAGCACTATTTTCTAAGATTATTTATGACAAATTTATCTGACTATAAGCAGAAATTGCTTGAAAATTACGATTTTGAAACAGAAAGAGTAATAAAAGAAATAAATAAGAATAAAGTCCTTGAAAATCAAAGATTTTCGGGACGCCAAAAATCCAAAAGGATTTTTAAGCGCAAAATTATTTGTTTGCAATTTCCAGAAGGATTAAAGGCAATTGCTCCGCAAATCGCAACGGAAATTGAGCAGAAAACCAAATGCCATGTTTTAATCTGGATTGACAGCTGTTTTGGGGCATGTGATACCCCCCTTGGTTTAGACAAGCTTGGCGTTGACATGTTGATTCAATATGGACATGCACCCTGGACTGAAAGAAATAAATAAATCTTAAAAGATTTTTGAGCATAAATAAGATTTATAAATATCTTAAGATATCTTTTCTTATGCAGATAGATTTTGAAAAAGCACATAATATTTTTGATGGTTTAATGACTAACTTATGCCAAGAATGTGGCGGGTTGTGTGAAAATGAAGAGATTACATTATTTCTTCCAGGAGAAGCAGAATTTGCCGCTAGTAAATTAAAAATAGATAAAAAAGAATTTATAAAAAAATTCTGTAATACTATAATCTTTAAGGGAAAAGAGATATATATCTTAAAAGCAGGAATGTGCCCTTTTTTGAATAAGAAAAAAAGATGCGATTTAGAAAAACTAAATTGCAAACCTCTTCGTTGTTTACTTTATCCTATTTTAATTGGCAACTCAAGGGGAGAAGCAAATGTCTATATTGATAATAGATATTGTCCCATGGCTTCTAAAATCACAGAAACTTTTAGAAAAAAAGCACATCTTGTTTGTAATCAAATAAAATCAGATATTCCTAAGTGGTGGCTTGAATTTGTTTCAAAATATGATGAAGCCACATATGATTATTCAAAATTAAATAAGTTAAGGGATAAACAATTTATTGAATTAAAAGAATTAAAAAAATGCATGATAAGGGAGAAATAAAATGATGCTCGTTAAAAACTATATTGCTAAGAGTAAGATACACGGAATTGGACTTTTTGCAGGAGAATTTATTCCAAAAGGTAAATTAATATGGGAATGGAAAAAAGGATTTGATTTTAAAATAAAAGAAAAAGATTTTAAGAAATTCCCCGAATCTGCAAAAAGATGGGTTTTACATTATGGTTATTTGGATAATTCCAAGCCAAAAGGCAAAAGAGAGTATTTTATCTGTGCAGACGATGCCAGATTCTGGAATCATTTAAATAAACCAAACACTGGCGATGATAAAACAGGAACTAAAACAATTGCAATAAGGGACATAAAAAAAGGAGAAGAACTTACTTGTGATTATTTTGATTTTGATGAAGATGCTGAAATTAAATTAAAAATAAGGGATTGGAGATAAAATTCTATAGAAACTATTTTTTATCAATCAATACATTGATTTCTTTTTTTACATCAAACCAAACATCTTTTATTTCACGATTTGAATCAATTATTTTTATATTATCTTTTAGAAACTGAGGTAATGCAAGGAATTTTTTCCTTACTTCCTTAAGTATCTTCTCTTTTTCAAAATAAGCCTTCTTTTCTTTTGTTTTTTTGTATTTCTCTTCAACCCTCTTTAATCCGGTTTTTACATCTACATCTAGAATAAATACAATTTCTGGCTTAAAAAAAAGCTCAGAATAAGCCTGCCATTGTTTTGGATCAAGCAAATATGCTAAACTTGAATAATAATACCTATCTATAATAACAATTGTTCCTTCTTCAATGGCCCCCCTTATTATTTGCTGAGATTCATCCATGTTTTCCTTGAATAATTCAACCCATTTTTCCGGCTTTATCTTGTTGGAATCTTTTTTTCTTAACAAATCTTTTAAGTATCTGCCATTTTCAGAATCACTAGGGCTGCTTAAAGACATTATATTATACCCTCGTTGTTTAAGATAATCTCTTAAAAAATCAGCTATTGTTGTTTTTCCGCTTCCATCAATCCCATCTATTACTATAAATATCCCTTTTTTTGGCATTTTATAAAATTTTTATTAAATTATCATATTTTATTAATAAAGACAATAAGATATATTTTTAAAGAATTGTTCATTTATAAAAGTAATTATGGCAATAGAAGAGAAAAAAGATATAATAAGTCAGGAAAAACTGAAAAAATACTTTGATATTACTGGAAAAGCCCTAGAAATGGCTAAAAAAAACATAAATAAAAAAAGAAAAATAGAAGCAGAAGAAATAATTGATATGGTTGAAAGATATTACAGCGATGCAAATTATTTCAAAAATAAAAAAGACTATGTGAATGCCTTTGCAGCATTGAATTATGCACATGGCTGGCTTGATACAGGAGCCAGATTAGGGATATTTGATGTAAAAGACAATCAATTATTCGTGATTAAATAAAAAATTGTTCAAATTCGCCCGAAAGGTAAATGCGAAATGATAAAAAAATTATACCTTAACAGATAAAACCTTAATACTTAAAAAATGACATCGCTTTTTTTTATAGGAAAGATAAATAAGAAAATTGAAGAAATAGCCAAGGAAAAGGGCTATGATAATGTTTATTTTATAAAAGAAATTTTTTCAGTGGATAATAAAGCCTTTGAAGATTCTAAGGAATATAATTCTTGTTTGATAAACATAGAAAATCTTGAAAATTTTAGAAAAGCAATAGATAAATGCCAATCAAGATTCAAGTTCATATTTGTTTTAGGTTCAGATAATATAATTAATAGGGTTGCTCTTGAAAATAGAAAAGTATTTGGCTTAATAAGCCCGGAATTTAACAGAAAATTTGATTATGTTCATTATAAAAACTCTGGATTAAACCAAATTTTAGCAAAAATAGCGAAATCCGAGAATAAAATGCTAATTGAAGATTTGGGATTTTTAAAATCAGAGCTTAGTAAAAAGATAAAATCCCAAATCATGGGTAGAATTCTGCAGAATTATATGCTTGCAAGGAAATATAAATTTGATTTCACCATTATATTTATTGCAAGAAATCCCAAGGAAATAATGAAATCAAAAGACATTCAAGAATTTTACAGTGGATTAATGATTGAAATAAAATAATCAAGAGATAATATTCAATAATTAAGATAGATATATTCTTAGAAAGCTATTTACTTTCATGGGCTTTCAATTCGCCTGAAGAAGCGAATCTTGGAGAAAAGCATTATATATTGCTTCGTGATTTTGATTAAGAAACTCTTACTTCAATGATTTGTCAACTAAATCTTTAGGCCAGCCAGAATCTAAAAGCTTTGCTTTTATGTCAGCATCGTTCATTCCACCAGCTCTTGAATTTTTTACGTATTTGTGCAATTCAGGATAATTATTTGT
>DAKN01000020.1 GCA_002499185.1 Candidatus Pacearchaeota archaeon UBA284 | reverse complement strand
TTAATTTTTCCTCTTTTCTTACCATATTAAAATACCATCAATATAAATTATATATAATTTAGTGCATTTTCTGTTTTTTAAAGATTTCTGTATTTTTAATGCACTATTATCTTTATGTTATACTAAATATTTAAAGAATGTTCAAAGAGTAAGGTTTTTATAGTCATTTTTGAGTATTAAAATATGACAAGCAGGACAAGAATAAAATTAGCAAGTGCCGATATAGGCAAATTGAATGATGTGATTGAAGCTATTCGTGAAATCAGCAAAAAAAGCGGTATTAATATACATGGACCAATTCCTTTACCGACAAAAAAGCTTAAAATAACTACAAGAAAAAGTCCTTGTGGTGATGGAAAAGCTAGTTTTGATAGATTTGAAATGAGAATCCATAAAAGAGTAATTGACCTGCCTTCTGACGAAAGAGTTCTTCATAACATTATGAGATTAACAATCCCAAAAGACGTTAATGTAGAAATAGAAATGCTTGGTTAAATTATATCTTATCGTTAATTGTTAATATTTCTTAATCTCAGTTATTATTCATTAATTTTGACTATTTTAATTCAGAAAGCAAAATCTCGAGAGAGATTGAGCGATTGTATTTTATACCTTAATCTTTAACTTGGGAGAATAGTTATTGTTTTTGATAATTCTTCTTTGTATTTATATCTAAGAGTTATTTGCAAAGGAACAGCATGTGTGTCTTCATTTGTTAAAACCTTAACACAGGTTATTTTACCGAGTGTTGCTGCTCCAGATAATCCTTGTTTTGAACCATATGGTGCTTCAGAATTCTGCAAGGTGCATAAAATATCTCTTTCGGTTGTTTCTATATTAATATCAAACATGTTCTGTTTCTGTTTTTCATTCAAATCTCTTTGTATTAATTTATCGCAATTTGTGTTTGTATAATAAATCTCTCCAATACCTTTATTTTCTACATTTAATATAATATATAATTTATTTCCCTGAATTTCTTCTTTTATTGAAGTTATTTGTATTGGTGCTGGAGAATTGCTGTTTGAGACTATTTTTTCTTCATCTATATTGCATACCCCATTTTTAATTCCAATGCAAAGGGTTGATTGAACTACTGTTCCGTATTCATAACAAGATTCCATTTTCATGGTTATATTATATGGATTTGGAAAATTTTTCCATGGTTCTGCATTTTGAGCAAAGAAGACTCTTTCTTTTCCACCTTCGTTAAATGTTGTTCTTTTTTGTAAATTATTTGTGTTTCGCATTATAAATTCAACAGATCTCAAATTTTCTCCTAATCCTGAAAGATAAAATTGTGCTTTTCCTGGGGGAATATCATATCCTCCAAAATTTTGAATATCTAAACTTATTGGGTATCTTAATCCGGTTACAAGTTCTTTTGGTGGAGCATTTTCAACAAAATCCATGATTAATGCAGTTGTATTAAATGTTAATGTTTCTTTTTTTCCGCAAGCTGCTGGGTTTGTTGCTCCAGAAATCAGAATCATTGCACTCAGCATTACTATTATTAATATATTAATATTCAAATTAACTTTCATTTTTTGCCTCTTTTTTATTTTTTTAACGTTTCTTAGATTTCTTTGCTGCTTTTTTCTTTACTGTTTTTTTCATTCCACAACATCCACATGCCATTTTTTTCACTCTCCTTTTAATTTGTTCTTATTTGAAAATTATATTGTTTTGGTATTTCTACTCCGTAATCTAATGTTAAAACAAACGGATAACTTTGCGCGCTCGTTGAAGGGATTAAGAATGAACACTTTATAATATTTTCGTTTGTTAATTCAAGAAAATTTGTTATTTGTTCTCCATTTTTATTGTAACAATATAGTTGCTGTGGTGTTACTTCTGCATTAAAATAAGTTACATTTTCTCTTAAAAAATCATTTGAAAATATTTTTGCACTAGGTTGTTTAGTTAATGTTAATGTCAAATCTGTTTGATAATTATTGTCTCTTTTATGCGTTGATTGATATAAACTAAGAAATATTGGAGCTGGTTGTTGTTCTAATTTTGGTTGATCATTTCCAGGCAAAACTAAAGTTGTAGTTGCTCTTGTTGTCTGTCGATAAAATGCAGAAACAAAAAGCCGCCCATTGTAATAATTTACGCTCGGCAATCCAAGATATTTATATTGTCCATTTGCTGGAAAGAATATTTCTGTTTTTCCAGGAATTATTGTTTTTTGTGTTCCTCCAAGTGCTCCAGATTTTTGTTCTGTTTCTTCTGCTGCCTTAACATTAAATATTTGGCAGTCTCCTTCTCCTGATGAGGATATTCCTAAAAAACTGTCAGAAATATCATCCCTTATACAAATTCTTCCACTTCTAGAAACCCGATCATAATTCTCAACTATAATTCCGACATTAAATGTTTCTCCCTGATAAATTTGTTTGCCTTCATAAAGAAAATCTTGACTATTATCAAGATAGAAATCCAATCCTGTTTTGCTTGCTTGTGTTTGTTGTCCAGGACATTGTGCTTGTCCAGAAATTACAAAAAACAAGAGCATTAAAGAAATTATTGAAATAATTAATTTAGCTGTTTTTTCTTTTTGTTGGCCTCTTTTCATGAGATTGTATAGGAATTTTGATTTAAATATTTAATTAAATTTAAAATTAATTATGGTTTTTTTACTATTTTAGTTTCAAATTTTGAAACCGTTGTATATTGCGTTTCAACAGATATTGGAGATAAAATTGTTGCATCAAATGGTGCTTTATTAATAAATAGGCTGCAGGGGATCGTATATTTGTCTTCGTCATTAGAATAATAATAAATTGTTTTTAATTCTTCAGCAGTTTTTTCGCTAATCTCCAAGGTTGCTTCTGAAACCAATTCCAGCCCTTCACAATTAATTAAATAATCTTCCGGTATGTTTAATGTTAACCTAATTAATTTAGAGAATTTTGATTTTCTTTCATCCTGATTTTTTATTACTATATTAAAATCATATTTTTTGCCTGCATTGAATGGCATATCATTGTAGGAAGTTAGAGCAATAGAATAGGGTGCTTTAAAATCCATAACGCTTTTTTGTTGACCAATACTTTTTCCACCACCAATGTAAACAGGCCAGCTTGTTTTAACTGCAATAGGCCTGGTCAAATAAACATACAAATTAGTAGAATAAATATTTTTTCCAGAAGCCTCGGGTATATAACCAGAGCATCTAAAACTTGTATGCTGTTCATCAAAAGAGGGTTGGAAAATAAATCTGTCTCCAAATGCATAAGAACCAAGCTTTGTTAATTCAAGCGGTTTTTTATTTTCTTCTTTATCACCATAATAACAATCTGGCTTAAATTCAAGATCATTAAAACCAGGGTTCATTATAGATAAATGACATAACGATTCCAAATAATCATTATTATTTATTCTATTTTCCGCAAATGTCAATTTAGTATAGAACTGTTCTTGTGGACTTTGAACAGTTGGATTTTCCCAATTTATAAAAAATGGACATCTAGGATCTGCTGTAAAACAGTATTTAAATTTAGACAATTCTGTAAATGCATTTCCTATTCCTTCTGTTACTGGCGAAGCAAATTTCAAATATTCTAAAACTGATGAAGATGGGTTTTGTGTTATGAATCCTACAAGACTTATAAAACCAATAACTAATCCAATAATCATTCCAAAAACTAAAATTCCTGAAAGAACCTGTCTTGCCCAATTAGGATAGGAATTATATGCAAATACTATTATGAAAGTTAATGCTGCTAATAATGCAAAACCCACTGCAGCCAATACAATAATAGCTATAACTCCCTGTAATCCTAAATCAAAGATAGAAAAAACCCCCAATAATGTTCCAATTATTGCTCCGACAATTCCTGCAACTAATGCTGCTGGCCACGCTGCCTGTAATGCTATTTGTGTTGTGCCCGTCATAATTGCAGAGACGAGCGCCGTAATAATTACTATAATAAAAAATATTAACCCTATTAAAATAAATACATCCATTTTTTCTCTTTTTACCTCTTTTATGATATTATTACTAAATAAGGTAACTTTTTTAAAATAAAAAGCTTTCTATATTTTGTGTTTGAAAATGTTTTGCATTTAAACATATAAAAACCAGGAGGTTTTTAAATATGTCAGATGAATATTGTGTTCCAGATAAGAGAAAAACAAGAAGAGATAAAAAAAAGAAGAGGCTTAACCGAGCATATAAGCGTGGAGGGCAGTTTAGAACAATGAATATTTCTCTTACAGGAAATAAATAATAAAAAATAAAATGGAAATTTTGATATTAAGTAATGTTATTTTGCTAGTTTCTGCATTTATAGCAATAATCATCGCAACAATAACTGATTTAAAAAAATCAGAAGTTCCAGATTATCTTAATTGGATATTTTTGAGTTTTGTGATTTTTGTAGTTATTGTCTCTTCAATAATGTCAAATGATTTATCTATACTACTAAACGCAGCATTGTCTTTTATTATTATTTTTATTATAGGGATTGCACTATATTATGGGCAAGCTCTTGGTGGGGGAGACATAAAATTATTATTTGGATTAAGCATTGCTTTTTCTTCAATGCCTTATTTTTTTGAGCAAAAAATTTCAAGTATCGATATAGGCAATGGCCCCTTTATTTTTTCATTCATACTAAACGCCCTTTTAATAGGAGCAATTTACGGTCTTTTATTTAGCATTTATATTATACTAAAAAATAAGAAAAATTTTCTAAAATTTAAAGAAAAAATAATTGATAATCTGATGCATAAATCCAAATTCTTTAAATCTTTATTTTTAGCATGTATTATTCTCGGTTCAATTATCTTATTAATGTCTATATTTACCCCAATTTTAATATTTCTTGCAATAACTATCTTTTTTGCCCCGATAATTTTTATTGTTGTTAAAACAGTCGAACAAGAATTTCTTACGAAGAAAATTAATCCTGAAGAACTTTGTGAGGGTGATTGGCTCATTGATAGAGTGGTTACAAAAAATAGAACTATCGAGCCAGGGGTTTATGGATTAACAAATAGCCAAATAGCCTATTTAAGAAAAAACTATCGCGGAAAAATAAAAATAAGATTCGGATTGCCTTTTGTTCCGTGCTTTTTGTTATCTTTAATCTTAACTTTATTTTTAGGAAATATCTTATTAAAAATAGTTTTATTATTTGTTTAAAAGCTCGCCTGCTGGCTCGCTTTTCGTTAATGTGTTAAAAATCTTAGAAGACACCAACCCATATAAAATATTCTATCTCGGGATTTTCCTTTTTAATTTTATTACCCTTTCTTTTTCTTTATTTGATTTTTCTTCTATTTCCTCTTTTTCTGTTTCTTTTTGAAAAAACTTAATTTTGTTTATTTCTTTTTTTAAAGATTCTGCAATTTTTTCAAGATCTTTCTTTTCTTTTTTCTCTCTTTGCCAGTCGAAATTGAGTTTATCTTCAGAATATCTCGGGATAATATTGATTGAAAAATGTGGAATTCTTTGTCCGGCAATTTGCCCCTGAGGAATATAAATGCTTATTCCCTCTGCTTTTAATATTTGAATAATTATTGGGGAAATTTTTTTTATGAAAACAAATATTTTTGATAAAACAGTATCATCGACTTCTTGGATAAAATGTTTATGTTGTTTAGGAAAAATCAAAATATGCCCTAGACTAGCAGGCATTATATCTAAAATTGCCATTATTTCATTATCTTCATAAATTTTTATTGTTTCAGTTTTTCCTAGAATGATGTTGCAAAAGATACATTCATTTGTTTGTTGGCCTTGTTGCATCTTTTGTTGGTTTAAAATAAATTGTTCTATTTCTTCTTCTGTTGCACTTTCTATTTCTTCCATTAAATTTCCTATTTTTTCTTTTGGATATCTTGAAAGTTCTTCCAGAATTTTTTTTCTTATTTCTTCAATATTTTTTATAGCCATAATAAGAGAATAAAAACAAGATTATTAAAGATTTTGATTGCAATCTTAACCAACGGCTCTTCTAAAATCAACTATTTGTGCTGAACTTACATTTTCTATTTGAGAAAGTTTTTGTTCTAATGTATCGAATTCCTGGTCTTCTGGCCATGCTATAAGAACAATTATTGCCTTTAATCCGAAAGCTATTAATTCTATTTCTTTAGAATGAAATTTTCCCCCAAGACTCTCAATAATTTCTTTTGCCGTATCTTCTATAATCTGGAGATCTATTTCTGGAGATTCCGGCATTATTTTAACTTTTAGTGCAGCGAAAGGCATTTTATTTATTACGGTCCGATAAATCCACATTCGCACCTATATTTAACTGTCAGTTTTCTACAAGGATTGCACCTAACTATTTTCTTTTTGCATTCTGGGCATTTAAATCCAGTTCCGTCATTCATTATTTCTCTGTTACATGATGTGCATTTCATAATTATTTTTTCAAATCAAGAGTTTTAAATGTTTCCATTTGAT
>DAKN01000092.1 GCA_002499185.1 Candidatus Pacearchaeota archaeon UBA284 | reverse complement strand
TATTCGAATCTTCATCATGATAATCCAAATAACCCAATAGGTTCTGGTTATTAAAACAGGCAATATTGTGATTTAAGTTATTATCATTAGAATCAATGTTAAGATATATCCCCCTTCCGCCATTATAATTAGCTATATTATTTATTATATCATTATTGCTTGAATCAATTAACCAAATCCCATGTGCAAATTCAGAAGAGAGTATATTATTATTTGAAACTCGATTATTTTTTGCATTAATTAGTATAATCCCATCATAAATACTTCCATTTATCAGATTATTTTCTACTGTTGTATTGTTTGTAGAATATAAAACACACCCATCTATTGCACCCGATAATGTATTATTAAATACGCTTACATTTAGACTATTTTCTAAGTAAATATTATCATAACCATACAGGAGATTATTAAAAGATAAATTTATTATTGATGAATTATTAATATATATTCCAGCAGAAAAAGAAGAAATGTTAAAATTAAAAAAGGTTATATTTATTGCGTGTTGAATAATAATTCCCTTAGAATTATCAGCATTGTTTCCAATCAGCCAATATCCATTCCCATCAATAATCAAATCATCTACCCCTATAGTAAAGCATGTTCCTGTTGTTGTTAAATTATCGTTCATTGTGCAGGATTCATTAATTATCTCTCCGCAAATAAATTCATAATTTTCCCCAACACAGCCAGCCTCGGCATTTGTCAATAACATTGGAATCAGAAATATTAATAATACTAATAAAAATACGCTTTTTTTCACCATCTTTTTCTGTTTCTATTTAGGTATTTTAGATTTAAAAACCTTATCCCTTAAATCTATGTTCAAAAAACCTTTATCTTGTTATCAGATAGAAATTTCAACCTTTTGAATTCTTCATCAATATTTTTCTTTATTTCAATAAAATTTCCAGCATTCAAATGCTTAAATCTTCCCTGCATTAAAAGATAATTTTCTATCTTTTCGTTGTAATCCATCTGAGATAAATTAATTATTCCATTTTCTATTTCATATAATAAATAGGCTTTGCTTAAAACAGCTTTTCTTGCAACTTCTATTGATTGATTGACTTTTATTTTCCATCCAGGAATGCATGAAGCTAAAACCTGCAAATAAGACGGACCTCTTTCCAAATTTGCGATTGCTTTTTTCATTTTCATTTCAAAATCATCAAAGAAACCTATGCTTGCTGTTGCAATATAAGCATCATTATTATGCGATGCCAGAATAAATGGCATATTCTTTTTTTTGTTTTCGTTTCCAGAAGAATATTGTCCTGAAAATGTTGTAGTAGTATTCATAAATAAAGGCGTTGCTCCTGATTTTTGTATTCCAGTATTCATATATGCTTCATTATCATAACAGATATAGAGTATTTTGTCTCCGCGGGCAAATGCTCCGCTCAATGCCTGCAGTCCAATGTCAAATGTCCCCCCGTCTCCTGCTATTGCAATTACTTTTTCTTTTTTATCGCGTTTTTGATTTTTTAAAGAATAATAAACTCCCGAAGCTGTTGCAGCAGTATTTGCAAATGCACTGTGTATTAATGGAACTTTCCATGCAGAATTAGGATATAATGTAGAAACAACTTCCATACAACCAGTACCAATTACAACTATTGTGTTTTTGCCAGCAATATCCATTATTTTTCTCATTAGCATTGCTGCTCCGCAGCCTATGCATGATTTATGTTTTGATGTAAACAATGGTTCTGTCATTTTATTTTTATTTTAGGGTTTAATTATAATATATTAACTTCCTTAAATGAATCAAAGTGATTTATAATGCCAAATAATTCTTCCTCTGTAACATTTTTTCCGCCTAATCCAAGAACAAAATTTTTCATTTTTATCTCTTTATTTAAAGGTAATTTTTTTATTTCACTATAAACTGGATTATCTGTTCCAAAAGCCAAAGATCTATCAATAACAATTATTCTTTTTATTTTTTTATTCAAGAGTTTTGTCATTTCTTTTTTTGGAAAAGGCCGAAATGATTTGATTCTAATCAACCCTATTTTTTTATCATTTTTTTCGATAATTGCCCCTTTAATTGTAGAACATAATGAGCCAAGTGCAATAAAAACTGTTTCTGCGTTTCCAAGATTATATTCTTCAATTAATCCATCGCCGTATTTTCTTTTGAATTTTTCAGCAAATTCAGAATTTATTTTTTTTATTTCATCAATAGAATAATTCATTGCTTTTTCCTGTTGTTCCTTAAATTTATAATAATGCTCTGGAGATGCAACATGTCCCAAAGTTATGGGTTTTTTACAATCTAATTTTTTCTGTGGAATAAAATTTCTTACAAATGCCTTTACTTTTCTATCTTCAAGCAATTCTGCATTTTCCATCACGTGACTTAAATAAAAACCGTCTATACAAATCATCACCGGAAGTTGAATGTTTTTGTTTTCTGCAATTTTATATGCCTGTATTATTGTATCGTAAGTTTCTTGCACAGATTCGCAATATAACTGTATCCAACAACCATCTTTGACAAACATAGAATCGCTATGATCACAATTATGTACTAATAAACCATTAACTATATAATTCTTTGATTCTGTTTCTATATTATAAACTTCCATTTCTTTATTTATGTCAATAACATCCAAAACTTTTATTTTAGATTTAACCGATTTTAAGGTCATTTGAAGGATATTATTTCTTTTTCTTTCTAAAACAGGTCTACATTTAACAAAAAACTCTGGAACATTATTTATCTTTATATGATAATTATCCCTAATTCTAAATCCCCCCCTTCTTTTATCAGAATACACCTTAAAGGAGATATTTAATATTTTAAGAATTTTTGATACATATTTTATAATTGAAGGATTGCTGTTATATATTACAACCTGTTTAATTTTAAATGGACCGGAGCCTTCTGCATCAAAAATACCTGCGAGATATCCTCTGCAAAAGTCATATTCTTCTTTCTTCTCCAAAAACTTTTTTAATCTTTCACTTTCTTTATTTTTAGTACATATCGCCATGAAAAATCCTCTTTTTTTGTGATAATCTACTTCTCTCATATTAAATCCTAATTCTCTTGACCATTCAACAAATTTTTTAACTATTTCTTCATCTTTTACTTTCAATCTAAAAGAAAATCTATTCTTTTTATCTCTAAAAAAACACCCATCTCCATCTGAAACTCCAGACAGCCATCCTTTTTTGAATTGCTCATCTTCATTGAATCCATAACCAAACCAATGTAAGTTTTTATTTTTTAAACTTTTTGCAGTTGTCCAATGATCGTGAGTTGGGTGATAATAAAACTTATGTTCTGATGTACAAAATAAATCAAATTTTTCTGTTTTTACTTTCACTAAATTTTCAACTTTTCGTTTAAACGTATTTTTTACTTTAGTAAAAACCAAATTTCCCCTGCTATCTTTACCCAACACATCATCCCCTATTTTTACCTCGCTAATTTGTTTGTAAGATAAATCCTTCATTAAAATTTTTGCTTCTTTAGAAAAACACCAGATATTTATTGGAGCGCTTATTGCCCTATTTGCGTTAACCATAACAATTGGCAACCTTAATCCCGAGGCTATCGGCAACATTTCAGCCATGTAAAGCAAACCTTGACTTGATGTTGAACTAAAAACTCTGCTTCCAGAGGCGCTTGCTCCAATAGCTGCGCTCAAAGAGCTATGTTCTGATTCAACATTGACAAATTCTGCTTTTAATTTTCCACTTGCTTTTAATTTAGATAATTTTTCCAAAATTAATGTCTGCGGAGTTATAGGATAGGATGTGATAACATCAACTTCGCATTGTTTAACTGCATGCGCGACTGCGTCGCTTAATTCAATTGCTATTGGTTTTTGAATTTTTTCAGTAATTGTTTTTTTCATTTTATATTCATAATAAATTCTTTGCTAAATTTATTTTTTATAATCTTTGCTTGTTTTTTATTTATTAGTGGAACAAAATTAACAAGAATACCGTTCTTAATTAATTTTAACCTTTTATTTTTAATTTTAAATAAATATAAACTCCCCAAATTTCCTTCTTCTCTGCTAGGATACAATAATTTTCCGTTTTCTTTTAATAATCTTACAGCCATTTCTTTTGCCTGTTTTGTCTGTGACTCATCAAGCGATGCAGTAAAATAAATTAAATCATAATTAAATGCCCATATTTCTGCTTTTTTTTCAAAACCATCCCCACTATAGATTTTTAATTTAGATAGTTTTTCAGCATCTTTTTTCTTCAAGTTTCTCATTAAGTTTTCAACATTTGATTTTGCCTTTATTGCCAATTCTGGAAAAATTTCTATGGTTCTTGTTATCCCGGGATAAGTCAAATAAGCAGCAATTGTTGCATGATATCCAGTATTTGTTCCTATTTCCAAAATATCTTTTCCTTCTGAAATTTTCATCATTGAAAGCATTTTTGCGATTAAAGAGGGCTGGCTTATTGTTTGTCCAAAATTAGATTCTATCGGAATGTCCAAATAAGCGGCTTTTTCAATAAAATATTTCCTATCTACCATTTCAAAGGCATTAAGGATATTTTTTTCTATTTTTGGATAATGCTTTTTAATCGCAAAGATAAGCTCATTTTTTTTTATTTTCATTTTTTATTATAAATTTCATTTACTATTTTAAGATTTTTATCAAAATTTTCTGCTGAAAAAGAATCTTTAATTGCCTTAATTAAATTCTCATAGGATATTAGGTTTGTTTCCTTGCAAAAAAATGCAACCATTGCAGTATTGACTATTTCTCGGTTAAGTATTTTTAATGCTAGGTCAGATGCATTAAAACAAATAATGTCTTTTTTACATTCTTTTGAATTATCGTTAAGGAAAATCTTTTTTGCAATTATTTTTTTTATGTTCAATAATTTTTTATCAAAAACAATAGCATAATCTGCATCCGAAATCTGGTTTCTAGAGTATATTTTTTCGTCTGAAATTCTGCAATATGCCTCTACGGGAGAACCTTCTCGTTCTGTTCCAAAAGAGGGAAAAGATATAACATATTTATTCTGAAAAGAAAATGCTAATGTTAAGATTCTTGATGCCTTCACAACACCTTGCCCACCAAGACCATATATTACAATAGAAATTTCATTCTCCTCTTTTTCAACCATAATAAATTAAAAAATTAGCAATTAATAAAGGTTTTCAATTAATGCAAAAAACCACAATAAAAGATATAAACAAAAAATATCTTTAAATTAGATGGGTAGTTCAATAGAAATAAACGATACGTTAGTTATTTCTAAAGATAACGGCTTTCCAGAAATTCTTGATATTGAAAGGCATCAAAGGATACCAATTTTATTAGAAGAAATAGCCCATGACGATTTTAAATTTACAAAAGAAGGAAATAGATTATATCATAACGGCATTCGTGTTTTTCTTGTAGAAGAGGTAAATAAAAAATGGATTTATTGGGGGCATTGCATTATTACAGAACAAACAATAAAAGAAGGAAAAACTTTTGGAAAATATAAAATAACAAAACTCTATGATTCAGAATATCAAAGGGAAATGACTAAAAATGAATCTCCTGATGGAAAAAGTTATTTCTAAATTCTAACCAGGCTAAGAGCATAATCTCTTGCTTCAGAAAAATTTTGCACTCTTTTTATTCTTGGATGATTTTCCATTGTTTGATTCCATGGTGCATCTAATAAAATAACATTAATTCCTTCTTCGGCACATTGCAATGCATATTCTAAACAATCCTCAAGAATTATTTTAGCCCCTATGTCTCTGCAAATTTGCGGTTTTGTCTTTCTTGAGCCAGCATATGCAAAATTATTTCTAGAAAAATGTATTGACTTTATTGCTCCATTTGGAAAATCGCTAATAAATTTTTTTGTTTCTCTTCTTAAAAAAATAGGTCTTGAGGTAATTAATGGAAATGAAAAATATTGGCTTAATTCAGTTAAAAATTCAATTGATCCTTTTAATGGTTTAGCTTGTTTAAAATATTTAGATTTATAAAAAGAATATAATTTCTCCAGGGTTTGCCAGAAATATTTGTCTTTGAAAACTTTTTGCAGATTATAATTATTAAAATCCTCTCTCTTTAAATTTAAATTATATTTTTCTCTCAAAAAAGGAATAATATTCTCTCTCAAGGGAAAAAATATGTCGTCAAAATCGGTAGCTAATGTTTGTTTTTTCATTTTAGAAAATTATCTTGAAAAATTAGTTTTTATTTATATCTCTCTATTTTCAAAAGTTCATTGATTTTAGCCATTCTTTCCTTACCAGTTATTCCTAATTTTATATAGGGGATATTCCAACCAACTGCTAAATGACTTATTAGAGGATCATTAGTTTCTCCACTTCTATGGGAAATAATCGGGATTATATCGTGTTGTTTAGCCAAATCAACAGTTTCTTTTGCTGCTAAAAGACTTCCAACCTGGTTTGGTTTTATTATCACAGAATTTATTGCTTTTTTCTGAATTGCTTCATA
>DAKN01000006.1 GCA_002499185.1 Candidatus Pacearchaeota archaeon UBA284 | reverse complement strand
ATAAGCGAGCATCAGCGAACGAGTA
Source organism: Candidatus Pacearchaeota archaeon UBA284 (assembly GCA_002499185.1). Classification (GTDB taxonomy): domain Archaea; phylum Nanobdellota; class Nanobdellia; order Pacearchaeales; family UBA284; genus UBA284. Next base: position 6,736 of record DAKN01000006.1, on the reverse strand, counting down.
GAATATTTAGCAAAGATGCTTAAGATTTCAGTTCAAGAATCAATTTTTCTTTATCTATTTTATAATTTTTTATTGGCAATGCTAAAGGAATAAGTTTGAAATATACCTTATCTTTTGAAAGGGCTTTTATTTCAATGCTGTTCTGAAATTTATTTATTATTACATCTTCTTTATTTTTAACCCCTGGAAGTGAAATTTCATAGACTATTTTATCAGAAAACCGCCTTATTTTTGTTATCGGTTCTTTTCTAGGAAATTTTGAATATTTTTCTTTCTCTTCTTCTGTTAAAATTTTATTTTTCATTCCCTGGAACTTTTCTTTTTCCTTGTTAATATCTCCAAATTTTTTTATTTGTATTACTGGTTGCCCGTCATTTGTGGTTCTTATATCTATATTTATTCCTACAGCTTCTGGATTTTTTGATTGAATATTTTTTTCCGCATTTTCAGAAAAATTTGGTGATTTGTTCTGTTTTTCCATTTGTTCCATCTGCTCTTCCATTAATGGTTCTAATTCACGCAATTGCTTTTCAAATTCAGACATTATTCTTTCAAATGGTTTTTTCATGAAGAAAGGCATGCCTAAATCTGCCTCTATTTCCTTAAGGAATTTGTTAAATTCATCTTTTTGCTTTATCTGTTCTTTCACCTGAATTCCACAATATGGGCAAAAAATATATTTTTTGCTTATTTTTTTGCCGCATTTGCATTTGATTTTTTGTCCAAACATGGTGTTTTATTAAAACAATTGTTTATAAACATTATCAACAATAATTAAGCATCTCAAAAACAAGGCAGTGGGTTTTAAATGTAACTTATAAGTAGTAACAAAAACGAAAGATTTATAAAGTCATTTTGTGTATATATTTTATCAAAATTTGATGATATTAAAAAATAAAAATGGCTGATTTTAAAAAACCCACATTGGAAGAACTTGCTAATGCATTTACAACTTGGGAACAAGTAAAAACCGGCATTAAGGAAGACCCTTACAATCCCGAATTAAATGAAATATTAGCAACTAATGTTATTGCTGAAGATACTCCAGAAAGAGAAAAAGCCTTTCAAAAATTTTATGGTGAAGAGAGCCCTGTAAGAAAAAGAAATTTTGCAAATGCTCTTTATAAAAATGCTGAAAAGCAATTCAGTGAAGAAATGGATTCTCAATATCAAAACTTACTTGAAAGAATTGATGAAACTGCCCTTGTTGGTTTATTGGGTTTATTGCCTTCTCCTAAAACAGAAGATAAAAAATTATCCGAAATAGCAAAAGCAATAAGCATGATTAAGAAAGGACAAGAAGTCAGAAAAAATGGGGATTTTGATGAAATGGAAAAATGGGGATTTAATAATTTATATTCTGATGAATATGGTGGTGAGCTTAAAAAAATTGCTAAAAAATATGGTGCAAACAGTGAATTAATATCAAGAGCATATGCTGAAGACTTAGAAGGACAAAGAAAATTAGGATATGTTATAACAAAAGAAATTGAAAAAGATGGCAAGAAAGAAAAAATAGTTGATAAGAACTTAATTATTGATTATATTAGAACAGCTGCTCCTGAATTAAAAGGAGAAGAAAAATTAAATTTTTACAAAGTAGTTTATAATTTAGCTTATACTAAATATAAAAAATAGGAGTAAAAATGAATCTTTGGAAAAAAATATTTGGAAAAAAAGAAAAAAATAGACAAGAAACAGAAGAAATCAAAGAGATGCCTATAAAAATGCCTGTTCTTAAAGGAGAATCTCTTGCAATTTATAATACTCTTTTAAATGGATTACATCGAATGGAAAAAGAAGGAATAAACAGAATTTACGTTTGCTTAGAAGAAATGAAGCCTGATGAAAGAGCATTTGGAAACTGGATAGATTCAGATAAATTACGATATTACCCTTATGAAATACTTGATCCAAGAGAAAAAGAAGCTGTTCTTAAAGAAAACCACTATAGTGCGGGATTTTTAGTTGGTCCAGAAATTCCAGGAGTAATAAAACATCCGGGTTATGGTTTTGAAGTAATAGAAAGAACACATTTTCACCCAATGTTACATCAATTAAAAGATGATGGAGAAACAAAAAACAAGATGGAATATTACAGAAATGATTGTTTTTATGATAAAGAACAAATTAAATTAATTGCAGAACAAATGGCAAATGCCAAAGCAACTGCTAAAGAAATTGAAGGCATGATTGAAGATGGAATAAAAAATTATCACCAAGTTACAAAAGAGTTAATGGAAAAAGCAGGGGTTTTCAAATCCTTAGAAAGTTTAGAAAAAAGAATTGAATTAAATCCTACTGAAGAAATTTTATCCAAAACAAGAGAGCAAATAAATTCAGCTGGATATAAAAAATAAAATGAAATGCAGAAATCCAAATAATTTTTATGTACATAACAGAGATCCTATAAAAGAAAGAAGACGAGAGAAAACAATTAAAAATTTAATTTATGGCGGTTTGGCTTTTCTTCTTATTGGTAGTATCGGAAAGGGTTGTTATGATTCTGATATAGAATTTACAAAAAAGGCTGCAAAATATTACTCTGATAATTATTTGCAAAAAGCTAAAACAGAAATGGCTGCGGGAAATACACAAAAGGCAAAACAAATTGCAAGAAGGGGATATAATGAATTAAAAAGAGAATTATCAGAACATGTCGTAGATGCTTTTTTCATTTCAGGAGATTGTGTTGCAATTAGCGATTCACTATATGGCTTAAGCCAATAAAAATAAAATGACATATTCTTTGGTTTGCGCTGTAAGTGCGGGTGATATAGATACGACACATCTTAGAATAGAAGGTGCATTAAGAAATATTGGAAAAGAAAAAGATTCAATTTTTCTTTTAAATGGATTTAATACTAATAATGAACATGATGTTGATTTTCAGGGGCAAAATTGGAGAGATGATTTTAGATTAAGGGATATTTATCTTGAATTAGAAAAATTTAATCCATTCGTTGTATACGCAAAAAATACTGTAGAAAACGGAACAGCTCTAAGAAAAGTAAAAAATTATTCCGGTTATGATTTATCACAAAAAAATGCATTAACTGTAACTTCTGAAACCCATTTAAGAAGATTAAAAAGAATTTTCTGGCATGTTTTTCCAAAAGAAGAATATGATTTTTTGAATTTCGAAAAAGTTAGAGAGCCAAACAAAAAATTAAAGATAGTTAGAACATTATCCGAATGTTTGGAATTTCCGGTTATGGAAATTTTATTGGCTGGAATTAAACGCGGAGATAATAATATTAATAAAATTTACGAAGAAAGAAGATATTCTGGAAAAATTGGAAAAACATTATCTTCTTTAAAATCAATAATCTTGTAAGATAATAATCCAGATTATTTACTTTCTTTCGTCAACTATCTTTCTTATAACTTTAGCCATTTCTCTTAAGAATTCATCTGCTCTATCTTGCCAAAGTTCTACGTCTCTTCCTTTAACTTCTGTTATTTTTCCGTGCAAGACATCGTGTGCTATTTTATAAATTTCTTCATACCATTGAGAATATTTCGGATGAAGCCATTTATTTTCAACAAAAACCTTATTTAACATTTCTGGAACATGCTCTGGGCTTGGAGGAATTCGCTTTGCAGCTATTAATGCTGCATGACTTGCATCAACCATGCACCAATAAACTCCTTCAATAGCATTCAATAATCCAGATTTTGTCCTTAGAAGATGCATTGGTGCTCTTTGCAATGTAATAAAAACAGTTTCTGGAGTTGATTTTATTTTTCCCTGAGCTAATAAAACCTTTAATGGATTAAAAAATCCTCCAAAATCAATCAAAGGATATCCCCACCTAATTATATTTATGATTACTGGTTCTCCCCTAAGCAATTCCTCCCACCAGGTACTTAACCTTACAGTACTTACATGCAATGGTTTAGAGTATGGATTTTCTGCTATAATTCTTGATAATTCTTGTCTATACCACGCAATCAATTCTTGATCCCATTGTATTGAACAATCATCAAGAATAATCACTATATCTATATCAGAACCTTTTACTGCTTTTCCTTTTGCACTTGAGCCAAAAAGGATTATGCTTTTTATAACTCGATTAAATTTTTCATATGCCTTAACAGCAAAATCCTGAGCAATTTCTTGTTCGTCTTTTAAACCAAGTGTCGGAAACTTTTTATTTTCTTTTTTTATCATCTCTTATCACCTTCTTTATTTTCCCCAGGATTTGATTATCATAAAATCCTATTTGATTATTATCTTTTAAAATATATATTATCTTATATTTTTAAATATTGTTTTTTGATTGTCTTTAAATTATTAATGAAATTTTATCTGTATTGTCGCACCTAGTTTCATGGCGACTTATTTTGATTAATTTTTGAGAGCTTATTCCATCGGTTTACCTGAAAATCTTTGTCCTCTTCCTGCCACTTGTCCTCCTAGTTCTTGAGGCAATGTTGAAAATCCAGAACCATAAATTGAAAAATGTCCTTCTGGCAACATCAAACCATATCCTGTTGAATAAATTCCTTGAGAACCATAAGCTCCTTGTTTTATTTGATTCCAATACGACATTTGTCCTTTCCAATTTTCAGCCATTTCAGCAGCATATATTGGACTTCCAAGAGCTTCTAAAACATGTGGCGTCGGTGAGCCAAATCCCTGCGCAACAAATCCTCCTGCTTCAACAATTTCTTTTCCTTTAAAGCCGGCTTTTTCAAGTTCTTCAAATATTCTTTTGAATGGAACATTGCCCATTCCAGGAACTAAATGACTATCATTGTATCCAAAATTATCTGTTAAATGAACATGTTTAACAAATTTAGCGACTTCCTTTGTTTCTTTTGCAATTTCCTCTCCGGTAAATCCTTGTTTTCTTAATAAATTTAAATGCCCTACATCCCATGTTGCTCCAATTAATTTTTCTGCCGCTTCTTCTGCTTTTCTTGATTCAATTCCTTTACTTTTTGCTAAATTAACAAATTCTTTTCTTGATTCTTCAATTAATTGCTTCATTCCTTTTCCAGTAGAAAATGCGGTTCCTGGATAGAAATTTTCTATGCTGACTATTGGTGCTGTTTCTCCAAATTCGTGATATCCGTGAAGAGCCACTTCTGCTATTGTTTTTTTTGCTCTTTCAAGTGCAAAATCTTCTGTTTTACCATAAATTTCTGGAGGATTATTTTCAGATACTTCTCTAAAATCAGAGATTATTCTTGAAAATTTTTTTGATGCTTCCATAGGATTTAAATCGATTAATTTTTTTTGTTTTATTTCTATTAGGTTGTCTCTTATTCTCTGCATTGCCTCTATGGTATCTGTTTCTGCATCTTTTGGAATGAATTTATTGGTTCTTTTGTAAAGAGCATCAAGTTGGTTTTCCATGTTATCAAAAAAAGTTTGGGCGATTCTTAAATTATTTAATGCGTCTCTTTGTTGAGGCAGTAAATCTTCTTCTTTAAGTTTTTTTGTATTAATTTCTTTAATAAAAGGCTCTGTTAATATTTGTCCAATCTTAGCCATTTCATGTGCCTTGTCAAAAGAATAAATCAATTCGGTTGTATCTCTTTCAATCATTTTTTTATTTAATTCTCTTAGTTGTTCATTTGGATCTACCAGAATATCTTTTCTTTGATTTGGGTCATATCTTGTTTCTCTTTTAATTCCACCCATTTGTCCGGTATTTTTATCAACAACATAAAAAATATCTCCTTCTTTTTCTCTTCCCGGTTTTTTTGGAATCGTGGCTGGAACCCCGTGGTTTGCGTGAATTGTTACAGGAATATTTCCTTCTGGATTCAAATCATGAGCTAATGAAATTATATCTTTTAATCTTTCTTGAACTTCTTCTCTTTCATTATCGTTAAATCCTTGTTCACCATATCCGGATAAATCTAATAATGGGGCATGTAATGTAATTTCTGCCCCTGTTAATTTTGCCATCCTATTTATTTCCTTAAAATGTTGTTTTGGAATTGTTTCAAATACTTGTGGAGATAAAGATTGAACTTCTACAGTTCTTATTCCCTCGTTCATTCTTGCATTTACTTCGGAAATTGCATTTGCAGTGTCTGGTTTTGTTGGAGCACCGATTGTTTTAAAAGGAACCCGGTATCCTTGGAATAAAGATTCTGGATTGGTATCCTCATTAATGCCAAATCCATAATTGCTACTAGATCCCTCATAGAAACTTTCATAACTCATTTTTTATTTGTCTATCCTCTTTCTATTTATAAATTATAGAATATAAAATAGCTTATATACTTTACTTTATATTCCATGGACCCTATATTTTTTTACTTTTTCTTCATGAATAATATCTTCTTTTTCGCTCCTCATTCCTGGAACTTTTACGGTTTTTAATTCAATTCTTTGAAATTCATATTTTGGCTCTTCTAACAATTGCGATGGCTTCATAGTCTCTTGGCTCTTCAATGATTCTTTTTGAAATTTACTTTTTGAATCAAATAATCTTATATCGTCAATTAATTGTTTTGCATTTTCCTTAACTGTTTGGATTATTTCCTGTTCCCCGTGATATTTATGCATGGTTTCATAAATTTGCTGATTATAAATATCCGAAGCAGAATAAACATCTTGTTTTAATTTTCCTTTTTTTTCTTTTTCATTATTTTCTTTCTTTTCTATTTCTATGTCTTGCAATTGACTTTCTAAATTTTGTTTAGGTGCCCTAGTTTCCCTTAACACCGGAGCGATTACCTGTCCAAATTTTTCATCCCCGTGGAACTCTTCAAT
>DAKN01000029.1 GCA_002499185.1 Candidatus Pacearchaeota archaeon UBA284 | reverse complement strand
TTAAAATTCGAATTTTTCGCCGAATTTCATTTGATAATTTTCAAGTGCAGATTGATATAATCTCTTAGCCTCAATTACTGTTTCATTCAGAGAGTTTTTTGATTCTTCTTCAATTTTTTTTAAATTATGATGTATTTTCTTCAAATAAGCTCTTGCATCATTTCTATTTCCATGCTTAATGCTACCTTCTGCAAAACCCAAACAAATTCCACAATCAAACATTATTTTATCTAATTTCATTTTTCCTCATTAACCTTATGAGGCCGATGGGATTCGAACCCACGACACCCTGATTAAAAGTCAGGTGCTCTACCGAACTGAGCTACGGCCCCGTTAATTATTCGAGAAAAAAATTGTTTATAAATCTTTAGTTAATATCCACTAATAATAAATAAATAATAACATTTAAAAGATTCTATTTCAATTAAAAATCATGTCAAAAGTAGAATATTCGGAATTTAAAGGAAATAAAGTTATCATTTTGAAAAAAGATGATAATGACAAGTTTGGTTTTAGCTTTGGAAAAAACAAGGCAAAATTAATTGTCGAAAACTATGAAGCAATAAAAAATTTTGCTGAAGAAGAGAAATAAATTTTTTGTGCGCCAAAATTCCTTAAATTTTGAGCGAAATCAGAACATTTGCAGAAGAATAAATTTATTTTTTGTTTTTTTATTTTATTCTTATTTTCTTAATTACATAGCTTTATAAGTATCCTTTTTCTTAATAATTCGTTAGCTAAGTAGATTATTCGATTTTCGAGATTTCTTGGCAGATAATAAATAGATAAATATAGTTAGGAGTTAAAATGAGCATGAAAGTTTACGTAGGAAATTTGTCTTTCACGATAAATGAAGACAAATTAAGGGAAATTTTTTCTAGTTACGGCGAAATAACAGAAGCTGTAATAATCAAGGACAAATTTTCTGGAAGATCCAAGGGCTTTGGTTTTGTCACTTTTGCAAACGATGAAGATGCAAATAAGGCAATTGCAGAAATGAACAAAAAACAAGTTGAAGGAAGAGAAATAACAGTCAACGAAGCAAAACCAATGGATCCAAACAGCAGACCTCCAAGAAGAAATTTTGGCGGTGGCGGCGGATTCGGCGGCGGACGAAGAAGATTTTAATTAAAATCTTCAACTAATGAAATCTTTTAGATTTCACCGATTTACTTTTTCTTTTTTTTCTTTTTTTATTATATCTTTTATTCAACAATTTGCCCAAAATCTCTTAGTTTAATAAAATCATAAAAATCAATTATATCTCTATTTATCATATTTATACAGCCGTCTGATGCCGGCTCTCCAATCAATCCCTCTTCATTTGTGCCATGAATATAAATTCCCCTTTCAAGCATATTTTTATTTATTAAATCCAGCCCTTCTAGGGTAATGACTCTTGTTAATAAAAGTCTCTTTTTTGTTTTCTTCTCACTTCTTTCAATCTCAGCAATTCTTTTAGTATTAATTAAATATTCAAATATTGTCCCAATTGGTGCATCGGTGCCATATTTCTTATGAATTCTAAAACTTCCTGTGCTTGTTTTTCCACTTTTAGTTTTATTTCCAAAACCGTTTCTACCTGTTGAAATATTATATTCTTTAAGAATTTCAAAATTATTTTTTCTATCTTTCTTAAAAATATATTCTTTTTGTGCCCTTCCATAAACTAATATGAAATAATCGTTTCTTGGCATGTTATGCTCATTGACTAAATGCCTATAAACACTATCCACGGTTGAGTAAGGAACTTTTCCAATCAGTCTTGAATTTTTATCAGCATATAAATTAGGGCATAAAAAAATAGAACCAAGAACGATTCCTGCTAGAAAACCACATAATTTTCCTTCAGACATTTTTAGATTTAGAAAAGACTATATTTAAAATTAATTATGATAAAAGATATTCTTAGAAAAATATAAATCCACGCCCCGGCCGGGATTCGGACCCGAGTTGGAGCCTTGACAGGGCTCAGTGCTAGACCACTACACTACCGGAGCATTCAAAAATTCTTTGAATTTTTGGTGTGCCGAAAACTTTGTTTTCAAGCACGCGTGTGGATATATATTCATTGAAATTTAGTTTTAAAAGGTTTTTGCTCCGCAAAAATTTATAAATTCGTTTTATTTAATTAAAATATGAAAAAAGAGGAATGGAATCATTTTAAGATTGAATCAGATGGCTCTCATCCAGTATTCAGACAAAGACTATCTTTGGGACAAAAAGCTGCAGATTTTTTAACAAAACACATGGGTTCTTGGAAATTCATAATATTCTTTTTATTTTTTTTACTTGTTTGGGTTGGAATAAATGCTTATTTTCTCATAATTGTTCTAAAAGGAAAACCCTTTGATCCCTTTCCTTTTATCTTGCTTAATTTAATTCTTTCATGTTTAGCCGCAATTCAAGCTCCGATAATTCTTATGAGCCAAAATAGACAGACTGAAAAAGACAGAATAATGGCAAAATACGACTATGATATAAATAGAAAGGCTGAAAGAGAAATAAGAAAGGTGCAAGAAGATTTAAATGAAATAAAAAGAATTCTTAATAAGAATAAATAAAATTCTATTTTTTATAAGCAACATAAATATCTGCTTCTAACATTGTATCATTTTTATAGAAATGGTGCGTAAAATAAACATTTCCAAAATTATCAATTGTTGCTTCTCCTGCAAGTGGCGAGATAATTAATTCTGGTTTTTGCCATTCTCCATTAATTTTTTTTGAGCGCCATAATCCATAATCTTTTGTAAGCCATAACTCATTCCCATCAGGAGAAAGTGCTGGCCATCCTTCGTCTTTTTCTGTGTTAATTGATTCAATATTTTCAGGTGTTTGCCATTCTCCTTTCTCATTCCTTGTTATTTTCCAAATATCCAAACCCCCTTTTCCCCCTTCTCTTTCGGAATGATAATACAATTCTCCATTAAATTCGTGCAATTCTCCAACCTTCCATTCTTCAGGAAATTCAACTTTTTTATCAAATTCCCATTTGTTTTTATTTTCATTAAATAATGCTGAAAACCAATTAATTCCGGAATATCCTTCTCTTGCAGAACAAAACAACATGACATTATTTTCAACAAATTCACAGCCATCAAGAGCCAATTTATTTTTATCTTGTAAAATAATTCTTTCAGGTTCCCCAAATTCTCCATTTATCTTTTTTGAAACCCAAATACCTGTTACGCCATCAAGAATTTGTTTTTCAACAGGAATATTAACCTCTGGGGTAAAGAAAAAATAAATTGTGTTACCATCTGGCATTATAAAAGAAGAATCTTCTGCACCAGCACTATTTAATTTTCCGTTTACAGGAACAGGATTATTGTAATCTAAAGAGTAGGATTTTGGGGGATTAATATCTGTTTCAGGAGTTATTTTTATTGTATCTATCGGAATTTTATCATAACGAGAAATAATTTCCGAAGATGTGGTCTGATTATTGCAACCATTTATTAAAAAAATTAAAATAAATAAAAAAATTAAAAGAATAAAAAAAATAAATTTATTCATCTTAGTAATCCTCTATAAAAAGCTGGTAATATGCTTGGGGATGCTTGCATGCCGGGCATTCTTTTGGGGCTTCTTTGCCTTCATGAACATATCCACAATTTCTACAAATCCATTTAACTGTTTTTTCCTTTTTAAAAACAGTTTTGTTTTTTACATTTTCAAGCAATTTTCTATATCTTGCTTCATGGTGTTCTTCAACCTCTGCTATTTCTTTGAATGAATTTGCAATTTCTTTAAATCCCTCTTTCCTTGCAGTTTTTTCAAATTCGGGATAAAGCGTTCCCCATTCCAAATGCTCGCCATTTGCTGCATGTAATAAATTATTTTCGGTTGTTCCGATTTTTCCAGCAGGATATTCTGCAGTTATTTCAATATCTCCGCCTTCAAGATACTTAAAGAAAATTTTTGCATGTTCTTTTTCGTTGCTTGCAGTTTCTTCAAAAATTCCAGCTATTTGTTCATATCCTTCTTTTTTTGCAACACTAGCAAAATAAGTGTATCTATTTCTTGCCTGGCTTTCTCCGGCAAATGCTTTTAGAA
>DAKN01000050.1 GCA_002499185.1 Candidatus Pacearchaeota archaeon UBA284 | reverse complement strand
TGCAAGCAGATTTGCCAAGCCGTTTAAAGATCTTTTCGTCTTCTATTATTCTATTTGTTAATTCTGTTTCTGAAGGCATATTGTCTGACATTTAGCTTTTTCCCCCGATATTTCTAATGGACCCATAATGATAATACGCTTGTTCATTGTGGCATCTTTTATCTTTTGTGTCACAATAGCAATTACAAATAATACAAAAAACACCTTCCCCAGAAGGCAAGTTTTTGGGCTCGCAAAACCTTCTTTTAATTTCATTATCTATTTTTTCTGTTAATGTCTCTGTCATTGAATAATTTACCTTAAAAATGACTTATAAATCTTTAGTTTAAGCTTAGAAAAAATATTTAAATCGAGTTTATCTTATTGAAGTATAAAAAGAGACATTAAAGATGACAGAAGTAGACAAAATTTATGAAGGGAAAGTTGCCCATAACGGCGTTTTTGATTTTGGGGGCTTGTATAGCTTTTTATATGAATGGCTAACAGAAGAAAACAGCTATGCAGTAATTGAAAAAAAATATTCTGAAAAATTGAAGGGAGATTCAAAAGATATTGATATAGAATGGGAAGGTTATAGGAAAATTAATGATTATTTTAGATTAAAGATCAAAGTTGTCTGGAGACTTCTTGGATTAAAAAACGTAGAGGTGGAAGAAAACGGCAAAAAAAGAAAGATGAATCAAGGTGGCGTTGAAGTAAAAATGGCTGGCTTTTTAGAAAAAGATTATGAAAATAAATGGGAAGAAAATCCCCTTATGAAATTCTTAAGAGCAACCTATGACAAATTTATAATCAAAAACAGAATTGAACAATATGAAGATAAAATTACCGGTGATGTTGATGGAACATTGGCTCAGATAAAATCCTTTCTTTCTTTAGAAGCAAGACATTAAACTTGCTGGATAGATATTTCTATATGCTTTATTACAATTTTCTTTAAATACTGTGTTTTTGTATAAATTTAATGGTAAAAGAAATTGAAAGGAAATTTTTATTATGGGAAAATGGAATAGATTATTCTGATCCTTATTTTCTTAATTTATATCAGGAGGGGCATTACCACTCACCCGTAGATTTTAAAGAAATTGTCTTAGAAATTGGAGAAAAAATAAAACAGGGCTATTTAGAATTAGAACTTGGAAAAACCCTGGCAAATAAATGGGGGATTTCTTTTAGTTTTGAACCAATAGAAGCAAGACTTAGACAAGAAGGCAGTAAACATTTTTTTACAATAAAGGAAAATGGTGCATTAACAAGAGACGAAGAAAATAAACAAATCGGAGAAGGATTATTTAATCAATATTGGCAATCAACTGTTGGAAAAAGAGTTGAAAAAATAAGATTAAAAAAACCATATTGTGGACAAACCCTAGAACTTGATGTTTATACTGATAGAGATTTGATTATAGCAGAAGTTGAATTTCCTGATGAAATTTCTGCAATGGCTTTTCAAATAATTGGCAAAGAAATTACAAAAGACGATAAATATAAAAATAGAAATTTGGCTAAATAAAATATTAATTTACTTTTTTCTTTCCATTAAATTTTTGTTAATTTCTCTAAATTCCTTTAGATAATCTCTTTCCTTTTTTAATTCAAGAATAGGAGAAATAGATATACCTTTTGATGTTAGTTCTGTTTTTACATAAGGATTTTCAATTATTGGAAGCTCTTTCTCGATTTTTTCCATGAGAATTTTTATCTGTTCAAGATTATCTTTTATGCCAAAAATTCTCTCATTTTTTTCTCTTTTTAGAATCCTATATTTTGATTTCATGATTTCAAGTTTAGAAAAAGAATTCTGTAATGCAATCGTATTTTTTCTAGCATTCTGAATTTCAGAACTATTTATCTTGATATAAATGCTCATTTTATTTTTATTTAGCTTTTATTAAATATTTATTGGTTGTTTTTATTGGATAAGATTTTATTAATGTTAAGAAGTTTTTCTTTTATTGAAATTATTTCCTGCTCCCAAGCCATGATTTCGGAATCTTCTCTCGATTTTAAAGATTTTAATTCAGAAATGTCCCCTTCAATTAATTTTAATTTATTTTTTATTTCATTCAGTGAAAATGTAACGTTGTTAAAATCTTCTATCTTTACAAAAATAGATTTATCGTCTTCTTCATGATTGTTTCTGGTTTTTTGTCTGTGCTCTCTTTCTATATTTTGAATTTGTTTAATATCTTTGTTTCTTTTATAGATTTTAGCAGGATTTTCATGTGCATCTTTAATATCAACAGAAATCTTTTTTGGCAATTCCTTCTTTAATTCAGGTATTGTTGATTTCTTGCTTTTTTCAGATTCTCTTTCCTTTAAACCGGGAATTTCAGTTAATTCCTTTTGTTCTTCGTCTTCTAATTCTTCTGATTCCATTTCTTCTATTTCTTCCGGCTCTTCTTGTTCTTCTATTTCTGGAAGATCTGGCATGTCTATTTCTTTAAAGACTTTAGATTCAATTTTTGGCTCTTCAATTTGTGGGATGTCTCTTTTTAATTCTGGAAATCCCGGAGGTTCTTCTAGAATTGGTTTCTTTTTCTTAAATAAAGCCATTTTTATCTTATTTACCTCTTTTTCTATCTTTTTCTAAAATATGTTAAAGTACACAAGATATTATCATTTAAAAAACTTTTTAAGGGGAAAAATATAAATACTCTCTAGTTTAAAATTAATTATATACATATTAAAAGGGGAAAATGGCAAAAATAAAAAAAGAAGATGAAAAACTTTTTCTTTTACTAAAAGAAGCTGTTAGAAAAGCTGCAAGTAAAACTTCAGAACCATTAGTTAATGTTTTATTCGGAAAATCCAATATAAATGAATTTAAGATAGCTTCTCAGCTGGGATTAACAATCAATCAAACAAGGAATATCCTGTATAGAATGTCTAATTTTAATTTGTTAAAATATACTCGAAAAAAAGACGAGAAAAAAGGATGGTATACTTACTTTTGGACATTAGATATGGAAAAATCTCTTGAATTTTTATTGAAGGCAAAAATACAAGAAAAGATTACATTTGAGGGTTTATATAAAAGCAGAGAAACTAAAAATTTCTATACTTGTGCCATCGACAACATAGAAATGAGTGAAGAAACAGCAATGCACCATAATTTTTTCTGTCCAGAGTGCGGCCAATTATTGCAAATAGTTCAAGAAGACAAAAAACTGAAGGAAATTTCTTCAAAAATAGAAGATCTTGATAACCAAATAAGAATAATAATTACGGAATTAGAAAAGATTAAACCAAAAATAGAAGAAAAACCAAAAACAAAAAAGAAGGAAAAAAAGGTAGGAAAAAAAGTTGTAATGAAAAAAAAGGAAAAAATAATTAAAAAGAAAATTAAAAAAGAGAAAAAAGGAAAAAAACCAGTAAAGAATAAAGTAAAAATCATTAAGAAAAAACTGAAAAAAATCAAAAAGAAAGAAACTAAAAAAAAGTTTAAAAAAACCAATAAGAAGAAAAAATAATTTCATTTATGCTAATTTTCATAAATTAAAAATCCTAAGTTAAAATGTCATATGTCGTAATAAAACAAAGACAAAAATCAAAAAAGAAATTTTTTAATTTTACGTTATGGCTTGTTGGAATCAATGTTGTTGCTTATTTGGCAATGATAATTCTAATGAATACTCTTGGAGAAAGCGTTTTTTATGAAATTGCATTGCAACCAAATGCAATATTGCAGGGACAAAAACTTTGGACAATTTTTACAAGCATGTTTATGCATGATCCAAGTCTTTTCAGTTTTCATTTATTCGCAAATATGATGTCCTTAGTTTTTTTAGGTGGATTTATTGAAAGGATAATTGGAAGCAAAAGATTCCTTGCATTATATTTAATTTCTGGAATAATTGCAGCCTTGTTTTTTGTTTCATTAGCATTTGCATTCGGGGATAATTTACTAATACCTGCTGTTGGTGCAAGTGGAGCTATTTTTGGAATCGCTGGATTGGCTGCAGTTCTTGTGCCAAAAATGAAAGTCTATATCTTGTTTATACCTATACCCATGCCAATGTGGTTTGCAATAATTTTTATCTTAATAATCATGTGGCTTGCATCTTCTGCATTCGGATTATCAATAGCAAATACTGCTCATCTTGGTGGATTTTTAACTGGATTTTTCTACGGTTTTTACTTAAGACATAAATACAAAAGGCAAACAATGATGATAAGCAGTCATTTTAGATAATTCTTAATATAGATAATAAAAAATATATATTCTAATAGTTCTTTTAAATTATATATCTTAAAATTCAATAATTAAATTTATAAATTAGTTTAATAAAAATAAATTATGGCAAGTGATTATGGAGTAAATTTATTAAGAAAGGGAATATCTCAAATTCCAGATAAAAAAAAGCGATCCATTGCAAATAAGGTTGTTAATAAGCTTCCAAAAGAAGTTTCTCTAAGAACAATGGTTGATTTAGTAGATTCCGAAATAGGCATTAATTTAGACCTTAAAGGAAAAGGAAATGAATTATATGAGCAAATGGGCCTTTGTAAAAAGAATAATGCTTGTTTTGAAGCTTATGATCTTAATAGATGTAATTCAACTCAATGTCCTTTCTATAAAAAAGACTAAAAATCAAAAAGTTGTCTTTGTTCTTTTTTTCTTTTCAATAGAATGCTTTTTGTTGTATAGTTTTGTATCGGAGATTTAAACCGCGTTTGCATTTTTGCAAACGCTTCTTGGATTGTGGAAAATCTTTCTGGCTGTTGTTTTAATATTCCCCTCATTAATTCGCGCAGAATTCCCACACCACAAGGAGCCCAATATTCTTTTCTGACTTCTCTAAAAATTATTATTGTTGCTTGTCTCTTGATTTTTTCGAGATATTCTGTTATCGGTAATCTCACAGCATAATATCCTCCAGTAACATTGCTAGCATATTCTTTTCTGCCCCCAAAGAATTCATAATCATGCCAAATTGCTGTTGTTTCGGGATTCCAAACTCCGCCTGTTTCGGCCATTTCCAAAACTTCAAAACCAAATTCTCCAGGCAATAACAATACCTCATAATAATTTCCAAGATAATTCCCATTAAATAAAAGAATTTCTGAAATTTGTTGGTGATATCTTATTCTTTTAAGCAAATCTTTTGATAAGGCATCATCTGTCGCGGTTACAGCCCATCTTGTAGGAACCATTCTTCTTTGTTTCTTTAATCCAAGCAAACCAGCCGATAGAATTTTAATAATATTTGAAACAGGAATATTTGATTTAAATAATTCTTTCATAGAATCAACAGATTTAGCATCAATATCATTTATAAGATAATCTACTTTCTTTTCTACTTGAAGGTTGCTTTCAAGCCTTGCTTTCTTCAAAGGAGCCGGATTTCCAATCAGAGGAGTATGACTTGTAAGGGAAAATTTTGAACTCGGTTGTCTTTTTAATTCAAAACTTGCATCAATTGGCTTTGAAGCGATTGCAATGTCCTGCAATAATCCAAGGAATTTTTTTGATTGGATTGAGTTACTTGAATTTGAGTTTGGATTTTTGACTTTTATTTTAAATCTTGAATAAACCATTCCAGCCCTATAACTCATAATTTTTTCTATATCGTCTTGATTTTCATACCATTTTTCGGGCATGGACATATTTTCTGTATTTCCCATATAATCTGGAGCCAATATTCCAGAGTAAACATAAGGATAATCGTTTCTGCCGACAAAAATTTCTGGAGGAGAACTTCCTGAAAATTCTGTTTTTATTTTTGGTTGAGATTTTTTTATTCTTGAAAGAATTTTACAGGGCATGCCACAATAACCTCTTCCACG
>DAKN01000013.1 GCA_002499185.1 Candidatus Pacearchaeota archaeon UBA284 | reverse complement strand
ATCTATTTTGCACATACCTCATTAATGGTAATAAAATGACTGAACAAAAACTTTTTGCTCAAAAAATAGGTCTAATCAGTTTGACAAGTGTCCTTTTAATGATAATAAGAATACTTTTAGTTCCTATTTTAACTAAAAACATACCAGTTTCTGAGTATGGCATCTGGATTCAAGTAAATGCAACAATTGGGTTAATTCCGCCAATTGTGGGACTTGGTCTCCCTTTTGCTATCGTAAGATTTCTTGCAGCAACAAAAGATAAAAAAGAATTTCAAGAAGGATTTTATTCTATATCTGCTATAGTAATAATTATAAGTGGAATAGTATCTTTAATATTCTTTATATTTGCAATTCCAATATCTCAAATACTTTTTAACGGTGACTTAGAAGTAACTAGAATACTGTCTGTTATTCTTTTTATCGAAAGTTTAATTGGTCTTCCAATGAATTTATTTAGGGCTATGCAAAAAATAAAAATTTATTCTACTTTTTTAGCAATAGATATGATTCTTATTGTGTCATTTGCATCTTATTTTATTTTAAGTGGATACGGAATTGATGGTGCAGTTTTTGGAATTTTAATATCTAAAATTTTAGCCGTTATCTTAATGGTGATAATAGTGTTATACGAAATTGGTTTTTCTCTACCAAAATTCACCAATATTAAAAAATACATATCTTTTAGTATACCTCTGATACCTAGTAATTTATCAAATTGGGTATTAAACTCAAGTGACAGATACATTATCACTATATTTTTGGGGACTATATTTGTAGGCTATTATGGGCCAGGATACACCGTCGGAAACTTGATTTCACTTTTTTCTAGTCCTTTGTTTTTTCTTTTACCTCCTGTACTTTCAAAATATTACGATGAAAAAAAATTTAAGGAATTTAGTAAAGTTCTTAGATACTCTACAAAGTATTATTTATTAATTGCCATCCCTTCTGTTTTTGGACTATCAATACTTTCAAAGCTTATATTAACCATCCTTACTACTGATGAAATCGCTGGCGTTGGATATTTGATTACCCCCTATATTGCAACTAGCTATCTTTTATTTGGTTTACAAGGTATTATTGGAAATATATTAGTAGTTCAGAACAAAACAAAGATAATTGGGGCAAGTATGTCCTTAGCTGCTTTTAGTAATATATGCCTAAATATAATAATTGTTCCATTAATTGGAATAAATGGGGCCGCATTAACTACTTTGATTTCATTTATTATAACTTTTATAGTTGTTTTTTATTATTCTTCAAAAGTAAAATTATTTAATTTTGATATTAGTTTTATTACAAAAAGCCTGATTGCCTCAATTATTATGTCTATAATGATTATTTATTTGAATCCAGTTGGGATATTTTCATTAGTAATCTCAATAGCGTTAGGCATTATTATTTATTTTGGGATTATTATAGCATTAAAATGTATTAAAAAAGAAGAGATTAATTTTTTCTTAAATTTACTTAGGGATTGAATCGTCAATTAAATTCTTTATTTCTTCTTTATCTAATAGTTGTGTATTTTTTGAGTTGTAGTTTTTAATATCCGTTTTTTTAAAATTTTTAGGTATATCGTAGTTTGTCTCTGCCGTTATTTCTATAATAGGGGGTTTCACAATAAACATGTATTTATCTTCATAGGCATTTTTAGATTCTTCTTCTGTCATAAGCTCCTCATATAATTTTTCCCCCATTCTTTTACCTATTATTTTAACATCGAATTTCTTATCGGTATTCAGATATTTATATTTTTCAATCATTACCTCTGCAAGGTCAGATATTTTAACAACTGGCATCTTTAATATGAAAATCTCTCCCCCTCGTGCTAATTTAGCAGATTTCAAAATTAGATTAGTGGAGTCTGAGATTTTCATAATAAATCTTGTCATTTCTGGATCTGTTATAGTAATGTCACTTCCGTTTTGTAACTGATCTCTAAAAATAGGAATAACGGATCCTCTTGTATCCAATACATTGCCAAATCTAACGCAAGACAAAGCAGTGCTTTTTTCACCTTTATAATAATTTGAAGAAATAGTCAATCTTTCTGAAAGTAACTTTGTAGCCCCCATAACGTTAATTGGATTCACTGCTTTATCAGTACTAATTGTAATGAATTTTTCAACATTTTCATCTATTGAAACTTCAATTAAGTTCTGTGTTCCAATGACATTAGTTTTTATTGCTTCAAAAGGATTGTATTCACATAAGGGGACATGTTTCAAGGCAGCTGCATGAAATACAATATCTACGCCTTCAACAGCTCTTTTTAGTCTTTCCTTGTCTCTTATATCCCCTATAAACGGACGAATTAAGTTAGTATTTAGATTCCTTTCAAGATCGAATAATCCTGTTTCATTATTATCTAAAACTCTTATTGATTTAGGATTGAACTTGATAAGTTCTTTAACTAGTTGACTTCCGATAGATCCAGCTCCACCGGTAACAAGTATAACCTTTTTCTTGTAGTAATCTCTAATGTTTTCCATTTATTCAATCTCCAAAAAGAAATTTTTTATTTCCCTTGAAATAATGTCAATCTGAGACTTACTTAACGAGGGGAACATAGGCAAAGTGATTATTTCTTCAGATATTGTCTCAGTGACCTCTAAGTTGCAATTGTATCCCAAAACGTTTTTGTAAAAATGTGTTTTGTGTACCGGGAAGAAATAAATCTTTGTCATTATCCCTTTCCTTTTCAAATAGTCCATAAGTTTATTTCTTAAAGCCTTATCAATTCGAATACTATAAAGTTGATAAACATTGAAATAATCTTTTGGGGGATTAATAAATTTAATATTACGATCTTTTAGCTTAGAATTGAGATATTTTGAATTATTCCTCCTTCGTTCTATCAATTTATCTGCTTTGGAAATTTGAGACAGCCCCAGAGAAGCAATAATATTTGACATTCTGAAGTTATAGCCTAGGCCAACATAGTCTGCAGTGTTGGTAGAGAAAAAGTAATCTTTTATTTCTGCCCTGCCTTGTGAGTGGATTAATTTTAGTTTAGTGTATATATCTTTAGAATTAGTGGTAATTGCCCCACCTTCGCCAGTAGTAATAATCTTATTTTGACAAAAGCTAAACATTGAAGAGTTTCCAAAAGTACCAATCTTTTCTTTGCCAATCTTAGCCCCAAAAGCTTCTGCAGCGTCTTCAATAAGAATTAATTTATTATCTTCTGCTATTTCTCTCAAAGCTTTAATATTACAAGGGCAACCACCATAATGCACTGGAATTATAGCTTTTGTTTTATTCGTAATCTTTTCATTAACATCTTCAGGATTTAAACCAAATGTATCCATTTCAATGTCCGCAAATACAGGTTTTGCCCCAACAAAAAGAGGGGCATTAGCTGTAGCAATAAAAGTAAATGATGGAACTATAACTTCATCTTCTTTTTTGATGTCATATGAGATTAAAGAAGTGTGCAACGCTGAAGTCCCTGAATTAAAGGTGACACAATATTTTGTCCCTATGTATTCAGATATTTTTTTTTCAAAATTCTCGACATTTGGACCCTCTGTCCAGTACATTCCCAATTTAATCGATTCAGTAATGCTACTAACATCTTCTTGATCCCAAAATATCTTGAATAAAGGTATTCTCCAGCTCATGATCAGTCTAACTCTTTTATCATAGATTCTAATTCTTCTTCGGATAGTTTTCTTATAACTTTTGCCGGAATACCATAAGCCAGAACTGAAGAGGGAATAGAATCTTTAATAAAACTATAAGCACCGATTATTGAATTTTCTCCAATTGTTACCCCTGGCATTATGGTAGAATGACTACCAATTCTACAATTTTTCTTCAATATAACTTTGCCTTCTTTATTATCTATCGTGGAAACAGAGTAGATTGAGCAATGCGACCCTATTTGGGCATAATCCTCTATTATAACTCCATTTTTCGCGTTAATATAACTAAAGGCCCCAATATCTGTTCGATATCCTAATTGAAAATTATTAGAATTTTGGACAAACCAATTATATTTTGTTAATTTTCCATCTTCAATTGAGGGCATCGCCCAATCGTTGAATCGTTCTCTTCCCACTTAATCACCTAGTATGTTAACTTTTTTTGTAATAATCTATTGTCAATTTTTATTTCACTTAATATGTGGGCAATTCTATCTCCTGAGTTTCCATTGCCATATGGATTCTTAATATTTTTTAGTTTAGCTTTAAAATCTTTGTCAAATAGAGCTTTTTCTATGGCTGACATTATCTGTTTTTTGTCGTATCTTACATCCATCACATTTTCTGCCCTTTCCCTTCCCTCTTGTCGTGTGCCAATGTTTACGACCGGTATTTTGAACGAAGGCGCTTCGATTATCCCACTGCTAGAGTTACCTACAATTACACTTGATATTTTTAATAGACTTAAGTAATCCATTCGTGGAATATTCTCATAAATTTTTATATTTCCGTTATTTTTGTATTTTTTAATAATCTCAATTATCCCTCTTCCGCCTGCATCACAATTCGGGTAGATAACAATTGCTTGATATTTCAATTCCGCAATGGCATTGAGAGTTTCATAAATTTGATTAGGCGCTTCATTACTTTCTGAAGTAACGGGGTGTTGAATTACTAAAATTAAGGGTTCGGATAAATCAATTTTATATTTATTTTTCAATATTTCTGAGTTAATTATATCACTATTGACTATATCATCCAATCCTGGCGCCCCTACAGAAAAAATATACTCTGGATTTTCTCCCATTTTAATAATCCTCTCAGCGCTTGTATCAGTTGCAACAAAATGAATATTAGATAATTTAGTTATGGCATGCCTTGCAGATTCATCTATATTTCCTGTTGTTTCCCCTCCATGGATATGTGCAACTGGAATAGACAAATATGCACCTGCTATCGCAGCTGCTAACATCTCACCTCTATCACCGAGAAGAAGGATGATATCTGGCCTAATTTTAGTAATAGTCGGAACTAATTTTTTGATTAAATCTCCAATAAATGTTGCCATTGACTCTTTATTATCCCTTTCGTATATTGAATCTAAAATAATTAATTTAAAGTTATCCTTTTCAATTTCATTTATAGTTTTACCAAATTCTTCCATTAGATGCATACCAGTGACTATTATTTCCAACTCTAGATTAGGATGAGATTTAATTTTATTTAAAGTTGAAAGCATCAATCCATAATCTGCTCTAGAGCCTGTAATGTAAAGAATTTTTCTTTTCAAGCTATCATGTCCCAGGATAATTTTTGGTTCTTTTTAATATTCTTTATAGTTTCTTTTCCAATTAGATCCTGAATACGCTTTGGTTCAATGCCTACCCCGGATCTTTTAATACACAACATTTCTTTAGTTAATATTGATCCAGAAATAATATCTGTATTCGCAACAATTGCCTTCCTAATTATTTTTTTTAATTCTTCTTCTTCTAAAGTTAGCTTTTTTATTCCATCCCCTAAAGCCTTTTCAACTTCCCTTATAGAGATTACAAGTTTTTTTAATTCATCAGGATCTAAAGAAGCTTTATGGTCTGGGCCTTCCATATCCTTATCTATTGTAAAATGCTTTTCTAAAACTTTTGCCCCAATTGCAACAGCTGCGATTGAAGCTGTAATTCCAAGGCTATGATCTGAAAAACCAACTGGAAGTTTAAAAGCTGTGTTCAAAGTTTTTATAAAATTAAGATTTAAATCTTTTATATCTGCAGGATAATTTGTAACACAATGTAACAAAGTTATCTTATCATTACCTATTTTTTTTATTGATGTCACTGCCTCTTCAATTTCGCAGAGAGTCCCCATACCCGTTGACAAAATAATAGGTTTTTTCTTCATAGCTATTTTTTTTAAAAAGGGGGGATTTGTAAGGTCTCCTGAAGCAACTTTATATATCTCTACAAGATCTTCTAAAAAGTCTACAGCATCTTCAGTATGGGGGGTAGATAAAAATATTATTCTTCGTTTATCACAATGTTTTTTTAATTCTATGAAATCTTCATAGGTTAATTCTAAACTTTTTAGCATGGCTCTTTGACTTGTTTTTTTACCAATATTTTTTGCTTGATATTGGGCCATTTCTAAATCATTAGTAACTAAGTCTTCAGTTTTGTAAGTTTGAAATTTAACTGCATTTGCTCTGCATTTAGAAGCAACGTCGATAAGTTCTTTGGCTAGATCTACATTTCCATTATGGTTAACCCCTGCTTCGGCTATAATAAAGCATTTTTTATTTGTCATCTAACATACCTTCATTTAGTAAGAATTCTGCAAATTTAAAGTCTATTTCTTCATCTATATCTACGCTATATATATGGGGCATTATGTACGGCAAAGTTTTATAAGTATAGAAAGTTTTACACTCTTTTAGTATTCTGGGCGTCGATATATAAATGGCACCATTTGGCCTGTAAAGTTTTGGTAAATCTTGGCCCCTTTTATTGATATAGTCATGGCCGAAAAATGGGGAAGTATATATCTCTTTTATAGTCATACTCCAATATGGAGAATGCTCATATTCACATAAACTAACTAAGGACATGCAATTATTTCTTTTATATTCGTGTAAAAATAAATTTAATGAATTATCTATATCTTGGGCAGTTCTAAAAGGTGAAGTTGGCTGAAGCAATATTATTATATCGGGATATAGGTTTTTATTGTTTATTTCGTCTATAGCATGTAAGACAACATCTATAGCTGAAGAAGTATCTTGAGCCAGTTCTAATGGCCTTTCAACTACTTCAATTTTATTATTAAGTCCTAATTGCTTTATTTCATCGTCGTCTGTTGATACTACTAATTTATCGATTAGTTTAGATTTCTTAGAAGAATCCATAGTATATTCAATTAGAGGTTTTCCCAATAAATCTCTAGTGTTTTTTTTTCGGACTCTTTTCGATCCACTTCTTGCAGGTATTATTCCAAGGACAAAGTCTGATTTCATTTGAATTCTTTCCATTTTTTTATTTTAAATACTTATCTAATCTAAATTTATCTTACATAATTTTATATAATTGAATTATAATCTAAAAATGATGGACCCTATAGATTTTCTAGAAGAAGTAGAAACAACTTATGATGTCGCTTCAATAAAAGTTAATAATGAACAGGTTTGGTCATTCCTTAGAATTCAATATGAATCTGCGTATTTTAATAAATATTTTTTAGAGGGCCCCGAACAAGAAGAAATTTCGCCTTCCAGTAAAATTAATAAAATTAAAAATTCAGTTCATGGATTTAGAAATATATTTAAAAAATATGATTATATCATATTTGCAAATAAAGGTGAATTGAGATTAAAGAATGATATCTATGTTAATATATTGGCTGAAACTTTATTAAATTATCTTGGAAAAGAAAAGACTTTGTTGATTGAACATCCTGCAGCTTCAAGACATTTGCCCATATCGGAACTATCTATGAAAAATATAATTTCGTTATATTTATTTACGTTATTGAATTTTTTAAATCCATTCCCTATCAAAACAGAGATAATAAATGAAAATATACTGAAAGAAATAAATGGAAAATATAATTTAAATGTAGACTATAAAAATAAAATTAAGAAATTTAATTCATATAGAATTTTATTTTTAATATTTTTTAAGATTAAAAAACCTAAATTAATTTTTATTAGTGCCTATTCTAACATTGTCATTCAAGCGATTATCCATGCTGCTAGAACTTTAGGCATAAAGACGATAGAACTGCAACATGGTCTTATAAATGATAAACATCCAGCTTACAATGTATATGCAAATATTGAAAAGAAGTCTTTTCCTGAATATCTATTAGTTTTTGGCAATAAAATAAAAGATACCTTTAATGCTGAAAATTATTTCAT
>DAKN01000017.1 GCA_002499185.1 Candidatus Pacearchaeota archaeon UBA284 | reverse complement strand
TTCATACTTCCTCCTTTACATCTAAATAATAAACTATCATATCTTCATAGCTATCTGTTCTGCCGGTAAATGCTCTCCTTGCATACCAGCTCCCACCGTCTACCGCTAAATTCCCACATTTACATTTAGAATAATCATGTCTATTTTTAGATATAATTATTTCTCCGCATTTTAAACATTTTGCTTTATTCTCAAAAATATCTCCTATATTAAATTTTCTTCTTATTTCTTTTGATGTATCAATTGGACATAATTCTTGATAAGTCATATATTATCCTCTTCTGTAAAATTTAAAATTATCTTTTTACTATTCTCCCAGTTGTTTTGTAATCCTCTATGAGAGGCCAATAATAATGCAACTTCACTTTTCTTGCATGATTCAAAAACCGTTGATGTATTATTAAATTTATTCCCACCCATATGAATTATTCTTTTCCCGTGGACTTCATATAGCCCCCATCCTTCTGGAATTTCTTCTTTCTTTACTATTCCGGGATTAGTAAAATAAAACCTCCAATTGCCTAAAGCCGCTCTTCCTTTTTGCCTTGCTCTCTTTTTACAATCAGATAAAAAATCACCTCTGCTGGCTTTAACTTCTATTAAAATACTTGCGTTATGATGCCAGCCAATCACATCAGGAACTTCGCCAGTAAAAACATAAGCTTTAAATTCTTTTAAAATAACAGAGCAATTAAATTTATTTTTAAGCCACATTGCGGCCTTATCAACTAATTCTTTATGATCCATATACACCCTCAATTATATTTTAATGCTATTCTATCAATTACTTTTGTCTCGTATATAGTTAAATCTGGTTCATATTCAGATTTAAAAATAAACTCAAAAGGCAAAATAGAATAATAAATATGAGCTATATTGCCATTTGTTCCGCTTCTATCTATTTCTTCAGTATCGTATTGGGTAACGGCAGCCAACATAGCTCTTTCTAATGCCAATCTTCTCCCCCAGTTTTTACATATATTGTCTTCATTGCTACAAATCGCAACCCCTCTTGAAAAAACAACCGGAGCGCCACTAATCATTTTCCATAGCAGGCAAACAGTAACCCAAGGTCTGTTAATCTCATCTCTACAATAATAATAAAGTGGCTTGTATTCTTTTAAAATTCCCTCTGAATATCTATTCTCTAGCATAGCAATTTCCTCCATTCATTAAATTTTTCTCTCTCATAAAATGAATAAAACCCATTCTCTAAAAATACAGATTTTAATTCATTAAAATTTACCTTATTTTTTTCTACTTTTATCTTCGGCGTTCCTTCAAATGGTAATTTTACAAGCTTAATATTTCTATCGCAAATTTCTATACTTTTATCCGACACTATTCTTTGGTAAATTTTGCTTTTCTCTTTTAGTTGTTTTTTTAAATACTTTATTGCTGTATCTATTCCTACTCTATCTATCCCTTCCACTTCATCGGAACTACAACCTGCCATGCATTTTATATTTACCCATTCAGTTGCATCAATCTCATATTCTTTAAAAAAATCATCCTTGGTAAATTCCTTCTTTTTTCTAATATCATAAATAACCGTTTCATTGTTTAATAATTGATACATATCATTATCAGATGTTGCTATTACTTTTCTTCCTTTATTGTTTAAACATATTGAAGCAATTAAATCATCTCCTTCCAGTCCTTTTACTTTATAATTATTTTTAATTCCTATCTTTGGAAGTATCTCTTCGTATAGCTCATCAAACTGTTCAAAACATTTCCCGTAAAATATCTTTTCTTCCTTTGTCTGTTCTTTTTTCTTTTGACTTCTTTTTTCTTTATACGAAGGATAAATTTCTTTTCTCTTACTTGATCTTGAATCCCAAACAAAACAAATATTCTCCGGCTTATACTTTTGAAGTATCATATAAAGCTGGCTGAAAAACCCATACTTAATCCCTGTAAATTCTCCATTATATTTCAATTCGCCCGTTGTATGTATGGAACGATGACAAATGGCATTTCCATCGCATATCAAAATATCTGTTTTATTTGCCATCATATCCTTTTTTCCCTAAGAGATATTTACTGTTTTTTGTTGTTATTATATCCCCTTCTTTTATATTTTTAATATTAGATAAAATAGTAGAAGTGTGAATATAGGTTTTATCTCTAAATCTTCCCTTTTTATCTTCAAGTATTAATCCCCAAATTATTCCATTACTCATTATCCATTCTTCTATTATTGCATCATATTCCATAGTTTGTCTCCCTTTAAATATAGCTAAATTTCTATTCAGAATCGTTTGTACGCTACTTTTATTGATTATATGCTAATTAACTATCTTCTTCATTCATTACTCGTAAACTTATTTCTCTATATTTTAATTTTGTTTCTTCTAAAATACCAAGAGCTTCATAATGATTATACGCCGCTTGATTAACAATTTCAAAACAAGCAAATTGTGCAGCATCAGATTTAGGAAAAACACCTATAGACTCATTTTTTAATATATCGCATAACTCCATTACTTTCTTTTCCCAAACTTCCCATGTTTCTTTTTTCTTAATTGCTTTCTTTGTCATAATTTTCTCCTTTTTAATTATTGGCTAGCAAATATTGATTGCCATTGCTCCCTATCTTATTTAATATTTGTTCTCCTATCTTTTCTTTACTGGTTAGCCACAACCACATTCACATAGCTTTACTTCTCTACGATTTATTTTAGTCATTTATTAAAACCATACCTTTGGCTTTCTTTCAATCTTAAATTTAAACTCTATTTCCTTCCACAATTCTATTGTCCTTTCTCTTAATTTTATTTCTAAATTATTCTCTTCTATATGCTGAATTGCCTTCTCCATTGCTACATAAGTTTTCCCATCAAAAACATCATACTTTGTTTCTTTGGTAATATCTTTATACCATTGAAGCTGATCTCTTATATCATCGATTCCTACACCAAATAATATTGAAAATGGGCAACTACGATAAGGGTCATCAATCGTGCTTTTAGAGATATAAATTTGACTCTCAATGCCTATAATCTTTTTTACTTCTTTACCGGAGGAAAGTTTAACTACTTTTTCAATCATTCCTTTTTTACTTACTCTCCCTCTTAAAGAAGCATAATATTCTAATGCCTTTCCTCCAGAAGTCACTTCTCCAAATTCGCCTTGTCTTAATTGGTTGGTAAATAATACCAATAAATCTTCTTGCCCTATTATTCTTGCAGATTTTCTTAACGATTGAGAAAATAATTTTGCCTGGCGCTGACCTCTTTTATCTCCGTCATTATCTCCCATTTCCAACTCTGTACTTAGACTAGCAATACTATCGGCTCCAAATATATTTACTACCCCTTCCTTGCGATTATCCCATTCCCATAAATCAATAAATAGTTCCTCTACCGTATCCGGTCTTGAATAATCAAATCCAGCTTTATCAATCGACATTCCATACGTTTCGGCATATTCTTTATCTAGTCTTGCTTCAGGATCGCGCAATCTAACAGTACCGCCATTTCTTTGAGCGGAAGCGCAAATAGAAGCAAGCACCGCGGTCTTACCAGCACCAGAAGGGCCATATATTTCAAATAATATTCCGGGCGGGATTCCACCACCTTTAATTCTCCCTCCTGATATTGCCAAATCCAACAAAACAGAACCTGTAGAAATAACTCTATCAAATCTAATCGGAGCTTTCTTCTTAACTTCCTTTTTGCTTTCTTCTACAATCTGATCTGCTAAATCATCAACATTGCTTTTTACTCTTTTATTAATTTTGGTCATTATTTACTTCCTCTTTTTGGGGCAGATAAATCAATATTATGTTCTTCCTTCCAAACCCTTCCATAATGGTTAAGGTACTTGCTGGCCTGACGCTTCGTTTTAAACTTAATCCCGCTTTGCTTAAATAAATTTAATGCACTAAAAGGCTCATTCATTTTTATTGTCCTTATTTTAATTAAA